>JACQTY010000067.1 GCA_016210545.1 Chloroflexota bacterium
CTCATAATCAGTTGTCAATATGCCAGAGGCAAGATTATTTGGCACCACAATGCGATTTCAGCCAGATTTGCCATGCCCAAGAATCATATCTGGACCGGCGGGACCACTGTAGAACTTGAGCCTAACCTTTCGAATTTGGGTTTTTGAATTTGTTTAGGATTTCGGATTTAGTGCTTCGGATTTTGCTCCCGGAGTAGGAGGTGCCAGAGGGGATGTCTTCCCAAAAGGGACATCGCTGGTTTGCCGCCAGCTACGATTTCCTGACCCGGTCGGCAGAGCAGCGAGTCCTGCACCGGCTCAGGAAACGTGTGGTCGGCGCAGCCAGTGGACGGATCCTTGAGTTGGGCGTGGGCACCGGCGCTAACCTATCGTACTACAAGTCGGTTGAACACCTCGTGGCTACTGACCCGGACCCATTCATGCTGGCCAGGGCGCGGAAACGGGCCGAGGCGCTGAATGTAAAGGTGGAATTCCATCAGGCCCCCGCCGAAGCGATCCCCTTCGCCGACGCTTCCTTCGATACAGTGGTATCAACCCTGGTGCTGTGCACCGTAGACGACCAGTCCACGAGCCTTGCCGAAGCGAAGCGAGTCCTCAAGCCGGGCGGGGCCTTCCGCTTCATTGAGCACGTTCGCGCCGAAGGATTCCTGGGCAAGGTCCAGGACTTTCTCACTCCGGCCTGGCGCTGGTTCGGGGCCGGCTGTCACCCCAACCGCCAGACCACAGCGGCCTTCAAAGCCGCAGGCTTCGAAATCGTCGAGCTGGAGCGCCGGCCGCTGTGGCTCACGCCGCTCGTCATTGGCGTGGCCAGGCCCACAAGGTTAGCCCGATAGACCTGTAACTGCTGTGCGGCTGGGGGGAGAGCACCCGGTAGGCTTTTCTGTCCCCCTCCCCGTCAACGGAGAGAGGGATTAGGGGGGATGAGGTCACCAGACTAATACTAACGCACAAAATAGTGATGAATGGCTTGTCATGTTGCGAGAAGCGTAGCGACGAAGCAATCCGTACCTGTGCCAGTGAGTGACGGATTGCTTCCCCGATTTTCATCGGGGTCGCAATGACGAATTATGCAGCATCAACTATTGCGTTTGCATTAGCACCTGAATATCAGAGACTTTATCACCACCGGCACCGCCTGCGCCTCGGTTATCTCTTCCCCGATGTCTATGAAGTCAAAGTCCTTCAGGTCTACCCCGTCGATGGACAGCAAGGGATACTTGGCAGGGAGTTCCTGGGCCAGGTTGTTCCCGATGAGCTTGCCCAGGTCGGCGTCGAACACCAGGACCATGGGCACCCTGCGGGCAATGGTTGACTTCATCGCCTCCAGCAAGCCCTGGGCAAACCCCTGAAGCAAGGGATACGACGGCCCCCACGGCCAGTGCAGCGCCAGCGCCACCGGCTTGTCCCCCTCCTCCAGGTCATAGCGGCGGAACGCCTCGCCGAAAGCCTGAGCCACCGACTCCTTCGTCACCGTGTCGTCCACCCAGTGAGGGGTGACGACCTGCAAGTTGCGCAGGGGCAACAAGCCCGGCTCCGAGATGAAGATGGTGTTCCCGCTGACCTGCACCGTGTACTGCGAAGCGCCGATGACGGTGGCCCGTATGCGGCAGGCCGGCTCCTGCATGGGGACGGGGAACTGGCTGGCCCGCTTCCGGATCTCCGCGCCCAGAAGAGGCCCCAGGTCGCCGAAGACCTGCGACTCCTTGCTGTAAACGTACTCCGACACACCGCCGGAGAAGGTCATGAAGCCCACCTTGCCGTTGAACGACAGCGGCGAGGTTATCATCAGCTTCTGAGTCAGTCGGGTGAGCGGCTTCCGGGACACTACGTTGAACAGGCAGTCGGCGAGCCGGCTGGCGATCTCCTGCTTTGTTTCCTGTTTCAGCACCTGGCCCACCTTCAGTTCCACGCCCATATCCTCGGCGATTATCCGTCCCGCCTCCTCGGTCTTCACGATGCAGCCGTGCTCGTCGAAGACCACCAGCCGGGCGCCGACGTTCATAGCCGAGGTGTCGACAATCGCCCCTCTTTGAGCGATGGCCAGCTTGGCCGTGCCCCCGCCGACGTCCACATTCATGCCTGTGTCTTCGGCCTCGTTTCCCTCGCCAGTCTTGTCCACCACCCCGGAGCCGAATACGGCCATCTGCGCCTCCAGGTTAGGCCCGGCGGTGGCGCAGACAAACTTGCCCGCCTGCCGGGAGAACATGTTGGCGATCGCCTCGGCGTTGTCCTTGCGGGCGGCGTCGCCGGTGATTATGACCGCGCCAGTGTCTATCTTGTCGGGGGCAATGCCCGCCTGGTGATATGACTGATCGACAAACAGGCTCAGGGCCTGGATGTCAATAATGTTGCCCGGCAGGAAAGGGGTGAGCATGATAGGCGACTCGTAGGTCACCTCACGACTGACCACAATGAACTTGCTGGACAGGGCCATCCCCAGCCGTCGCAGCACGAGGCGCGAGAACATCAGGTGAGAGGTGGAGGAGCCTATGTCGATGCCTACGCTGCGGAGCTCGATCCGCTCCTTGGCCCACAGAGGGTGGTCCTCCTCCAGGGGCATTTCGGCGTGGTCCTCGTGTTCATGATCATGGTCGTGGAAAGTGTCGTTCATGCTGTCTCCTCTAGTCTCTAAGAAATTGAGCCCACAGTCTCCTCCCGCCGAGGGAGAGGACTAATCCCGACAAGTCGGGACTCTCTCTCACTCTCTCCCGTCGACGGGGAGAGGACTCCGCCACCCTACTTCCTGGGCGCCGGCGGCATATTGCACCTGAGGCCGTTCTTGGCCAGTTCGGCCTCGAATATCTTCCTGATCTCGGGGCTTTCATCCTCGTACTCGATCTGGGCGCCGCCGGCTTTGACGCTCTCGTCCGCTGCCAGCATCTTGGTCACGCCGAACGAAAGCCGGCCGTACTTGGTGCTTCCCCAGCGCAGGGCCAGATAACGCGCCGGCTCCCGCCCGGTATTGAAGTGTTGGTGGAACCACTGGTCGGGAGGCACAAACATGCTGCCCTTGCGCCAGTCCACTTTTTTCATAGGGCTGCCCTCGGGCCACAGCAACGAATACCCCGTGCCGTTCAGCAGGATGACATGGGCGCCCGGGCCGTGCCGGTGTCCCTTCTTGTAGGTGCCGACAGGGAACTCGGAGATGTGGGCGGCCGAGGTGTTGCTGGCCATCTCGAACATGACGTTGGTTCCGCCGGCGCCCCTCTCCTTCCAGAGCTGGAGCTTGAAGCTGTAGACATCGGGGATGAAGTTGCTGTCCCAGATGCGTCGGGGATATTGCTGGCCCTTGCCGCTGAAGTAGTCCTCCTCGGAGTTGTAGCGGTCCTTGAAAACGAAGTCGTTGTTGAAGACGAAGTCGCTGCTGTGGAAGAGGTTGATTATCAGCGGCGCAGTCGTCACGCTGAGGAAGCGGGCAGGCTTATCGCCCTGGCCGTTGAAGTGCTGGCGGTAGACGTTGATGGGCGGCGAAAACAGGCTGCCCTCGCCCCATTCGAAGGTCTGCTTCTTGCCCCCCTTGGCCCAGATGGTGGTGGCGCCGCGGCCAGAGAGGACGAAGATCAGCTCCTCGAACATATAGCGCTGGGGGGTGGTGTTCTTGCCCGGGGGGATCTCGCAGATGTAGGCGTCGTTGGACAGGCCGGCGCCTTCGAGGTTGATGAAGCAGCCGTTGACCCCCATCCTGGCCCACGGCTTCACGTCGGCTGTCTTGAGGTCCTCTATATAGTAGCCCTTGATCGCGGGGACGCCCTCGGACTCCTGCCACTCCTCGTAGGGAGAAAGGCCCGGTGTGCCGGTCTCTTTCCAGGTGTTAGCTGTGGTCACGGAACAGCCTCCTTTGCAGATGCATTAGTGGTTGCCAGTATAACGCTAAAATCGTTTCGAGGCAAGAGCGCGCTACACGGCTTGTCGAGTCTATTGGTTTGTGGAGTTTGTCGGGTTACGGGGCGTCGACCCCCAGGGGTTAGGCCTGCCCCTACGTATGGGGACGGGGCACAAGGGCACGGCATGCCGCGCCCCTACGGGAGGCCAGGTTTCATACCTGCCCCTACAAATGGCGCGACGCCATGAATTAGCCCTGGGCGGTTCGCGAACCGCCCCTACGGGCGCCCCCCTGCGATATCTACGCTCTCCGCGTTCTCTGCGGTGAAGCGGACCCTCGCGTTCGACGGATAGGAACAGGGAGAGGTTTTCTGCTATAATGCGGGCGGACTGGAGTCGGTGTGTCCATTGGGTCCAATAACCTGACCTCGCCCCGCTTGTTTTCGAGGTAAGAGACCATAAATGGCAAACAGGATCGATGACAATCTGACCATATTAGAGCGGCCACGGCTCAGGGAACCGTACCTGATAGCCGGGTTCGCCGGCTGGCTCGACGGCGGCGGCGCCGCCGTAGGCACGGTCGAGTACCTCATTAAGAAGCTGAAGGCCACCAGGTTCGCCCATATTGACCCCGAGGACTTCCATGTTTACCAGGTCCCCGGGGTGGAGATGCTGCGCCCATTCGTCAAGACAGAAGACGGCGTGGTCAAGATAATCCAGACGCCCTCCCACGATTTCTACTACTGGAAGAACCCAAAGCCTCGCGAGCGGGACATCGTCATCCTTTCCGGCATCGAACCCAACATCCGGTGGAACCAGTATCTCGAGGTCCTTCTGGAGTTCGCCCAGAGGCTGAAGGTCAAGAGGATATATTCCGTGGGCGGGGTCCTGGGCGGCGTCCCTCATACCCGCAAACCGCAGATCTCATGCTCCATTAGCGAACCCAAACTGAGGGAGGCGTTGAGTCCCTACGGGGTGAAGTTCTCCGGCTACACCGGACCGGGCACCTTCCAGAGCTATCTCCTCGCCAACTGCCGGGAATATGAATTACAGGGCATACAGTTGACGGCCCGGGCCTTCTACTATCCCGACGTCACCATCGGCGTGGCCTTCAACCCCAGGGCTATCCACGCCCTGCTCCAGCGGCTGGCCAGCTTGGCCAACATCGAGCTGGACCTGTCCGACCTGCTCACCGCGGCGAAGGAGTTGGAGGAGAAGCTGGACGCCATCGTAGGGGAGAACGCGGAACTGCAAAGCTACGTCAAGGAACTGGAAAGCCAGTACACCGAGGTCAAGTTCGACGAACCCCTGAAGGGGCGGCCCGAGGACTTCGTGCGCGACGCCGAGGAGTTCCTCAAGCGCGGCCACAACGCGGGCGATTCCTGAAAGGGACTGCCCCGTGCGCGTCCACCCGCTTTCAGGGGCATGGCTTTCGGAGAGAACAAGTCACAGCGCGCCCCGACCATGGTCGGGGCGCGCTGTCTTATGATACATGACAAGCAGCGAACGGATTCGCCCGCTGGAACCGAATGCTTACCTTACTTCGCCTTCTTCAGAAGGGGCACCCACGCCTTGTCGCTAAACATCTTGCCCTGAAGGGCCAGGTCATCGGCGGTGGGCAGGACGGGCTTCGCCGGGTCGAGATCCAGGCCTGCGGGTAAGCCGCCCTTGACGTCCTTCCTGATGGTGGGAGCGCCTTTGGCTTTGGTGTAGACTGATTGCCCCTCCTGGCTCAGCCACCAGTTAGCAAACAGCCTGGCCGCATTGGGGTGCGGGCCATCCTTGATGACGGTCATCATGATGGCCTGGCCCGCGGTGCCTTCCTTGAGGTCAAAGATCTTTATGGGCGCGCCCTCTCGAACCGCATTGGAGGCGTCGATGGCCTGGCTGGATACGAATAGCGGCGACTCTCCCCGGCTCAGCTTCTGCACACCCTCGGCGGGGCCGGTGACGAACTGGAGGTCCTGGGCGCCCAGCTTCTGCAGGTAGTCCTCGTTCAGTATCCCTGTCCTGACCAGCGGTTGAAAGATGATATAGGCGTTGCTGCTGACCACAGGGTCGGTGAACAGGATTTTGCCCTTCCATTTGGGTTGTAGCAGGTCGTTCCAGGATTTAGGCTCCTCTTCCGGCTTGACCAGTCTGGTATTGACCAGCGATTGCATGAAAGTGGGATAGGCGGCGAGCACCTGGCCGTCGGGGTCAAGGAAGGTGGGTTCTACTTTCCATACGTCCTTCTCCCGCAACACGGGCAGGTCCTTGAGAGAGGTGCTCACACCGGCGTTCTTCATGTTGAATATGTGCACCTGAGAGCCTTCGCTGAAATCGCCGGTACGGTTGCCCACGCGGGCTTCCGTCTTCAGCCGCTCTATAAACTCGGCGCCGCGGCCGGTGATTATATCAACCTTTACGCCATACCGCTCCTCGAATCCCCGTTGCATAGCTGTGCCCACATCACCGACAAAGTTGAAGCTGTAGAGGGTGACAGAGCCTTCCTTCTTGGCCGCTTCCACCAGATTCTGTAAGGCAGGGTCTCCTGCGACCGCCGCCGGAACGGGGGCAGGTTGTGTGGTGGGGGGCGCCTTCGTCGGCGGTGAGGGCTGGGGGGCGGGGCTCGCTGCGGGCGCGCAGGCAAGAGCGCCGAAAACCAGTGCAAACGCCATGACAACCAGTCTCTTCATTGTGTTGTCCTCATCTCACTTTCTTTCTCAAGTCGCCTTTAACGATGATACAGCCCCGTTTGGGGGAGCGTCAAGTTAGAGGGGATACCAAAATCCACAGCCAATTGAATCTCGCTGAGGGAGGGTCACATCACCAATTTGGTGCAACTATAGCAGATAGTCAACAACCATATGAAGGGAGCTTAAGAGGGAACACACCACCAGCTCTGTTCAACATTGCTGGCAAAGCTTGATGGCGCATTCGGGTGGCCAGGCGCCAATCGGAATTTGACACTCAAAGAAGAATCTCATACGATAATAATGCACCTGCGTACCATTAGCACTACGCTGGTGAGACAGCATAACTATTGCCGACTATTTGGGTTTGCACGGGTCAGCCCCGAAAGGAGACGCCGGGGCTGAAATGAGCAAGGAAGGGAAGGCGGAGATGACAAACGTTGGAGGAAGGAAGACGGTGGGAGAGGACATGGACACGCGTGTCATGAGGCTGGAGGCCCGACTGAAGGACTGCCTGGCGGGAGAAGAGGGCGTCAAGGAGCGCCTGGCACGTTTCGACGAACTCGACTTCCAGGTCTTCAACAAACAGGACTGGAAGCTTCTGGACCGCAGCCACAGCCAGGATGTCCGCGTCATCTGGCCCGATGGCCGGGAGACGAGCGGCATCAAGAAACACATAGAGGACCTCGATAAGATGTTCGTGGCGTTGCCGGATTTCACCATTACGTCCCACCCGGTGTCGTTCGGCTCCGGGGAGTGGACGGCCACGATTAGCAACATCGAGGGCACATTCACCAGGCCCATGCCAACCGGCGACGGGAAAACAATTCCGCCGAACTACAGGAGGGTCAAGCTTCAGATGGCGACCATAGCCCACTGGAAGGACGGCCGCATCATAGAGGAGTACCTCTTCTGGGACAACAGCGCCTTTATGCAGCAGCTCGGACTGGCAGGCGGAGGGACCAGCGAAGAGCGTGAGGCAGCGGGGGTGGGGAAGAGATAGCAAGAATCGCGAGGGCGGGGCGCCGAACAATGGCGCCCCGCCCGGGTAGACACAGCGGACTCGCCAGTGGCGTCCTACACCCTGGCATTTGAGGGACTCGCGGTTGCCTCGAGTAGTCTGTTCATGTCCTCCGCATCTATGGACAGGCGTTCCCACTCTTCGGTGAGGCGGCGAATCTCTTCTTTCAGGACGCGATATCTCTCGCTGGAGCTGGCCACCTGAGCAGCGTCGCCGTACCGGTCCGGATTCGAGAACAGGCTTTCAATTTCCGCTAGCTGCAACTCCAGGTCCGGGAGGCTGCCTTCTATTTCGGCGATCCGTTTGGCGATCCTCAGACTCTCCCGCTTGAGGTTCTTCTGAGTTTCGTCCTCGATGCGCACCGGCGGACGGTTGCACTTCGTCGGCGGCTTATTGCCGTGGGCGGCCTTTTGAATCCTGCCGCTATTCCGGGATGCTTCCGCAGCTTCCTGCGCCAGTTTCACCGCCATTTCCTTCCTGTACAGGTAGTCGGCGTAATCGCCGGGGAAAACGGTCAGCTGTCCATTCTCAATCTCGATGATCTTGTTGGCGACCTGTTGTATGAGTGTGCGGTCGTGGGTTATGAGGCAAATAGTGCCCTGGTAGTCATTGAGGGCATCGGCCAGTATCTCCCGCGAAGCGATATCCAGGTGGTTGGTCGGCTCGTCCAACAGCAGCAGGTTACTGGGCTGAAGCAGCATCTTGGCCAGCGCAACGCGGGCCTTTTCGCCGCCGGACAGGACGGAAATGGGCTTGAGGACATCATCGCCGCTGAACAGAAAGCCGCCGGCGGTCCGCCGCAGGCTCTGTTCGGGTTCTTCGGGGGCCGATTGATGCAACTCCTCAAGGAGGGAGTTGCCGGGATTGAGAAGCTCCAGCACATACTGGGCATAATAGGCCGAGACTACGTTGTGGCCGGTGGCCCGTTCACCCTGCTCGAAGGGCAGCACCCCGGCGAGGATCTTGAGCAACGTGGTCTTACCGGCGCCGTTGGGGCCGACGAGGGCTACCTTGTCGCCGCGGCCCAGCACCAAATTCAGGTCCTGGTAAACAAGGCGGTCGCCGTACGACTTCCCGACATGCTTCAGCGATATGACCTCCTTGCCGCCGCGGGGCGGTTCCGGGAAGGAGAAGTGTATTTTCTTGGTGGCCCTGGGCAGTTCTATTCTTTGTATCTTCTCCAGGCGCTTTATGCGGCTTTGCACCTGGCTGGCTTTGGTCGCCTTGGCACGAAAGCGGTCGATGAAGCGCATTTCCCGCTGTATTTCCCTCTCCTGCCTGACTGCCGCACCCTGCCTAGCTTCAAGCTCCTCCTCGCGGGCAATAAGATATGCATCGTAATTGCCGCGATGCTGTATGACTTCGCGCGGCTCGATGGCCAGCACCTTACTCACCACCCGGTTGAGAAAGGCGCGGTCGTGGGAGGTGACGACGACCGCTCCCCGGTAGGCGGCAAGGTACTTCTCGAACCAGACACAGGCTTCGATATCGAGGTGATTGGTCGGCTCATCCAGGAGTAGGACATCGGGCCTGATGAGTAGAAGTTTGGCCAGGGCGGCCCGCATCAACCAGCCGCCGCTGAAAGCGGTCAACGGGCGGGTGAACTCCTCCTGCTTGAACCCCAGCCCGGAGAGAATGGCCTTGGCCTCGTGTTCGATGTCGTAGCCGCCAGCCGCTTCGTAGGCCGATTGTAGCTGGCCGAGTTCCCGCAACAGCCGGTTATGGTTGCCGTTAGCCACATCCCCTCCCAGCGCTTCCTGAGCTACGGCAATGCGGCGAGCCAGCCCGTTTATGGTGTCAGAGGCGCTGGTCACTACCTGGAGCAGTTGCCTTTCAGAAGACGGGGTTATGTCCTGCTTCAGGTAGCCGACGGTAACGTTCTTCTGCTTGAATATCTGGCCGGTGTCGGGGCTGGAGTGCCCCGCCAGGATGTCCAGTAAGGTTGTCTTCCCGGAACCATTGGGGCCGATCAGAGCGATGCGGTCTCGGGCATCGATTTCGAAGCTGAGGTTGGCAAACAATACCCGGGTAGAATAGGCTTTGCTGATATTCGATACGCTTA
>JACQTY010000053.1 GCA_016210545.1 Chloroflexota bacterium
AACGCCCACCCGCCCCGCCAGCCCACCCCCAGGCCCCAGCCCTGCCCCAGGGCAGGCTGCGACACCAACACCCAAGATATACTCGGCTGCGCCGCCCATGAAAATCGACCCGAACAAGAACTACCGGGCAATACTGGAAACGGAGAAGGGCAAGATCGTAGTGGAGTTGTTTGCCAGGGATGCACCCAAAACAGTGAACAACTTCGTCTTCCTGGCCCGAGAGGGTTTCTACGACGGCACCACATTCCACCGTGTCATACCGGGTTTCATGGCCCAGGGCGGCGACCCGACAGGCAGGGGAACGGGCGGACCCGGCTACCGTTTTGAGGATGAGTTCAGCCAAAAAAAACACGAGGCGGGAGTGATCTCGATGGCCAACGCCGGCCCCAATACCAATGGCAGCCAGTTTTTCCTAACGTATGCGCCTACCCCGCACCTGGACGGAAAACACTCGGTCTTCGGGAAGGTGGTGGAGGGGATGGACGTGGCCGCCAAGCTGCGGCCCAGGGACCCCAATCAGAATCCAACGTTCAAGGGAGACACCCTTATCAAGGTAACAATAGAAGAGAAACCCTGAGCGGGCTTTAGCCAGCGCCGGTGGGCAAACGGCATCCCTCTTTAGCTGACCAACCTGTCGTCAACAGGACCCCGCGGCTGCGGGAGGAGTAAGCTTGAAGGAGGCGGCTATGTCAAAGTGGAGCATACTCGGGTTGGGCCTGGCCGTGGCGCTCATAATAGTCGGCGTGGTGCTGGGGTTGATGGGAATGCCCGTAACCGAGGGGGGTGTAAACAACGCTCAGGCGTGGTTTGCCGACGGGCTATGGTCCTCGGGCGTGTTCTCCGCCGGGATTTTTTCCATCGGTGTCTATTCCATCGGTATCTTCTCCATCGGCATATTCTCGCTGGGCATTTTCTCCATCGGGGTGTTCTCTCTGGGAATCTTTGCTATTGGCTGGTTCGTCACCGCCCAGTACGCCATGGGCAAGGTGAAGAAGGCGGGCAAATAGAGGAAGCTGCCCGGGTCACCCCGTCTCCAGTAAAGGTGAAACACTCCTGAAGGAGCGAGGTTGCCTGGATTTCAGGGAAGCCATCTGTAGTTGTTGGATAGGAAGGAGGCGCTGTCATGTGTCTGACCTGTGGCTGATGGGAACCGGATGACGACCACGGCGACCCCGAGTACATTACGCTCTCCCAATTCGAGAAGATTGCCAAGAAGGACGACCTCTCCGTAGATGAGGCTGCCAGGAACCTGGTGAAAACGCTCAAGATCGCCGCCAAACAGAAGGCAGGGCCGAAGAAAAAGGCCTGACCTCAGCGCACGGTGCGTTGCATCCAGAGCAACGGCGGGATGCCTACCAGAAAGAGTATTATGAACGGGATAAATGCCCAGGTGTAGCTCTGGGTTGTGTCGTACACCCAGCCGGCGAAGAACGGGCCGATCGTCGCTCCCAACAGTCTCGTCAATTCTATCCAGCCATAGACCACCGCGAATGAACGTTCCCCGAAGTATTCAGCTACCATGAGGGGACGGATGACCGCCGTGCCTCCGATGGACGCGCCGAAGACGACGACGAACACCCAGACCAGGGGCATGCTTCCAGCTTCCATCAAGACAAAAAGCCCGACGGCTTGAAGGATGAAGCTGCCGACGGTGATGGATACGCGGGAGAAGCGGTCGGCCAAATAGCCGGTGACGAGCTTTCCCAGGATTCCCATGCCCGAAGTAAACCCCAGGGTCGAGGCCGCCACCAGCGGCGATATGCCCCGGTCTGTCAGGAATGGGACCTCGTGGGTTAAGACGGCTATCTGGCCCAGGTTCACCAGAAAAAACGATATGGATATGCTCCAGAAAACGGGCGACCGCAGCATACGTCCTGTGCCCCATATTGTGGGAGGGCTGGCGTCGGACGTGTTCGTTGGGGAAACCGGTGGGGCTGGCCGCACCGGCTCGGGCGCCCGGGGGAGCACAGGCCGCGGATTTCCGGCTGTGTTCGCCACAGGTCCGGGGCCGTCTTTTATTACCCCCAGGACCAGCGGCAAGATGACTGCCAACGAGCCGGCGCCCAGCACCGAATAGGTGTCACGCCAACCCAGCTCGCCAATGAGAAGGCCTATCACCGGTGCAAAGACCATGCCCCCAAGACTCACCCCGGAGAAGGTTATGCCCAGAGCTAAACCCTTCTTGCCCTGGAACCACCGGTTCACCAGCGAGCTAACGGGCACCATCGTTATGCCTCCATAGGATAGGGCCAGGAGCGCATAGAAGACGTATAGGTGCCACAACGTCTGAGTCCGGGCGAGCAACAGGAGGCTGGCGCCAAAGGGTATGGAACTGACCAGCATCACCTTCTTCGGACCAAAACGGTCGCTCAGGCGGCCGCCAAGAGGGGCGCTTACTCCCCAGAGAAAGGTCAGTAGCGACATTGCACCCGATATCGCCGCCCGCCCCCACCCGAACTCGGCAGCCAGAGGCTTGAAGAAAACGCCGAAAGAATAGAAGCTGACGCCGAATACCACACTGAGGATGGAGAGGCTGGCGATGACAATCCACCAGCCGTAGAACACTTTGATTCTCAACTAGAAAACATCCCCCGGAGACGTAGTCGCCCAAAGCAGTATACACCCGTCCCGGCGAGGGGCATAGGCAGGACAGGCGTTGTGCATCGTTAGGCGCGTGTTTCGCTGGAAGCTGAAAAGTGCTAGAATTGGGAAACCCCGAGTCGGGCTTTTATGCCACAAATGCAGGAGGAGACATGGACTTGCAGGGTCGGGTAGCGATTGTCACCGGGGGCTCCCGGGGTATTGGCAAGGGCTGCGCCCTGGCGCTCGCCGAGGCCGGGGCCGATATTGCCATCGCCTACCGCAAGAACGAGGCCGCCGCCAGCAAGACGGCGGCGGAAGTGAAAGCCCTCGGACGCCGCTTTCTGGCTTATCAGGCTGACGTCACCAACGACGAACAGGTGAGGGCAATGGTGGCCAAAACCGTGGAGACTTTCGGCAGAATAGACATTCTGGTCAACAACGCCGGCGGCCCATCCACAGGGCGACGGCTCATCAATACTGAGGCCGGCGAGATGCAGCACCAGATCAACACCCATATCATGGGGCCTTTCTACTTCACCAAGGCGGTGCTGCCCACCATGCGCCAGCAGAGGAAAGGCAACGTCATCTTCATCTCCTCGGTGGAGACCAAGCTGTTCCCGGCCGGCCACATACCGTACGCAGTGGGCAAGTCGGGGGTAGAGGCTATGGCCAAGTGTCTGTCGCTGGAGGAGAGGGACTACGGCATCAGGGTGAACGTCGTAGGACCGGGCGTGATCGACACCGACATGTCCCTGCGCGTGGCCAGGGCGTTGAAGGGCAGTAGCAACATAATGGACCTGCTGGAGAAATGGCCGTTCGGGCGTCCCGGCAAGCCATCCGATATCGCCAACCTGATAAAATTCCTGGTATCAGACAAGGCTTCCTACATAACGGGACAGGTTATCTTCGTGGACGGCGGCGGCATCCAGATGTGGGACCTGCCCGAAGGCTAACGCCGGTTTGCTTCACGTATAAGGCCGCCCCATAATGGCCGCAATATTCTGTTCTGGCGGGGGTGCACCATGGACTTACGGATATGGCCGACTCGCCCGTTGCAAAGCTGGCAGAAGTGCAAGGAGCTCCGGCTACGCCACTACAAGGACGTGGCCGAGGCCCGGGATAAGGGTAAGCTTTTGGTCACGGGTGGCCTGAGCGAGGTAATCATCCTGCCTGCCGGACTGGGGGACTTCATCTTCTTCTGCGGCGAACCTTACGGGGCCTCCATCAGCGTGGACACGGAGTTCTCGGAGCGCTGCGCTGAGGCTGCCGAGGCCCGCGGCTGGGCCAGGGACCTGTGCTCTTACTATCGGGACTACATGGGATCCGTCTACCTCGACCGCTACCTGTTTGGCGGCCCGTTCCCCAAGCCTGACTTCTGCTTGAGCCTCCACAACTGCGATTCCCATGCCAAGTGGTACCAACAGGTGAGCGATTACCTGGGGACGCCGTTCTTCGGCGTGGACCTGGTGAATCTGGCCCCGGGCAGACACGAGGACGAACGCACCGAGTACATAGCCGGACAGCTCTATGACGCCATAGAGTGGATGGAAAAGGTCACCGGGCGGCGCTACGACGATGAAAAGTTCATCCAGGCGCTCCACAACGAATGCGAGATGGAGTCGCTGTGGGCGCAGGTATGCGTTCTAAACCAGGCCGTCCCCGCTCCCTTGGACCACAAGTCTTTGTGGTCGCTCTATTTGCCCGTCGGCATTCTCAAGTGGGACCGGGAAACGCTGGAGTTCTATCGCATGTTGCGGGACGAGGTCCAGGAGCGCGTGAAGGACGGGATCGCCGCCCTGGCCACTGAGCGCTGCCGCCTCCTCCACGATAGCCAGCCCCCCTGGTTTTTCCTTCGCGTATTCCGCATAATGGAGCAGTACGGCGCGGTCTGCGTCGGTTCGCAGTACTGCTTTGGTTTGACAGGCTTCTTCGAAATGGGCCCGGACGGAAGCTGGCAGGCGGCAAGACCGCCGCGGGAGCTCGGGATAGAGTTCAAGAACAGGGAGGACGCTCTGCGGTTTCTGGCGCGCAAGATCGTCCACCGGCCCATCGGGGACGGGGTGCATTCCACTGTAGCGGGGAAACGGGACCAGATAATGAGCATGGTAAGACAATGGCACGCCAGTGGCATGGTCATCCACCTCAACCGCGGCTGTGAGGGACTGGCCCAGCTCCAGCTAGAGACGCGGTTGGCCTTGCTTCAGGCGGGGGTGCCTGTTATGACCTACGAAGGCAACATGTCCGATAAACGGGAGTTCGACGAGGCCCAGGTGATCGACCGCCTGGAGGCATTCATGGAGAGCCTGGGGCTTAGCAAATTGGAGCAGTAATACTCTGGAAGGAGGTACACAGCACTTCAAAAGCATGAGAATTCAGTTGGTGGTACTCCCCATCGCCGTTCTCCTGATGCTACTGGCCCTGGCAGCGGGCGTGTCCAAACTGTTTCTCCTCCACGGCGTCATTAGTCAGCCGTTTCTTGCCACGTTCCTGCCGGTCCACGGCCATCTCATGGTTTTCGGCTTTCTGGCGATTCTGCTGGCCACGGAACGTTACATTGGCGCCCTGGCTTTTCCACTTAACCCCATCGTCCACGTCATGCCGTTTCTCGTAGCAGCGGGCACAATTATCCAGCTATCCGGCCTGATATTCGGCGTACTTCCACTGACCGTAGCAGGCGCTACGCTCCTGGTCGCGGGTTTTATCATATATGTCTATGCGATCACTGCCGTGGGCCGGCGCAGCGCCCAGCCGCTGCCGTTCCGTTACATGAGCCTGGCGGCGATAACGCTCATTTCAGGCGCTATCCTCAGCATCAGGTTGAGCCCGGTGCAGAATTTGCCTTTCATGATGCTGTTGCTCGGCTTTCCCATCCTGACAGTCCTGGGTGAACGTGTAGAGCTGACGCGCTTTGTAGCGCCGGCGATATCGGCTCAGGCCCGGTACGGACTGTGGTTTGTGGGTATAGCCTTTGCCCTCATACTGTTCCAGACGTTGTCGCCCACCACAGCCACCCGCCCCATAATGATAGCCTGGATACTCCTGCTGCTGGCAGTGGCCGTTCCGATGACCTGGGGCGAAAGGAAGCTGATGACGCGGGGCGAAAAGCCCCTTCACCGGTACCTGGGAATACACCTGGTTGCAGCCTACGGCTGGTTGCTGCTGGGCCTGCTTCTCTTGCTTGTACTGGCGATAAAGGGCCAGACGATAGGCCTTTTGGACGCGGCTATGCATTCCCTGGCCGTGGGGTTCATAGGGGCCATGATCCTGGCCCACGCTCCCATCATATTGCCGGCCATCATCGGTAAAACCCTCCGGGAAGAGAGGCTGAACACCCTGCCTTTGTGGCTGCTCACGGTGGGCAACCTCCTGCGGGTGGTCAGCGGCGTCGCCGGAGAGACTGGAGTTCGGAGCGCGCTGCCCGGGGCAGTCTCCGGGGGGCTGACGGTGCTGACGGTTTTCACCTTTGTATTCTTTATGGCGAGGGCGATCCAGTTCTCTGTCCCCAAAGATGCGCAGGCCCAAGGCTGAGGCTGAAGCCCAGCAGCCATTAACGTACGTGAAGCTGTTGGTGCTGGTTCAAATGGCGCGCGGGAAGCTATTTCGGTCAAAGACCATTATCGGGACAACCAGGTCCTCTTGGGACATGTGATGGAACCTTCCCCTCCTCACAATGGCGCAACGGAGTCAGGGTGCTAGACACCTTACGTTACCGGGATTTCCGATTCATCTGGATGGCCACAGTCCTGTCCACTTCCTCGCGATGGATGGAGCAGGTGGCTGCGGCATGGCTCGTGCTGCAGTTGACCAACTCTCCGTTCCTGGTAGGCGTGGCCATGGCCTTCAGGACCGCCGGCTGGGTGCTCGGGCCGATGGGAGGCATCGCCGCGGACAGGGTGGACAGGAGGCTGCTCCTCGTTTTCGCCCAATCGGCTAACCTCTTGCAGTCCTGCGTCATGCTGACCCTTGTCGTCACGGGCAATGTCCAGGTGTGGCATGTCCTGGCGCTGGCGTCCGTCAGCGGCCTGGCAGCGGCGGTGGACTGGCCGACGCGCACCGTCCTGATGGCGGACATGGTGGACAGGCCTCTGCTGGTCAACGCCATGGCCTTCAACCGTATGGCCCAGGATGTCACTCAGATAGCCGGGCCGCTCCTTGGTGGCTCATTCATCGCCCTGTTCGGCTTCCCCGGCGCCTACGGGCTGATGGTGGCTACCAACGTTGCCGGCATAGCCATGACGCTGCTGGCCAGAACGCCAGGCGCCTCCCCCGCGGCCATCACAGCGTCCGTCTGGAAGGACCTGGGGCAGGGGTTGGATCATGTCAAGAGGAACCGCACCGCCCAGGGGATCCTGCTACTGGCGGCGCTGGCCAATTTCGCCGGCTTTACCTATGGACAGACGCTGCTGCCCATTGTGGCCCGGGACATCTTTAAGACCGGACCCATGGGCCTGGGGGTGTTGATGACCGGCCTGGGCATCGGCTCGCTGGCTGCGAGCCTTATCGTAGCTTCCCGGTACAACCTGGCGGGCAAAGGCGCCCTTATGCTGGCGAGTTTCGCTGCCTGGCCGGTGATGCTGGTATTGCTTGCCGTGTCTCCGTGGTACGCCCTTTCCTTCTTCATCCTCCTGCTTACCGGGGCCGTCCAGTCCCTGACCATGACCACGACCACCAGCCTGTTGCTTACCTGTATCCCCGACGACATGAAAGGGCGCGTAATGGGAGTCCGCGCCTTTATGATAGGTACACTGCCGTTGGGTAACCTGATGGCGGGGGCCGGGGCCGCCGTAATCGGGACCAGGCTGGCGACCGCGGCCAACGCGGCCATCATGGGGGCGACGGTGCTGGCCATTGGACTGGCCTATCGAGAGCTGAGGAGGCTGGAATAGACCCCGCAAAGGCGCACACTCACAAGATCACCTCACTACTACGTCCAACCTCTGCCCGTCCCGCAGGTTGACCAGCCCGTATTCCGAGAGGCGCAGGTGCGGGATCGCCGCCGCAGGGACCAGAGTCAGTGACAGGTGTGGGTCAGGCAGGGTGCAACCCAGTTCCGCAAGCGCAGCTTTCAATTCATTGAGCTTGCGGGCTACTATTTCCATAGGCTCTTCCGAGATATACCCGCCTATGGACAGGGGGACTTCGCGGACCACTTTGCCGTCCACCACTACTACGGCGCCACCCTGCAATTCCACCACGCGATTTATCGCCGTTGCCATGTCGGCCTCACTGGCGCCAACCACCGACAAATTGGAGCAGTCCCAGGACGCGCTCGACGCAAAGGCGCCCCTCTTCAGCTTGAAGCCCCGTACCAGGGCCACCGCCATCTGGCCGGGCCGGTGCTGCCTTTCTATGGTCGCCGCTTTCAATATGTCTCTGTTAACGTCAATTGATATCAGGCCTCCGGATATCCGCATCTCCTCCTGGGCCTCCCGGGTGACCAGGTCGGTAACATAGTCCATTACTCGTGCTTTGACTGTGCCATCCCCGTCACCGACCCGGATAGCAAAATCGGAGGCCGACATTGGCCGGGGCAGCGTGAAGCTGTGCCTGGCCCAGTCGGGGTAGGAATGGACACGGGGACGTACGAGAAGCTGGCCGTCTTGGGCCACCACCCGGCCGTTGCTGATCACCACTTGGGCCTGGATTCTGCCCAGGTCCGCAAGCAGCACCATATCGGCGTACTTGGCCGGGGCAATCCCGCCGATGATACTGTCCAGGCCGAAGTGTTCCGCCGCGTTTATGGTGGCTATCTGTATGGCCTTCACCGGGTCCAGGCCGGCGTCGATGGCCTCCTGAACTACCCATTCCATGTACCCGTGCTGGGCCAGGTCCTTGGGGTCAACGCCATCGCTGCCGAGAGTGACCCGACGCAGGTCAACCTTGTCCTTCAGCAGGGGCACAATAGCCGGGACATCGCGGCGTATGCTGCCATGTCGCAGCGGTACGTGGAGGCCAAGCCTGAGCCTGTCGATGACCTCCTGGGCAGTTATGGGTTCGTGGCACGAGGACACGCCGGCGGCGACGTATGCCTCCAGCTTCTCGTCTCTGGCGCCGGCGGAATGACCTTCCACGACTTTTCCCGACTTTAGCGTCTCGCTGAAGTAGGACAACAACCTTTGACTGCCCTGGACCGCGGGCGCCCAGTAGGTCTCACCCAGGCCCAGGATGTCCGGCTCCTTCAGCAGTTTGCGTATCTCAGATGCCTTCAGGGCGAACTCCTCGGACGTGGGGCTGATGGTGACCAGAGGGGGCACCGTAGCAAACATCTTTATGGGTTGGTCTCGCAGGGAGGCAATGTATGCCTTGATCCCTTCGTAGCCAAGAGGAAAGACGATCTCCTGAGTCTCCGTCACCAGCGCCGTGGTCCCGCCGCGGGCGGCATACGGGACGAACTCCCAGGGGGCAAAGAGAAAGACGAGGTGCGTGTGGGCGTCGATCAGGCCGGGGATGAGGAACTTGCCTCCGGCATCGATGATGCGGGTATCTGGGCCGAGGCACGGCTCCGCTTTTGGACCCACGTAGGCAATGCGTTGCCCCTTGATGGCTACCGAGTAATGCTGCAACAACTCCCCGGTGTAGACGTTCACAAGGGTGGCGTTGACCACGGCGAGGTCGGCCTTCTCTTTCCCCAGCGCCACGTTCATCAGGGAGGTTATTTCCTTGACCGATAGATCGGATGCGCTCTTGTTTCTTGTCACTTCAACGCCTTTCTGTGAAGCCCGCGGCTATCGCGATTTCCACGCCTGACAGGTTCTAAATCTACAATTCTTCACGCATTAAGTCAAGCGCCTCCCACCACCAAAATCCTCCACCCGTTGAATCTTGGCAAAGCAGCATCTTTTTCACCAAATTGGTGCAGCAACTGTCCTCGAGAG
>JACQTY010000059.1 GCA_016210545.1 Chloroflexota bacterium
CCCCGAAATCCCCCTGTGTCCAGCAACCCAGGATATGGGTAAGGGTCAGTTTCGCAAAGGGGGACGAAAGGGGGATTTTCCTGTTACACATACAGCAGTGGGGAAATCCCTCTCAGTCTCCCCTTCGGCAAGCTCATCCCGATTCATCGGGATTCTCCAAAGGGAGAGGTCATAGTGGCCTCTCCAAGACAGTTGCTGCACCAATTTGGTGAAAAAGATGCTGCTTTGCCAAGATTCAACGGATAGTGGATTTTGCCCCAGATAGCAATTTGACAGTCCGCATGCTGATTGCTAATATTAATCAATTATTGCTGGACACGCGCCGCCAGCAGACCTGACCATGTACGTCGGACTTCAGGGTACCCGTTCTCCTGCTAAACCTGTCCGGGTCCGGGAGTCGCCAGCTTAGACGCGGGCAGGTCGTAACCGCACGAAGGATTTCGTAGGGGCACGATGCATCGTGCCCGGCTTTACCCGTTCGGGCACGATCCCGATACATCGGGATGCCCCTACGAGGACCAAAACAGGACGGAGGACGGGACCACTAATGAAAACCAAGCTCTTTGACAACACCCTCGTCGGCACCCCCACGGAAGCGGTCGATTTCATCACCAACATCCTCGAGTCGTCCACTCAATACTCCATCATCGGCAAGGACCTCAACGGCAAGATCGTTCTGTGGAACGAAGGGGCTCGGCTCCTGTACGGCTACGCCCCCGAAGAGGTCATAGGCAAGGCCAGCTCGGAGATCCTGCACACTCCGGAAGACATTGCCTCCGGCAAGCCGCGAAAAATGATGCAAGAAGCATTACGCGACGGGAAGTGGGAAGGCACGCTGGCCCGGGTCCGCAAGGACGGCAGCAAATTTACGGCCAGGGTGGTCTTAACCCCGCGGCGCGACAACAAAGGCGTACCTATCGGTTTTCTGCTCATGTCCAAGGACATCGCCGAAGAGATCCGCCTTGCCGTGGAGCTCAAGAAGAGCAAGCTGTTCGACACCACCATTGTGGGCACCGCCCAGGAAGCAGTCGACTTCATTACCAATATCCTCGAGTCCTCCACTGAATACTCGGTCATCGGCAAAGACCTGGAAGGCAAGATCGTTCTGTGGAACGAGGGGGCCCGGCTCCTGTATGGCTATGCCCCGGAGGAGGTGGTGGGGCGGGCCAATTCGGAGATACTGCATACCTCGGAAGACATTGCCGCGGGCAGGCCCAAGGAACTGCTGGCCCACGCTCTGCGCGAGGGCAAGTGGGAAGGCACGCTGGTCCGGGTCCGCAAGAACAGCAACCGTTTCACAGCCCGGGTCGTTATTACCCCCCGGCGCGATTCCACCGGGCGACCCATCGGTTTCCTGCTCATCTCCAAAGACATCACCGACGAGATCCGCCTTACCGAGGAACTCAAGGCCACTCAGTTCTATACCCGCTCCCTTATCGAGTCCAATATCGACGCCCTTATGACGACAGACCCGGTGGGCATCATCACCGACGTCAACCGGCAAATGGAAGAGCTGACCGGCTGCTCCAGACAGGAGCTCATTGGCTCTCAGTTCAAGAAATACTTCACCGACCCGCAGAGGGCGGAGGAGGGCATCAAGCTGGTGTTGCACGAGGGACGGGTTACCAACTACGAGCTCACCGCCCGTTCCAAGAACGGGCGCATGACCGTTGTATCGTACAACGCCTCCACGTTCCGGGACTCGAAGGGCCAACTCCAGGGCGTTTTTGCCGCAGCCCGCGAGATCACCGAGCACAAACGTCTCGAGTCGCAACTCCGGGACTCCCAGGCGTATAACCGGGGACTGATCGAGGCCTCAGTAGACGGCCTGATCACGGTGGACCCGGCGGGAACGATCACCGACGTGAACGAGCAGATGTGCCGGATGTCGGGCTTCCCCAGAGAGGAGCTTACCGGCAGCCCGTTTGCCGACTACTTCGTCGATGCCGACCGCGCTATGGCCGGCGTGCGAGAGACGCTGGACAAGGGGATTGTGAAGGACTACGTCCTCACCCTCACTACCCGGGACAAGCGCTCATTCAAGGTTTCGTTCAACGCCTCAGTGTTCCGGGACCCGGCGGGCGGCGTAAAAGGAATCTTCGCCAGCGCCCGTGACATTACGCAACAGGCGCTGCTGCAATCGGAGCTAGCCGCGGAGCGGACATACAACCGGGGTCTCATCGAGGCCTCGGTGGACGGCCTCATTACCGTGGACCCGTTGCTGGTCATTACCGACGTCAACGAAACGATGTGCCGGATGTCCGGCTATACGCGAAAAGACCTCATCCAATCGCCGTTCCAGCAGTATTTCACGGACCCGAAGCGGGCAGCCGAAGGGGTGCGCCTGACGCTGGACCAGGGAACGGTCACCAACTACGAGCTGGTGCTACGGACCAAAGACGCTCGGGAACGCAAGGTGTCCTTTAACGCCGCTACGTTCAAAGACCAGGAGGGCGTCACCCGCGGCATCTTTGCCTCGGCCCGCGACATCACGGAGCAAGCGCGCCTCCAGGACCAACTGGCCGATGAGCGGGCATATAACCGGGGACTGATCGAAGCCTCGGTGGACGGCCTGGTGACCGTGGACGAGACCATGAAGGTCACCGACGTAAACGATACCATGTGCCGCATGGTGGGCCGGCCCCGCAACCAGCTTATAAACTCCCTGTTCCCCCGCTATTTCACCGACCCCGCCCGGGCGGAGGAAGGCGTGCACCTCACCTTCAAAGAGGGCGCCGTCACCAACTACGTTTTGACCATGCAGGCTGCCGATGGCCGGGTGCTACCGGTATCCTTCAACGCCGCGGTGTTCAAGGATACCCAGGGGCTGGTCCGGGGCATCTTCGCCTCGGCCCGCGACATCACATCGCAGCAACAACTGGAGATGCAGCTCCAGGCATCCCAGGCGTACACCCGCTCTTTGATCGAGTCAAACATCGATGCCCTGATGACCACCGACTCCCTGGGCAGGATCACCGATGTGAACCGGCAAATGGAGGCGCTCACCGGCTGGTCCCGGCAAGAGCTGATAGGGTCGCAGTTCAAAGACCACTTTACCGACTCGGCGCGAGCCGAGGAGGGCATCCGCCTGGTGCTGAGGGAGGGACGGGTCACCAACTACGAGCTCACGGCCCGTTCCAAGACCGGCCGGGTCACCGTCGTCTCCTACAACGCAGTCACCTTTGCCGATACCACGGGTAAGCTGCAAGGTGTGTTTGCGGCAGCCCGGGATGTCACCGAGCAGAAGCGGCTGGAGGAGCAACTGCGAGAGCAGCAGATCTATCTGCGGGGCCTCATCGAGTCTTCGGTGGACGGGCTGGTCACAGTGGACCCCGCCGGCACCATCACCGACGTCAACGACCGGTTGTGCCAGATGACCGGCTACTCCCGGGCTGAGCTCGTCGGAACGCCCTTCGCTGACTATTTCACCGATCCCAGCCTGGCCCGGGCTGGCGTCGCCCGCACCCTGGAGAAGGGCGTGGTCACAGAGTACGGCCTAACCCTTATCGCCCGGTCACGGCGCCTGCTCCAGGTATCATTCAACGCCTCGGTGTTCAAAGACCCCGCCGGAGGCATCCGCGGCATCTTCGCCTCCGCCCGCGACGTTACCGACCGCTTCCGCCTGGAAGAGCAGCTCCGGGAGCAACAGACCTATCTCCGGGGTCTCATCGAGTCCTCGGTAGACGGGCTGATCACCGTTGACCCTGAAGGTTTCATCACCGATGTCAACGAGCAGATGTGCCGCATGACCGGCTATGACCGCGCCGAGTTGATAGGCTCCCAATTCAAGAGGTACTTTACGGAGCCTGACCGGGCGGACCTGGGCGTTAAACGCACCCTGGCCGATGGCATTGTGACCAACTACCAGCTCGTGCTCAAGTCCAAGGGAGGGCGCAAAGCCACGGTGTCATTCAACGCATCGATATTCCGCGGCGGTGAGAACCGGGTCCAGGGTATCTTCGCCTCGGCCCGCGACATCTCCGAGCAGTCGCGGCTCCAGACCCAGTTGGCGGAGCAGGAAGCATACAACCGGTCCCTGATCGAGGCTTCCGCCGACGCCCTCTTCGCCATCGCCCCGGACGGCATTATCACCGACGTGAACGAGGAGGCCACCCGGCTCACCGGCTTTACCCGCAAGCATCTGATCAGCTCCCGTTTTTCCGCCTACTTTACCGACCCGGAGCGGGCCCGCCTGGGGGTGGAGCAGGCATTCAAAGAAAGCCGCGTCATCGGCTATGAACTCGTGCTGGTGACCCGCCACGGCCGTCGGATTGTGGTGAGCTTCAACGCCGGCATCTTCACCAACGCTGCCGGAGTCCCTCTGGGCATCCTGGCAGCCGCCCGCGACATCGTTGCCCAGAAACAAATGGAAGGACAGCTCCGGGACCAGCAGGCGTACACCCGCTCGCTGATCGAGGCCAATATCGATGCGCTGATGACCACAGACCCCGTCGGCGTGATCAGCGACGTGAACCGGCAGATGGAGGCGCTGACCGGGTACTCCCGCCAGGAGCTTATCGGGGCGCCGTTCAAGGACTTCTTCACCGAGGCCGACAAGGCGGAGGAGGGTATACGGCGGGTGCTGAAAGAGGGGACGGTCACCAACTATGAACTCACCGCCCGTTCCAAGCAAGGGCAAGAGACGGTGGTTTCTTACAACGCATCCACGTTCTACGATCGCGATGGCAAACTCCAGGGTGTCTTCGCTGCCGCTCGAGACGTGACCGAGCGCAAACGGTTTGAGCAGACGCTGCAGGAGAAGAACGTCGAGCTGGAAAACGCCAGCCTGGCCAAGGACCGCTTCCTGGCCAGCATGTCCCATGAGCTACGCACGCCCTTGAACGCGATCATCGGTTTTACCGGCACCCTTCTCATGAAACTTCCCGGCCCACTGACAGGGGACCAGGAAAAACAGCTCCGCACCGTACAGTCCAGCGCCAAGCATCAACTGTCCCTCATAAATGACCTGCTGGACCTGGCAAAGATCGAGTCCGGTAAACTGGAGGTATCTGTCGAGGAAGTGAAGGCCCAGGAGGTGCTGCGTGAGGTAGCCGAGGTCCTGGGGCCCATGGCGGAGCAAAAGGGCCTGAGCTTCGAACTGGACCTGCCGCAGCGGGACGTTGTCCTGTCTACAGACCGGCGCTCCCTGCACCAGATCCTCTCCAACCTTACCAATAACGCTATCAAGTTCACGGACCATGGCGGGGTCCGCCTCCAGGTCCGGTCCCGCCGGGACGGAGCGAAGCCCCTTACCGAGTTCAGGATAATTGACACCGGCATTGGTATATCTAAAGCTGACCAGACCAAGCTGTTCCAGCCCTTCGAGCGGGTGAAGAAGGGGCGCGGCGAAGGCACGGGACTGGGGCTGCACCTCAGTCAGAAACTTGCCTCTCTCCTCGGCGGCCACATTGAGGTGGAGACCGAGCCAGGCAAGGGGAGCACCTTCACGTTGATCATGGGGGGAAAATGACGTGGCCCGTGTCCTGATGATAGAGGACAACATTGAGAATCTGGACTTGATGAGCTACCTGCTGCTAGCCTGGGGCCACACCCCCATCCCGGCGCAGACGGGGCATGAAGGCATTGAGATGGCGCATAAGGAGACGCCCGACCTCATCCTTTGCGATATCCTGTTGCCTGACTACGACGGATACCAACTGGCAAGAACCCTGAAGAAGGACCCCCCGCTGCACAACACGCCGGTGGTGGCGGTGACGGCCCTGGCTATGGTGGGAGACCGGGAAAAAGTCTTGAAGTCGGGCTTCGATGGTTACATCCCCAAGCCCATAAACCCCGAAACATTCATAGCTCAAGTCGAAACGTTTTTGAGCGCCAGTCAGCGAGGCGGTCGCCGGGAGCAGGCGCCGGTGTTCACGGGTGGAGTGGTCCCAACCGCCGGGCCCCCGTCGCGAAACGTGACTATTCTTGTCGTCGATAACGCTGCGGTAAACCTCGCACTGGCCCGCGACACCCTGGAACCCGCCGGATTCCGCGTCATCACCGCGCAGGACCCTGACCAGGCGCTGAAGCTGGCCCACGAGTCTCCGCCGGACTTGATCCTCTCCGACGTTCATATGCCGGGGTATGAGCCGCTGGCCTTTCTCAAGGCCGTCAAGTCTACCCCCAGGCTGCAGTCCATACCCTTTGTCTTCATCTCGGGCACGTCGGGCGTAAATGGCGTTCGCCAGCAAGCCCTGGCCCTGGGCGCGGCGGCGTTCATCCTGCGGCCGATTGAACCTCAAGCCCTGGTAGGCCAGCTTGAGCAGTACCTTGGAAAAGAGAAGGCGCAGGAGGGGGAGCCGCAATGAAGACCTCTCCCCCTGGCCCCCTCTCCGACACGGAGAGGGGGAACTCCCATTCCCACCTTGGGAAGGGGTGGGGGATTAGGTCGTTGAAGACCTCTCCCTCTAACTCCCTCTCCGAAGCGGAGAGGGCGAACTCCCCTTCCCGTGTCGGGAAGGGGTCGGGGGTTAGGTCTTCCCCCATCTTCGGTCAGAGCGTAGGCCCCGCCGAACTTGTCCGTGCCAAGGAGTTGCGTCGTACCATGACGGCGGCTGAATGTCTTCTGTGGCGCGCTCTGCGCGCCAATCAACTGCGGGGCTATCACTTCCGCAGGCAGCAAATCATTGATGGCTTCATCGCCGATTTCTATTGCCACAGCGCGGCGCTGGTGATTGAGGTTGATGGCCCACCCCACCTGGCGCAGGCTGACTGCGACGCAGAACGTGACGCCATTATGACAACCCGCGGCCTCCAGGTTGTTCGCGTTACCAACGAGCAGGTCCTGAAGGATATGGAGGCGGTGTTGGCCCGGATTGAAGAGATGCTGATGACCTCTCCCTCTAACTCCCTCTCCGAGGCGGAGAGGGAGAACTCCCCTTCCCGTGTCGGGAAGGGGTCGGGGGTTAGGTCGCTGAAGACCTCTCCCCCTGCCCCCTCTCCGACACGGAGAGGGGGAACTCCCTTTCCCGTGTCGGGAAGGGCCCGGGGGTTAGGTAAGAGGAGAGATAGGCCCCTATGGCCAAGATCCTTATCGTAGATGATCGGCCCATCAACCGGCATTTTCTGGGATACGTGCTGGGTTTCGCCTCGCACACCGTCCTGGAAGCCGCCGACGGGGAAGAAGCGCTGGAGATCGCTCGAATTGCGCGCCCCGACCTCCTGATCGCCGACATCGTCATGGGGAACATGGATGGGATCCAACTGGCCCGGGAGATCCGGGGCGACCCCTCCATTGCCCGGATGCCCATCATCTTCTACACCGCCATGTACCGGGAGCGGGAGAGGCCCGCTATTCCGTCAGACTGTGGCGCCTGCGCGGTGCTGCCTAAACCATCCGACCCCAAAGAGATACTCAGTTTAGTGCAAAAGGTCCTCGGCTTACCGCCCTCGCCCCTGCCGCAGGCCCCCGGTGAAGCCCCCCGGCAGGCTGTGGCCGCAACGGACCTGCCAGCAGAAGTCAAGCGCGCCATGAGTGGACTGCGGCTGAGTACCGTGATCGAAGTGGGACTGGACCTGGCCGCACAAGCGGATCCGGCGCGGCTGGTGGAGAAGCTGTGCCGGGCAGCCAGAGACATTATCGGCGCCGGACTGGCGGTCGTTGCCGTCATCGATGAAGAAGGGCATTGGCCGGGCCATGTTGCGGCAGCCCCGGTCGGCGCCGTCTCTGGAGGGCACGTACCCGATCAGGCGGTATTGACGGAGCTTATGGGCAGCACGCGGCCAAAGCGGCTTCGCGGCTTTCCCTCTCCGCAACAGGCATCAGGGACCCTTGCAGACAGCCCCCCGATCCAGAGTTTCCTCGGAGTTCCCATAGCCTCGGCGAAACGCGCCTACGGTGCGATGTATTTGTGTAACAAGCTCGATGCGGGCGAGTTTAGCGATGAAGATGAACGCATCGGGGTGACGCTGGCCAGCCAGTTGGCTCTGGCTTATGAGAACACCTTGCTTGCCTCCGAGATCCGCCGCAACGCGGAGCAGTTGAAGGAAGAGGTTGTCCGCCGCAGTCAGACGGAGCAAGAGCTGGAACGCCTGAACCGGGACCTGCTGGCAAACGTGCGGCAGCGCGAACACGCCGAACAAGAGGTACGGGAGGTATTATTCCGCTCCATCGGCGTGCAGGAAGAGGAACGCCGTTCCATCTCCCGCGATCTGCACGACCAGACCGGGCAACTGCTGACCGGCCTGCGGATGTTGCTGGACAGGATCAGCCGTTCGCCGGGGGAAGACAACGCCCCGGTCGTCGAGGAGGCCAAATGCATTGTCGCCGATCTGCTTGATGAGGTGCGCACTATGGCCTTTCAATTGCGGCCCAGCACGTTGGACGACCTGGGCCTCATCCCTACTTTGCTTCAACATTTCCAGCAGTATACCAAGCACACCCAGGTGCGGGTCGATTTCCACCATGAGGACCTGCCCGCGCGCCTCCCCGATAACATCAGCCTGGGCGCCTACCGCATTGTCCAGGAGGCGCTGACCAATATTGCCCGGCACGCCGGCGTTAAAAAGGCAATGGTGAGAGTTTGGGTCCGGGACAATCGCCTGTTCGTCCAGATAGCCGACAGCGGCAAGGGCTTTGAATTGTCGCCGGTGCTCGTCTCCAGCGGCATTAGCGGGATGCACGAACGAGCGCGTTTGTTGGGAGGGAAGCTAAGCGTGGCCTCCACACCAGACCGGGGCACCACCATCACCCTGGAGGCCCCGCTGCCGGAAAGCAGCGACTAATACGAACGCAATAACACGAGAGGAATCGCTAACGAGGAAACCTATCTCGTCTTTGCGCAGCGAAGCAACCTCTTGCCTTTCTGTGTGGTCTCTCCTGAAGAAGGGGAGATTGCTTCGTCGTCCCGACTTGTCGGGATCGCAAAGACGATTCATTCAACACCACTTTTCGCGTTTGTATTAGCAAGACGTAGGGTGGGTGAAGCGTGGCGCAACCCACCATTTCGTAGCAGCACGAGGCGGTGGGTTTCGTCCCGATTTCAACGGGGCTGCACCCACCCTACAGCTACGGTCTGTCCGGGTCAGGTCATTGGAAGGCGGAAACATGCCTGCGACCATCGTCATCCCAAATTATGAAATAGTAGACAAGATAGCCGAAAGCCCTCAAGCTACAATCTACAAGGCTTACCACAAGAAAAGCCCCAATCGTCCCCTGGTGCTCAAGATACTGAAAACAGCCCTGCTGTCCGAGTATAAGAAATCTCAGTTCAGGCAGAAAGTTGAACAGCTCAGGGTCCTGAACGATCCCTTCACGATTACCCCCATCGCGTTCGATACGAAAGATGATATCTGCTTTATTACCCAGGACTATTTTGACGGAATAACCCTCGAACAGCTAATAGCCCATCGCCAGATCTCTTTGAAGGATTTCTTTAGCTTAGCCTGCGGCCTGGCCCGGGCCCTGGACAAGGTGCACGAGGCGGGCATTATTCATGGCGGCGTCAAACCCCACAATATACTGGTTGCCCCCGACACGCTGGAGATCCGGCTGATAGATTTTATCAGCGCTATCGATGTAAGAGATGTCAGCCACTTTATTTACGACCCCTCCTTCATAAGGGAAACCCTGTCCTATACCTCTCCAGAGCAGACCGGGCGCATCAGCCACAGAGTGGTCTTCTCTTCGGACATGTATTCTCTCGGGATCGTATTCTATGAGCTGCTGACCGGCCAACTCCCCTTTCTATCGGCCGATCCCCTGGAACTGATCCATTCCCACCTGGCGGAAGAAGCGCCCGAGGTGCATCAGCTAAGCCCGGACGTCCCCATCGTCCTCAGCAAGATCGTCGCCAAGCTGATGCTCAAGGAACCCGAGAAGCGCTACCAGAGCAGCAACGGGCTCCTGGCTGACCTGATACGCTGCCGGGATGAATTCCTGGCCACGGGAACGGTGCGGGAATTCCCGCTGGAAAGCCATGTATATACCCACAGGGTGACCTTTATCTCCAAGATGGTCGGCCGCGACCAGGAAGCGGAGACCATCCTCGAAGAATATGAACAGGTCGCCCGCGGGGCGTTTCGCTCCCTGTTCATTTCCGGGCTATCCGGAATTGGAAAGACCCGCCTGATACAGGAGTTGCAAAAGCCTATCGTCAGACACCGGGGTTATTTCACGTCGGGAAAGTTCGACGTGTACCAGAAGAATATCCCTTACAGCTCCCTTATCCAGGCGCTCAGAAATCTAATGCGGACCTTCCTGACCGAGAGTGACGAAAGGGTTGTCGCTTGGAAGAACAAGATCCTGAAGGCCGTGGGCAACAACGGGAAAGTCCTGACCGACGTTGTTCCGGAACTGGGCGTCCTGATAGGGGCGCAACCCGATGTGCAACCGTTGCCCCCGGTCGAGTCATTGAACAGGTTCCACGACGTGTTCGACCGGTTTCTGACCTGCCTGGCCAGCGAGGAAAATCCTCTGACCCTGTTCATCGATGACCTTCAATGGTGCGATACGGCCTCTTTTGATTTTCTGGCGAATATCTTCGCCAACTACAAGGACCACCCCTACCTTTTCTTCCTGGGGGCGTACCGCCACAACGAAGTGGACTCCAGCCATCCACTTTCCAAGCTTATCAGGGGCGCCAAAGAGGGCAATCAGCCGCTCAAGGAAATCCGGCTGGGTCCGCTGAAGCCGGAGCACTGCCACGAGATGGTCTCATATATCCTTGACTCTCCCCTGGCGCAGACCGGGGCGCTGGCCGATTTCATAAGCGCGCTAAGCGAAGGGAACCCGCTGTTTGTCAGTGAGAGCCTGTCCTATCTGCACAATGAAAACCTCCTTTTCCTGGACGAAGAAAGGCAATGGCGGTGGGACATGGACAGGATCCGTCAGTCACGCATGCCCACGACCGTCGTCGCCCTATTCAGCCGGAAGATTCAGAAACTACCGCCGGACCTGATAAAGCTGCTGGAATACTGCGCCTGCATGGGGAACGCCTTTTCCCCCGCCGATCTGTCATTGATCCGGGAAATGACCCTGCTGGAGACCTTCGAGATATTGAAGCCGGCTCTGGGGCAGGGACTACTCATTGAAAGCAAAAACCAGTTGCAGTTCATTCACGACAAGGTCCAGGAAGCAGCATTGTCGGCGATACCTGCGGAGCGGCGCCGTCAGATTCATTGGCAAGTGGCCAACCACCTTCTTTCGGCCATTCCTGAAAGCAACGCTGACGTTGAAAAACTGGAGAACCTGTTCACCATTGTTTCCCACCTCAATCTGGGGAGAGAGGACAGGCTGGACGCGGGGACGGCGTACCGATTGTCGGACCTTAACTACCACGCCGGCAACAAGGCCCTCGATTCCCTGGCCACGGAAGCGGCAAACGAGTATTTCAAACTGAGCCGGGAAACGTTGCCGGACGACTGCTGGGAAGAGGCTCACTACGAGCGCACTTTCCGGATATTTCAGAAAGCGGCCAAGACGGAGCTAATGTGCGGCAATTACGAGAATTCCGAGAAGCTGCTCACCCGGTTGCTCGACCACGCCAAGACCGACCTGGACAAGGCAGAATGCCTGGCGGAACAGACAACCTCGCTATCGTCCATCGGCAATTTCATTAAGGCTATTGAGACGGCTAACCGGGGTCTGGCCTATTTCGGCAAAGCCATCCCGGAGAAGCCAGATGAGGCGGACGGCAGGCGGAAAGAGCTAATGGCTGAAATCGCCTCGAAGAACATCGACGTGTGGCAGACCATCCTCGCCATGCCCTTTACCACAGACAGAAAGCGCAAAATTGAGCTGGCCTTCTATAGCGAGCTTATTCCCGACCTCTACATGTCCGGACTGGTGCCTCAGCTTTACCTGTCGGCGGCGCAGTCAACCCAGCATTGCCTGGCCGGCGGCATGGATGAATCTGTGATCTACTCTTTCAGCATTATGGGACTCCAGTTGGGGGAACAGGGGGAATTCGAACAGGCGTTCAAGTACGAAGATCTGGCGCGCGACCTTTCGGCAAAATACCCCAACACCTTTGGCGCCACTCGCGGCATGAACGGTATCGTGTGGTGCAACATGCATTCCCGGAGCCACCCCAAGGATATCGTAGACTACTGCCTCAAGTCAATCCAGTGCGGGAAGAACTGCGGCGACCTGTATAACGCCGGCCTTTCCTACGGCCCGTTGATGTGGAACCTTCAGGTCCAGGGCGCCAATATGTCCGCCATCGAAGACTACGCCAGGGAATGCCTCCAATTCTCCAATCGCTACCACCTGTCCTTCTCTGTGGGCCTTGCCGAAGCCATGCAGGCGGGGTGGATAGCCCCTATGAAGAAGGACTATTCACCGGTAGCCATGGAGGAAAAGCTGAGGCAATGGGAGCGGGACAACCATGTCGCTTCAGCGGGAAGCTATTTTGTTCACATGGCCCTGGCGTACTACTATTTCGGAGAGCATGAAAAAGCTCAGGAATACCTGGCGGGGGTGCAAAGATACCTGACGGGCCTGACCGACAATGTTTTGAAGAGACAGTGGCATGTCTTCTTGGTCTTGAACGCTCTCAAGCTGTACGAAAAGGGACTTGGACCCAAGAGCGAACAGGAACTGATGGCGGAAATCCAGCCGATCATTGACAGGGTCGAGACGTGGGCGAGTTTGGGACCTCTATTGGAACCCTATCTGGTCTTTCTTCGCGCCGAACTGGCAAGGGTTACCGGAGAGTTCAGGGAGGCGAGGGGGCTTTACCTGGATGCTATAGACGCCGCGCACCAACAGAAGTACACGTTCCTGGAGGGGCATCTCTACGAATGCCTCGGCGAAGTCCTCCGGCGGGCAGGTCAGTCCTCCGCGAGCGTCTATTTTGCCGAGGCGGCGCGTCTGTACAGAAAGTGCCACGCGGAACGAAAAGAGTTTAGCCTGGTAGAAAAATACCCTGAGTATTTTGAAGAAGAGAAAACCCCTTACTCCCAATACGAAGTGGAGTCTTCCGGCTCCACCCTGCCCGACCTTGACGTCGATTACCTCATGAAATCGTCTCTGGCTATCTCCGCTGAGATAGAGCAAGACGCCCTGTTGAAGAAGATCATGAACGTGGTCATCGAGAGCTCCGGGGCCCAGCACGGCTATCTGCTGATCGAAGACAAGGGCAACCTGTTTGTCCGCGCCGAAAGTCACGTCACCGCAAAGCAAGCAGCGCGTACGCTGGACCAGAAACTGGACGAGGCCAGGGAAATCTGCAAGGCAATCGTGCGCTATGTATATCGGACCGGAGAGAGGGTAATCCTCAACAACGCCATTCAGGAAGGTCTCTTCAAGGACAATCCTGAGGTGCAAAGCCTTCAACTGCGGTCCGTACTCTGTCTTCCGGTGATCAAGCAATCAAGGATGATAGGGGTGCTGTATCTGGACAATCGTCTGTCCGATTCGGTATTCACGCCCGAGAAGGCGCAGATGACGGAGTTGTTGACGTCGCAGGCGGCCATCTCCCTGGAAAACGCCCGGTTGATGGAGGATATGAAGAAGGCGGACGACCAGGTCAAGAGATCACTGAGAGAGAAAGAGGTGCTTCTCAAGGAGATACATCACCGCGTTAAGAACAATCTCCAGATTATTCAGAGCATGCTCAGCCTCCAACTGCCCTACATCAAGGGCGAGCAGGCTATCGAACCCTTCAAGGAGAGCCAGAACCGGATTTACTCCATGGCCCTTATCCATGAAAAACTATACCAGTCCGAGTCCCTGGCGAAGATCGATGTGGCCGAATATATTCAGGGCCTGACAGAAAACCTGTTCCATTCCTACGGGGTTACCGACGGAGACATAAGACTGAAAATGCATGTTGAAAACGTAGCCCTTGATGTTGACCGGCTGATCCCCTGCGCCCTGATTATCAATGAACTCGTTTCGAATTCATTGAAGCATGCCTTCCCGGATCCTCCAGGACGGAGCGACGGGACAGACGAGATCCGCATTGAACTGCGACATTATGACGACAATAAGCTTATGTTGACCGTAAGCGATAACGGGGCAGGCTTGCCCGAGGACTTCGAAATACAGAATTGTGAATCCCTGGGGCTGAAGCTGGTAAGCGTGCTGGTGAAGCAGCTCAAGGGCAGCATTCATCTTGGCAAGAATGGCGGAGCCGAGTTCTCAATTGCATTTGAGGCATCCAAGTAGGCGGGAGGTTAACGAAATGTCCGATGTGAAGATACTGATTGTTGAAGATGAGGGTATTGAAGCGCTAGACATACAACGCAGGCTGATCAGCCTGGGATACGCCACCCCCGATATTGTCTTATCCGGGGAGGACGCGGTCAAGAAAGCAGGGGAGACGCGTCCTGACGTGGTGCTGATGGACATAATGCTGCATGGAAAGATCGACGGCGTGATGGCCGCCGAGCAGATCCATGGCCTTTACGACGTCCCTGTGATATACCTTACCGCTTACGCGGACGAGGATACGCTAAGGCGCGCCAGGATAACCGAGCCATACGGTTACATCGTCAAACCTTTTAGAGACCGGGAAGTGCACATAACTATCGATATGGCATTGTACAAGCACACCATGGAAAGGAAGATAAGAGAGAGCGAGAAATGGTTTTCGACGACCCTGAGAAGCATCGGGGACGCGGTTATCGCCACCGACAAGAACGGCTTGATAACGTTCATGAATCCAGTTGCCGAGACCCTGGTGGGCCGGAAGCTGGAGGACCTCCTGAACCGAAAACTAACCGACGTATTCAACATAGTGAACAGCCAAACCCGGCAACCCGTTGAAAACCCGGTGACGAAGGTGTTACTTGCCGGCACTATCATCGGTCTGACAAACCACACCGTACTCATAGCGAGGGACGGCAGGGAAATACCCATAGATGAGAGCGCCGCACCTATCAAGGACGATAAGGGCAACATTATCGGCGTTATTCTGGTATTTCGCGATGTCACGGAGCGGGAGAGGGCGGAGGAAGAACTGCGCAAGGCTAATGACGAGCTGGAGAGAAGGGTAGCGGAGCGCACAGCCGATCTGGCATCGACCAATAAACAACTCAAGCAAGAGATAGAACAGCGCAAGTGGGCAGATTACAGGCTTGAGGAGAAGAATGTCGAACTGGAAAACGCCAAGCTGGCAAAGGAACGCTTCCTGTCCAGCATGGTCCACGAACTGCATATGGCGCTCAACGGTATTATCCGCTTCACCAGCACAGTCATGACGGGGTTGCCCGAACCCCTGCCCGACGCCCAGAAGAGGCCGCTGACGATGATCCGCAGCAGCGCTCAGCATTTGCTTTCACTCATCTACTACCTGCTTGACCTGGCCAAGATCGAGTCGGGGAACGTGGAACTCAGCACGGAGCCTGTGGATGTGACCGACGTGATCCGCGAAGTGACGAGAATCCTGAAACCGGTTGCTGACCAAAAAGGGCTGAAGTTCACCGACAACACCCCGGAAGGGCAGGTTGTCATCCGCACTCACCGCCGGGCGTTGAGTCAGATCCTGCTGAACCTTACCGACAACGCAATCAAGTTTACTGACAGGGGAAACGTGCATCTTGACTTTGTCCACCATCAAAGGGGCGGGCGCTACATGACGGAGATCAGCGTGGTGGACACGGGCATCGGCATCCGAGAGGAGGACCAGCAGGAACTTCTCAGGACAATGAGGCAGATGGACAGTTCATCGGCGGGATCGCGGGAGGGCGTCGGTCTGGGACTGCACTTGAGCAACAAGCTGGCTGAACTCATTGGGGGTGAAATAAGCCTGAAGAGCGCTTACGGTAAAGGCAGCACCTTTACCCTGGTCTTGAGATAATGCCTGGCCATTGTCTCACTGGGTAGGCCCCGATGGCGGGCAGGGTTCGGCCAACGAGACCGATGGTAGCCGGCGGCCTCTTGCTTTCGCTCCGGAGCGTGCGAGGTATTGCGGCTTGCCTCCCCTGCACATTCGCTCCGCTATGACATTTCTTATCGAGTCTGGCGTTCAGACTCTTGCCTTTCCACCCGTTGTCGGGCTGTTACTTTGCCGACTCTCCGCAGCACTGTCTGCACATCCTTTCTCCACTCCTCCAAATCGTACTGCGACGCTATTTTCTTCTGCCTGGCATAGTCCACCATCTCCCACAGAGATACGCCAGACTCCTCGGCAGCTTTAGCCAGGGACAGCTTGCCGTTGCCGTACTGCCTCGCAAAATACTCAACCTTCCATTCCCCCACGGCCCTGTACAGCAGTTTCCTCACCGTGGTGGAACGGTCTGTCTGCTCCAGCCTTTCTATCATCTCCAAGTCTTTCAACAGCTCCAGCGGAAGCCTGGACCCGACCATTTGCTCCTTTTTCATCTCCTCACATCCCTCGCGGTCTTGAGTATGTCGGCTATTACGTCAGGGGAAAGCCAAGTTGCCTTGCCCAGGTCCCTGACCGCTTCTTCCAACTCATCATAGTTCATGTGCTCCTTGACATAGGCTTCAAGCAGAACGCCGGCGGCGCCCACGTGTTCTATGTCCATTGCCTCGGCCATTACCCTGGCTTCCTTTTCGTCAACGATGGCCGGGAGTTTTCGGCTTGCTGCTATCGCCAGGGTTTCTGCCTCGCCCTGATGCAGATGAGTGCTGTTCAGTATTCGCTCAACGAGCCTCTTCTCCCTGAACATAAGTCGGACCTGCCGTATCCAAGATTCTTCCAAGCCGATCTCCACTATTCTGATTTCCGGAGCGCTAATCTCCCTTCCCTGGTCAATCACCTCTATCTTTACCTGAGGTCCAACGGCAACCTGTCCATAGAGTCTCTTGAGGGGCCTAAGCTTCCTAATCTTGGCCAAAGCAATAAGTGCTGATGCGTCGGCAACAATCACCTGCTTGCCCCCAATTCATGTGCGGCCTCTCCTATCTAAGTTAACATTTCTTACAGATGTTTTCAAGACACTGGATAGAGCTGCTCAGCGTGTGAACATCTCGGTATGGTGGATTCTCGATGATTTGATGGGGCAGCCAAGCGATTCGAGGAAGGGGTGTTCGGCGAATCGAACGAAGTTCAATTACCCCGCAGCGGTGCGAAGCAGGGGAAGGTGTAGCAGCGTTGGTGCGCAGATGGCAGCGCGGGTCCCGTTAGCTAATGTTAGCTACACCTGGGAACATAGATATGAGCCGCCAGAGACTCGAACTCTGAACCTGAGCATTAAGAGTTCAAAGCAGTTGGTGTCAGCATGGCCCGTCAGATACGTTCTAAGCACGTGTGTTCGAATTCTGACGGGCCAGTTTATATCTGGCGTGCCGCCTGGTGTCGGGGCGTGCTAAAGCGATTAGTAGCAAATTAGTAGCAAAAATGGCCGTTCAGCCAGATAGGGGCTGGCGTACAGCACGCGGGAGCCGACGACACCGCGTGAGCGCAGAACGGCGGAGGCAAGCGCCCCCCTGCATCACAAGCCGAAATGCCCCGGAAGTTTTCAGACCATTCAAATATGGCGTGCTTATGAAACAGTCTCAAAGAACTGTGCTATAATGCCGCCGTGCTGGTATTCGTTGATGAATCGGGAGACCCTGGTCTCAAGCCAGACTCCGGCTCAAGCCGGTACTTCGTCATAGCGTTGGTGGTCTTCGAGGACAACGATGAAGCCGAGGCCGTTGACAGGCGGATCGAACTACTTCGGCGCGAGATGCGCCTGAACCCGCGCTTTGAGTTTAGTTTTAACCGCTGCCGGAGAGATTTCCGGGAGCAATTTCTAAAGGCGATAGGGGCCATACGAGTTCTTCTACTATGGCATCGTTATCAACAAAGACCCTGACAAACTGTGGGGGAAAGGTTTCAAGTATAAGGACCCCTTCTACAAGTACGCCAGCGGCCTCGTATTTCAGAATGCGAAAAGCTTCTTGAACAACGCGAAGGTGGTAATTGACGGAAGCGGCAGCAGGGATTTCAGGCAGCAGCTACAGACCTACTTGAAGCGGCGGATAAACGATCCCAAGCAACACTACATACGCGAGGTAAGAGTCCATGACTCCTTGAGGAATAACCTGCTCCAAATGGCTGACATGGTGGCTGGTGCCATTCATCGGAGCTTTGGAGAGAAGAACGATGCTCAGGTGTACCGGGCACTAATTCGGCATCGCGAGGTCCACGTACAACTTTGGCCCAAATAGAAACCCCAACCCTAGCCCCGACGCATCGGGACACGCGCACCATACGGTGACAATTCGGGTTGGGGTCAATTCCACCTAAACTTATATCACAGTCATATAACTCTGTCAAATCCCCCGACAAATCCCCCGACAAATGCAAAGGCCCCAACGTATCGGGGCCTCGCGCCCTGCCACCGAAGCGACAGGGGGGATTCCAATATCATCTTAACACTCTCGCAGTCCTTGTCAAGTTGCCCGCCAAGCTAATGACCGAGAGGCCCGCCCCATCTTGACGGCCCTTCCATTTGGGGCTATTATCCCGATGAATCGGGATAGGAGGGAAGCCATGAGAAAGCTTCTTCTGTTAGCCATCGCTCTTGTTCTTTTCGCTACGGCCTGCCAGGGGCCATCCGGCCCAGGGGGACCACAAGGCTCACAGGGAGAACGTGGCGCGCAAGGGCCTGCTGGCGCACAGGGAGCGGCACCGAGCGAAGAACAACTTCTCCAACTGGTTCGCAAGGTTGTGGAAGAGAAGAAAGAGGAATTACGAGGGCCACAAGGCCCGAAGGGTGACCGCGGTTCACAAGGACAGCCCGGCCCTCCTAGCGTATTCGCGGCCGACATGGAGCGATCAATGGCCACGGACATTGCACGCCTCAAAGATGACATGGGAGTTCCATTCATTGCGGCCATACATCCGGGCTGGGAAACGCTTGGGGGAATGCCCGAGGACGACATGTTGTATCGTACAGTGTACGTCGCTCCAGGAGATGTGCTGACTATTAGGGGGAGGGGTTTTCGGGCTAACGAAGTGTTGGCCTTGGAAGAGTCGGATCGGACACTAGGTGGGAAAAGTGTTTGGGTGAAGCTACAAACACTTAAGGCTACACAAATGGGGTACTTGGAATTGCAGGTCTCCATACAACAGAGGCATCTTGCCATAACGCGTGTTGACGGCATACCACTTCCCTACGTGATCCATGTAGTGCGTCAGGACGGCTCCTGGCTTTACCCTACGAACGAAGTTTTTATGAATGAAAAAACAGGAAGCTCGCGGTAACGATTACTCGGTGTAGCGTTTTCACCAGAGTTCTTCCATGTGCTCTTCCCAATCCTGAAACAGGCCACTTGGGAGCCATCTGACGCGGAAGCCGCGTACCCGTCATCATCGGTGCGCATGTGGGTGTAGCGTCTGCCTTCAAGGGCAATCTGCGCCTTTAGTTCCGATGGGCCTAAAGAGTCCAAGCAAGGCAGGTCCAGACCCTTTTCCGGCAACTGGCCGCCAACTTCCAGAAGGCGACACAAACTGGCAATAAGACTCGATATCGCGCCGGCTTGCTGGGGGGCATTCGCCCCGGCAAGCTTCCCGCAGAGCCGTTTCCACCATCTCAATAAGTGGCGCGAGCTCGGGCGGCAGCAATCGGGCCAGGCGGATCTCTTTACGCTTGTTGTGGTCGCCTTCGGCCCGGGCCGCGTGGCGCTTCGCTTCCAGCGCGGGGTCATGCGCCAGGCACAGCCCGGACCGGGTGGCCACTGCACGACACGGTGGCCCGGCCCGTAGCGTAAGGGACGCAACTTCCCGGCGGAAAAGACGCTGCCGCACTCACGGCACCGGTCGAAGACTCTCGGAACGGAGCGGAAGCGGTAAGGCTTCACGACTGAATAAAAGCCCCTTAACAACCCCCAAGATCGGTAGACACACGAAAGCGGCTAATGCGACTGGCCTTCTTTCAGCGCCCGGAGCCGCCGCCATACTGTCGTCGCACTGACAAATTGCCCGCCCGTGCTCAGCCTGTCGCTGATCGCCCGGCAGCCCTGGGAAGCGGCAGCGCTCCGGTTTGAGGAAGGTCTGACCCGGGGGGATAGCAGAGCCATTCGTGAAGAAGTTCATTAGTAGCAAATTAGTAGCAAGACCCGAAAGGTTAGATATGAGCCGCCAGAGACTCGAACTCTGAACCTGAGCATTAAGAGTGCCCTGCTCTACCTGTTGAGCTAGCGGCCCATGCAGACAACCACGCCGTCGCCAGATGTCGCCCTCTCGGGGCATCCTCAGACCCGGCGCAGCATGGAAGTGGTGGTCAGTGGACAGAAAAACACTTAGCCTTTGTCCCCGACCGTTTAAGATTTTAGCATGGCCCTATCACCCAGTCAACCTGGCTGAAGACCAGCCAGCTAGTCCTTTCCTCGCACCACCAGCACGGGTACCCGGGCCTGGTTTACCACCCTGTAGCTGACGCTCCCCAGGAAAGCCCTGCTCACTCTCCCTTTGCCGCTGCTCCCCACTACTATAAGATCAAAGTTCTCCCGCTCGCCAATGTCGCATATAACGTCGCCCGGCTTACCCTGCGCCGACCGGCTGGACACACCGCCTCCGAACCCAACAAAGCGCCCGGTAGTAGCTTCCAGCGCAGCGGTCCTTTCCCTCTCCATGTGTTCCTTTATCGATACAAGAGCATCAGTGACCTGGGCAGGTGGAATGGGCATGGGAGGCAAACTGGCCGCCGACGTCGGGCTGAGGAGCATAGGATTGATCTCTTCCACGTACAGCACCGAGACTTCAGCATCATGCTTGTTGTGGAACATCTTAGCAACGTATTCCGCCGCCCTCAGCGAGAAAGCAGAGCCATCGGTAGCCAGCAGAATCCTGAACATCTAAGCCTCCCTTTCCGAAGAAATGCATCGGGTGGCCCGGGCACAGTGCGCCCGGCGTAGGCGTATTATATCCCTTTCGCGTTGAGTATGCACTACCCCTTAGCCCGGCACAGAAGCCTTCCCAATTACAGGGGGCGCGCTATATTGGCCCCGACGGGATCCTCTTACACTCCCAGCAACTCCCGCAACTGCGTAGGCGTGTACTTGCCGGGTGGTTCGCGATTGGCCGCCATCTCCTGGCACACCCGCACGAGGACCTCATTTATCGGCGCCCGCTCGCCCAGTTTCCGGGCCAGCCGCACCACTTCCCCGTTGAGGAACTCGGTCTCGACGGACCCATGCCGGCGCGTCAGGCTTTGCCACGTTGAGCTTTGGGCTTCAGGGTCGGCAGGGGAGACTGAGGTTGTTGCTGGCCGCTCCCCCGGCGGTCCCGCCAGCGAGACCCAGCGGATGCCTGCCTTGGTAAGGAGGTCTCGCAATTCCTGTCGTACGGCGCGGGAGATTGAGTCAACCTCTTCTCCCGTTGTATCCGTAATGGCCCTGACGGCATTGGCCACATTGGTCACCAGCTTGCCCCATTTATAGGGCAGAATGTCCGGCGTTACCGTCACCGAGTACCCGCCGCTGCGCAGCTCTCCGGCCACCTCCTCAGTCAACAGGTCGGTCCCCTGCGGGTACCGTCCGATGACCAGCGAACCCGGCGGGTCCCGGCGGGACATCACCTCGCCGTCGGTGAGGAAAACCGCGCCGGCCCGTATCATTACCCCGTATACCCGGGGAAAATACCCGGCCACAATCTCCTCGTTGCGCACCCCATTTTGGAAACAGAAGATGGGGATGTCTCTGGTCGCCGTCGAAAGGTCGCCGAGGGCTTCCTCGGTGTTCTGCCCCTTGACGCAGAGGAAGACCACATCGTCCGGCCTGAAGTCGATCTGTTCGGGGCTGGTAACGGCCGTCAGGCGCACGGTGTGGGTAGCGCTGGGCGTGATAAGTCGCAGGCCATGCTCGTTGATGGCTCTGACATGGCCCGGACGGCCTATCAAGACCACGTCGTGGCCGGTCCGTCCCAAATTGCCTCCCACCGAGCTCCCGATGCCCCCGGCGCCGTAGATAACTATTCTCATTGGTGAGCAGGATTATATCACTTGTGCCAGCCAAAAGCACGTTTTGAAGTGGACAATCAGGGGCCATCCATACTCGTTAGGACAGATAGTGGCCCCGTTGTTGGATGGGTGCAGCCCCGATGAAATCTAGGCGAAACCCACCACCGGTTTCCCCCAGACCGTGGGTTTCGCTTTGGAGACTGTCTCAAGAGTCAGGCGCGTATGTGCAAGGTAGTATCCGCTCCAGATTCAAGAAATCAATTAATGAGATATACTCCTTCCCTTCACCCAGCCTACGTTTCTGGGCTTCTCTATGGACGGTCCCGACGCATCAGGTGGCGCTTCGACAGGCTCAGCGCGGCGCCGCTTTCGAGGCAGCATTGACAGGTGTGGTACAATTGGAAATCAGGCCGCATACGGCCTGACTTCAGTCCATCTGAAAGCAGCCGGGACGGAGAGCTTCAATGAAGCGACATCACGAACAGGTAAGGTACACGTGCTGCACCGGAACGCAGTGTGGGGGCACGTGCATCGTCAAGGTCCGCATTCGGGGTGGCGCCATCGTGGGTCGCGAGCCTCTATCCTGCACGAGCCATATACGGGGCTGGACCGCTGTAGCTTCCCGCTGGCCCGCTGGTCTGGGGCCGGGTTCAAAGCCTGGGGCATGCACCGGGGGGGGCATCATCGGGCGGGGCCGGCTGGTGATCAAAGCCAGATCGGCGGATGAACTAATGCGCCGCACCCGGAACGACGAAGGATAGACCAGGCGCGCGTAGGCGCCTTTCCCATGTTAGCCAGTGATACGCGCTGCACCCGCATGTGTCAAACCCCATTGGAGACTGTCCGCGAAGAGGTTCAGGAGACCTCCTGACAGGGGTCTTCCCGACAGGTCTGGACAGATTCCAAAAGTCCCCCAAGCCTGCCCTGAGCCTTCGGCCTCGAGAGCCTGCCCTGAGCGGAGCGAAGGGGCCTCAGCCCGAAGGCTTGCCGAATGGGATTGGGGGATTTAGGGGGTTGATCAGGATTTTCCCGCCGTGACACGGACGCGTCTATTTTCGGAAGATCAAAGCTTGATCAAAGGAGGCAACACCATGACTACACCGGAGAAATCTATGGAGAATATAGTAGCCCAGGCAGCCCCTTACGAGCAGTGGCAGAAAACGGAGGGCATCCCTGTCCTTCGCGGCCACTCCGTAGACGACCTGAAGACGGCTGAGGTGGGGCCGTGGGCCAGGAAGGGCGGCAAAGGCGCTTTTGTGAACCTGGACGGCACCGAGATGTCGGCCGACGGGTATATCTGCGAGATACCACCCGGCGGCAGCCAGAACCCGGAGCGGCACATGTTCGAGGAGATCATATTCATCCTGGAGGGCCGGGGCGCGGCGACGGTCTGGAACAAGGATGGCCGGAAGCAGACCTTCGAATGGGGCCGGGGCAGCCTCTTCACCCCTCCCCTCAATACCTGGCACCAGATATTCAACGGCCAGGGCGATAAGCCGGCGCGCTACGTGGCCATAACCAACGCCCCCTTGATGATAAACCTGTTCCACAATGTGGACTTCATGTTCAACTGCGACTATGATTTCAGGGACCGCTACTCCGGCGCGGACGGCTTCTTCAGCGGCAAGGGCAAGAACTATGCCGAGCGCATCTGGGAAAGCAACTTTATCTCTAACGTCTACGACTTTAAGCTCCAGGAATGGAAGCAGCGCGGCCCCGGCGCCAACGTCATGTTCGAGATGGCCGACAACACGACGGCGGCCCATGTCTCCGAGTTCCCCATGGCCTCGTACAAGAAGGCCCACCGCCATGCCTCCACCGCCCACCTGATCATCCTCAGCGGCCAGGGGTACTCGCTCCTCTGGCCCGACGATGGCGAGTGGGAGAGGGTGGACTGGCATACGGGCAGCATGTTCAACAACGGCCACGACCGCTGGTTCCATCAGCACTTCAACACCGGGCGCGAGCCCGCCCGCTACCTGGCGCTCCACTGGCAAAGCCGCAAGTACGGCACACTCAGCTTCAGTTGCTCCCGGAGGCCCCTGGGCTGGATCAGCGTCAAGGAGGGTGGGGCGCAGATCGAGTATGAGGACGAGGATCCTCGCATTATGGAGCTATTCAAGAAAGAGTTGGGCAAGGTGGGTCTGAAGCCGCAGATGCCGGGGGCGAAATCCTGAATCCTGAGTGTGGGCCGGACGGGTCTCACGCGGAGTCCGCGGAGAACGCGGAGAGGACCGGGGGACTTCCTCTCCCCCCACCGAGGGCTCAGTACGTCACACTCTTTTCAAAGAGGTTGCGTACCTGTCATTCTGGAGCGAAGCGCAACCCACCACGTGGGGTGGGACGATGGTGGGTTTCGCCCCGACCAGGTCAGGGCTGCACCCACCCTACACGTTTTGACCTTCGGACTTGAGTCCTTTGGATTTATTTAGGATTTAGGGTTTCGGGCTTAGGATCTGCCGTTCAGGACTTCCCCCACCCTCACCCCCGCCTGCGCCACGAAATCGGCCGCTGGCATCTTGGCCGAACCCTCGGGCTGCACCCGCTTCACCCGGATAGCGCCGCCTTTGGCCGCCACCGCGAAGCCCTCGGCGTTGATGTCCACGATGGCGCCGGGCGTCGCCGACGCCGCTGCGTCCAGGTCAGTGCTGCGCCGGGAATCGAACAGCTTCAGCTTCTTCCCCTTCCCGAAGGTGGTCGCGCCCGGCTGCGGGTTGGACCCGCGGATGAGGTTGTAGACGTCGGCTACCGGCTTGCTCCAGTCGATCATCACATGCGACTCCTGGATGGGCGGCTCATAGGTGGCCTTCGAGTTGTCCTGGGGGATCTTGAGGGCCTTGCCCGCCTTCACCAGCCGGACGGCCTCTACCAGCGCCTCGACGCCCATCGGGAAAAGCTGATTGAAATACACGGAGCCGACGGTATCATCGGGCGAGACCTCTATTGCCCTCTGCAGCAGTATGGGGCCGGTGTCAAAGCCCTCGTCCACCCAAAGGATAGTCAGGCCGGTGCGAGTGTCACCCTGGATGATGGACCAGTTGATGGCGCTGGAGCCTCGATGGCGGGGGAGGAGCGAGGGGTGGTACTCTATCATGCCGAGGCGGGGCAGGCGCAGGATGTTTCCAGGTATCCTGTCGGTGACAAAGGCCATCACCCCCAGGTCGGGGGCGTAGCTCTTGATCTTGTCGTACGTCGCCGGGTCGCGCCACCTATCAGGCTGAAGACAAACGATCTGATTTGTTCTGGCCGCGTCCATTACCGCCTTCGAGCGTTTTGGGTCGCGGCTGGTGGCCGAGACGACGATCTCCTCGCCGTCCTTTAAGAGGGCTTCCATCACCTTGGCCCCGAAGTCATCCTGACCGATCAAAGCTATACGCACCTGAAGAACACCTCGCTTCTTCTGAATCTCATGGCGAGTATCTACCACGGTCGGATCCTCTTTGTTACTCCTCTCCCCCCTATGCGGGGGAGAGTTAGAGAGAGGGGGCGTTCACCTAACCCTACCCCTTCTCGCATCGGGAAGGGGCTATTGTAGGGGCGGTTCACGAACCGCCCAATCCGTATCCCGAATCCCCTCTCGCCCCGCTCGAAGACTCCGCTACGCGGAGCGAGGGAGAGAGCGCAGAGAGGGGGGCACAGGACGTTACTTCTTCGTCTTGAGAGATGGTTCATGAGCGAGGGCCTACCGCGAATCCTGCCTGATGGCTTTGTCCCTCAGCGGCTCTATGACGCCTTTCAGCAATAGAGAGGCGCGAAGGATTTCCACTCCGATCAAATCACCCTTGCTGTCCAATTCCAGATTGATGCCCGGATGCACCTCTATGACCTGTTCCTCCTGGCCCTCTCTGGCCAAATATAGGACATCGACCTCTTCATCGTAGTGAACTTTCAGGCTCATAAGATTGCCACCTCCCGCTCTTGACTCTCCGTTCTCGCTGCCCGTCCTGCAGAGGATGCAATGCTATTAACAGGATAGACCACCCATGGCTGCCTGTCACTCTGAGAAGCAAAGCGACGAAGAGTCTGGGGAACGGGTGCCCCCTGAATGGGTGCCACACAGCCCCAGATGCTTCGCTCCGCTTCAGCATGACAGTGAAAGGATCCTGCCCGCAACGCCATACGCTTAAGAGCCGTGGAAACCTCTCGACCGGCGCGCAGCTTCGTGGCGGCAGTCGACTCAACGAACCCAATGAACCCAACGAACTCTACGACCCCGCCGTGCGGGCAAACAGACTATACAACATCCGCCGACATTATTCCAGGTTGGCGGGGGAACTTTTCGCACGCGGAGGCAGAAGTACGCAAAGAGGTCCCGCGCCTCTCAGTGAAGTTCAATTTGCAGCGATAGGTCCGTCTCGACTTCGGACAGTCTTCTGTTGTAGATTTCGATGATCTCTTGCAAGACCGTAAAGAAGTCCGTCTCTTCCTCCGTTGCTAACTCAATGATGTTTAGCGCAACGAAGTTCTCGATGGACATTACGCTCACCTGAGCGTCGATTCCCTCATCTTGCGCCAATGCAATCGCGCGATATACTTGCTCACCTGGGACAAGCAGAATGGGGTGCTTTCCCACGGTGAGATTTGAAGCGCACTTCTGGATTACATCACGTGAAGGCGTTGCGGTGACATGATATACCAGAGCGCGTATTGAGAAGTCTCCTTCCCTGGCAGTCTGTTTGTCGGCAGCGTGGGCGGGGTGATTCGGCACCTGTTTGTCCTTGAATCGTCTCTCCAGTTTCGCCCCGACCAAGTGCTGTTCCACGACGCCGGATGAACGGCTCTTAGCGGACTGCACGATGGTTTGTACCCATGTAGAGGGAGCTTGTCTTCGGTCGAGCGGTAGCTTCAAGTTCTGGCGCCTAAGCCAGCGGCTTGCTTCGGTGACTAGGACGGCCACGAGGTCATCCAAGATGGCATCTTTGTCCTCTTTGGACAGCGCTGCTAACGGTGCTCCCCACCTGAATGCTTCAAACAAATGTTGCGCGTCCTGATGGGCTTGCCGCGTGGTAACTTCCTTAAGATAGGTCCGAGGGATCCCGTAGGCCTCAAGAATATTGCCGAGGCCAGACCTAGCGCCCTTGACTTCCCCACCTTGCGACACGACTTCATCCCGTGATACAGGCACCTGTTTCCGAAAGTGGTGAAGTACGACTAATCCAATCGCGATCGTATTCCGTGAAATGTTCGTACCTCGGCGGCACGATTTCAGCCATTCGCCAAGGATGTGGGCTGCGTCGAATCCGCCACTATCCGATGCGCGAGGCATGCTTTTTGGCCTCCTTCTGCAACGCTCTCAGCAAGCGATTACGGATCCTTCTTCTTGCATTCGGATCACGCATTTCATGTTCCCAAATGCGTATCACGGCCCATCCTTGCTCCTTCAAGCTTCGTGTATTGAGAGAGGCACGTTTGACATTTCTGCCAATCTTCCGTTTCCAGTATTGCAAGTTTGTTTGTGGCAAGGGACGCTTGCACAAAGGGCAACCGTGCCAGAAACATCCGTCCACGAAGATTGCCACAGTGCCGTCGAAAGCCACATCCGGTTTCCCCAGCACGTCCTTGGCGTTCTTTCTCCAGCCTTTGAGTCTCATTCCGGCGAGCATAGAAAAGAGCTGTCTCTCCAGTCCCGTTCCCGTCCCTCTTACAGCCCGCATTGTCTTCTGCCGGTCTTCGGGCGTCAAATTGTCAGGCATCGCGCCTCAAGATCGTTCGCCCGCGCAGGCAAAGTCAGCCTGACTAGAGGATTAAGGACATTTTCAGCAATCCAGGTAATACCCCGAACACACACAGCATCGCCGAACCCCGTCAGAGCCTGAACCGTATCTACTGTGATGGGGTACGCATCGGGAACCCCCTGCAGCCGGGCATACTCTCTGGGCGTCATCGCGCGCATCTTGATGACGCCCTTTCCGGCTTTCACCAGGAACTGCTTGGCACTGCCACCCACTGCTGTGCGCAGGCAGCCCGCAATATCGTCTCTTCTGACTTCTGCCCGCTGGTGACCGTCCCGGACTCTCCTGAAGAACGTCCGATGGGTGTAGCAGTCGGCGTTAACGAATTGATCGATTCGGTCGCGGTGGTCACGTTCCATCATATTGAGATGGCGCTTGACTTCGTATTGACTCCACCACCTGCGGTCAGAATCATCAAGCTGCTCGACTATCTGTGAAAGTCCCTCTGCAAGAAGGGGAGGAGGCTCTGGAATGTCCGCCGCAAACCAGTTCAGGTCTTTGTTCTGGAGCACGCACTTTCTGAGCGTATCGGAGGTGAGAGACGTCGGACGAACTACGAAGATGCCTGGCCCCGGGGGTAACAACTCGGCCTTCACACCTATTAGAAAAACCCGCGGACGACTTTGGGGCAGGAATCTCAGCGCATTCAGTGTAAACACATCGCAAGCGTAACCCAGTTCATTGAGGGCCTGCACGGTAACTCTGAAATCCGCACCATTGTTGGACGATAACCAGCCGGGGACGTTCTCAACCAGAACTAGCGAGGGAGCGTTTTCGCCTTGCCCTCCGAGGACCTTGATAAAGCCCCAGAACGCGCCGGAGTGCTCGCCATGGATGCCGCTCATGTTTCCTGCGAGAGATAGATCGATGCAGGGGAAAGAGCATGTTGCCAGGTCAGTGTGCGGAATGCTGCCCCCGTCCATGTGGAAAATGTCGCCCACCACGTAATGCTGAACTGCATCCGGAAAAAACGCGTGGTACATCTGGTATTTCTTGAGGGAGATGTCGTTCGCGAACGCTACGCGCCAGCCACAAGGCTCCAGGCCCATTCGGACGAGCCCAATGCCAGCAAAGTACTCAGCTACAGTGAGGGTAGTTAAGTGATGCGTCATCGGTCGACCAAGAAGAGCTTGCGTTGCGTCTGTCGATCAGCTTTTCCGTCATGCTTGCAGCGAGAAGACATAGGTAGAACGCACCCTTTTCCGTAATTCTAGCATATTGGGCCTGCCTTGCAAGCGGCGTTCAACTGGAACCGACGCGCCGGGGCTATGAGATGGCAAGACTTGCCGCCTCTTCCCGCGCCCAGTAGGGGACCGGGATCAGGGCTCACCTCTCACCTCTCACTTCCCGTCTCTCCCGTGCCACTTCCCCGTTGACCCTGCCAGCCCCCTCGGCCTATTATTGCTTGTCGGCGCGTTGTTAATCTCTGTCCCTGTATCGTCTCTATCTTTCCCACATCCTCGACGGCGAGGGCGTCGCAGATAGGAGGCGTCGTCACAGATAGGAAAGTGCGTTGTCAATAGATATGAAATCATATGTAATATTTGCCAACAAAAAGCCCTATCTAATTCAGCAAGAAATGTCCTTTTTCGAATCTGGGGGAAAAATATTGTTTGAAACAATCAAACGCCAGGCCAAAAACGTACGGGGAAAACAGCCGGGCCCAACAAACAATCAAGGAAATGCCTTTTCTCGACCCTTCTTTGCCTCTTTTCGCGTGGAAATGGGCTTGGGGCGATGTCTAAACGCCCCCTCTCTCCAACTCTCTCCCGCGGAGGGGCGAGAGGGTTTTCCCCCCTTCCAGCATCGGGAAGGGGCTGGGGGTTAGGTCCGGAACCCAACAAACCCGACAAAGTCCTGCTCCGCGTTCTTCGCGCCTCCGCGTGAGACACTCCCGTTCAGTTTTTGACTTTTATACGTGGCTATGCTACACTTCGACTTATTCAAAAACCGTGCTCCCGCACGTTCGGAGACTTTCAGCTAGGAGGACACGTGACTGACACCCCCAAAGCTTTAGAGAAGATCAGAGAGGTCAACGCGGGTTTCCCGTATACGGACCCTATCAAGAAGTGGAAAGAGCGCGGCGGCAAGGTAGTCGCCTGGACCTGCACCTACGTGCCCGAGGAGGTCATCTGGGCGGCGGGCATCCTCCCCGTCCGCATGACCGGCGACTCCCATGAGCTGGAGCTGGAAGACGCCAACGCTTACCTCTACATCAACACCTGCTCCTTCCAGCGCGCCTGTCTGCAGATGACTCTCGACAAGCAGTACGACTTCCTTGACGGCTACGTCTCCGCAGCCACCTGCGACGGCTCGCGCCGCCTGGCCGACGTGTGGCGCAACTACATTGACAACATCCCTCTGGTCTACGTGCTCACCGTCCCTCGCAAGACTACCGAGCGCGCCCACCAGCTTTACATCAGCGAAGTCAAGGAGATGAAGCAGAAGCTGGAGGAGGCTTTCAAGGTCAAGATCACTGACGACGCCATGCGCCAGGCGATCAAGCTCTACAATCATACCCGCGCTATGTTGAAAGAGCTCTACGAGATGCGGAAGAAGGACAAACCGCCAATCACCGGCGCCGAGGCGCTGGAGATTGTCAACGCTGCCTTCCGCATGCCCCGGGACGAGTACAACAAGCTCCTGGAGGAGTTGCTCGCTGAACTCAAGGACTCGAAGCGGGAGGTCACCGGTAAGGTGCGCCTGCTCATCAGCGGCAGCCCGCTGAACAACCCGGACTTCATCGCCACCATCGAGCGAGAAGGCGCTATCGTTGTCACCGACGAGCTGTGCATGGGCACCCGCTACTGGTGGGACACTGTCGATGAGAAGACCTACAAGGACCCGCTGGAAGCTATCTCCCGGCGCTACCTGAACAACTTCCCCTGCGCCCGCATGGTCCCCTGCGACGAGCGGTTCGATAGGGTGCTGGCTATGACCAGGGAGTACCGGGTGGAGGGGATGGTGGCCGAGATCATCCGCTATTGCGTGCCCTACGCCCACGATGAGCCGATGCTCCGGGAAAGGCTGGAACGCGAGGGCATCTCGGTGCTGGAGCTGGACCTGGAATATGGCGTCAGCGGCTCCGGGCAGATACGGACTCGCGCCCAGGCGTTTATCGAGATGTTGCTGGACAAGAAGGGCCAGTCGTAGGGGCGAACCCGCGTGTTCGCCCGATGGTTGGGCCGGTACACGGGTCGGCCCCTGTGGCGCGCGGCGTCACATTTGTTCGACTGTAGGTCGGGTTTCCTAACCCGACTGTGACGATTCATATGAAATGTCATTCCAGCGCCCCGACAAGTCGGGAGAATCCAGGCCCGGGAGACTGTTCCCCCTGGATTCCGGCTCGGGGGCCGGAATGACAGGTAAATGTTCCTTCTGCATCTTGCTAGGCTTGACGGACTGAAAGAGGAAATATGCCTGTCCCCACGCTGGACACATCCCGCTGGGAGCAAATGGTGTCGGTCTTCGAGAGTATGCTCCAGCACCGGAGGGCGCATCCCACTTCCAGGAGCGAAGAGCTGTATTACGATCTCCTGCTGAAGTATTACCGCCGCCCGCTGCTCCGCAAGGAAGAGAAGAAACCCGTCGTCGCCCACTGCCTCCTGCTGCCTACAGAGCTATTCGTCGCCATGGACGTCATCCCCCTGCACATGGAGGGATCGGCCCAGGCGGTGTTGCCCAGCCTGAAGAACTATGAGGAATCATTCAACGCCACCAAAGGCATGGGTTTCCCCCCGGAGATCTGCTCCGCCCACCGCGCCCAGATAGCACTCTTTGGCCGGGGCTGGTTCCCCCGGGTGGATGCTGTGGTGTGGAGCCATCAGATCTGCGACGGCAGCATCAAGACGGGCGAGCTATACAAGAACCTGTGGCAGATACCCGGCCACTTCGTTGACCGCGCTTATGCCCTGACTGAAGACGGCGTCCAGTATTATGCCGAGGAGTTGGAAGGGCTGGTCCATTTCCTGGAGGATGTAGCGGGACACACCTTGGATAAGGCCAGGCTGAGCGAGGTGATGGACTACGCCCGACGCACAGTGCAGGTGCACCGCGAGATATACGAGCTGCGCAAGGCCGTTCCCTGCCCGCTCCCCAACCGCCGCGGCCTGCAGCTTCAGAATATCCAGTGGCTGTACATCGGCACACCCGAGGGGCTAGCCTACCACGAGACTGTGCTGCAAGAGACGCGCGAGATGGTGGAACGCAAACAGGGGCCTGTGCCCGGAGAGAAACACCGGCTCCTCTCACTGTTCCCGCCGCCCAGCCACGACCTGAAGATACTGGACTGGATGGAACGGGAGCACGGGGCCGTCATCGCCGGCGACCCGTATAGCGCCCACTGGGGCGACTTGGAATGGGACGATGCCCGGCCGTATGTCACCCTGGCCCGCAAGGGACATGCCTCCCCGATGAGCCGCGCCATGCACAATCCTCCTGAGGAGGGTACGGTGGCGGATATCGTGGAGGACGCCATCAAGTTCAAGGCCCAGGGAGCGATATACTGGGCCCACGTGGGCTGCCGCAACGCCTGCGCCCTGATCCGGACGATCAAGGATGCTCTGAGGGAACAGGTTGGCATCCCGACCGTCGTGGTGGAGATGGACATTCTGGACCCGTCGGTGGTTACGGACGCCGACATGAAAGACAAATTGGAAGGGTTCTTCGAGACCCTGTCCGACGCGGGGTGAATCAGGAGGCGGCGATGGCAACGGCTACACAGGACCTGACCCGTTTTGAGAAAGCGGTGGATATACTTGACTCAATCTACCGCCACCGACAGCTCACGCCCACCACAAAGGCCGATGGGATATATTATCGCCTGATACTGGAGTACAACCGCCGCCTGTTGCAGGCCAGCAAAGAGGGCCGTCAGATAGCGGGCTACGGCCTGATGATCCCCAACGAGCTTCTCCACGCCATGGACATCGTTCCCCTCCATCTGGAAGTCGGGTCTTCCCTGATGGTCACCGTCTTGAAGCTGTACGAAGAAGTCCTGGCGACCGCCAAGGGGTTGGGTATGGCGGTTGAGTTGTGCTCCGCCCACCGCACTATGGCCGGGGTGCATTCCCAGGGGTGGGTACCCCGTCCCGATTTTGTTGTCTGGTGCCATACCATTTGCGAGGCATGCACCAAGAGCGGCGAGTTTGTCCGGGATGTGTGGGGCGCGCCTGGGTTCTTTTTGGACAGGCCGTTCCTTGACACCGAAGAGCAACTCGCTTACTTCGCAGACGAACTCGGCGAGATGGTCGCCTTTCTGGAAAAGCAGACCGGCAAGAAAATGGACTGGGACAGGCTGAAGGCCGTGGTGGCCGAGTCCTACAAGTGCTATGGCATACAGAAGGAGATTCAGCAGTTGAGAGCGCTGACGCCTTCTCCCACATATAACAGGTTCGTGGTGCAGAACATCCTGATAGAGTGGCTTTTCGGCGGGACGCCCCAGGCAACGGACTTTTACACCGCCGTCCGGGACGAGATGAAACAGATGGCCGCGGAAGGGCGTTCTCCGTACCCGGAGAAGTTCCGGGTCCAGACCATCTACGTGCCGCCGATGTTTAGCTGGAAGACTATGGATTGGCTGCAGCGGGAGAAAGGGGCAACCCTTGTCGGCGATCCCATGGACGCCCGGTGGCAGAAATGGGACCTGAACCCTGAGCGTCCTCTTCTCAGCCTGGCCCGAAAGGTCTTTGCCGAGCCGCACGGCTACACCATGCACGGCCCCGTCGAGCGTGCGGTAAGCGCCTGCGTGCAGGACGCTCTGGACACGAAGGCGGAGGGCGCCGTTTACTGGGCGGCTATGACGTGCCCTCAGGGCTGCGCCATGATACGTCCGGTGAGGGATGGGCTGAAAGAGAAAGTGGGCATACCAACCCTCATAGTCAACATGGACGTGAACGATCCCACGGTGGTGCCGGAGTCGGAGATAATGGAAAAGCTGGAAGGGTTCCTGGAAACACTGGAAGAACGGAAATAGCGGAATTGCCGTAGGGGCCAACCTATGTGTCGGCCCAACTGTCGGGCGAACACGCGGGTTCGCCCCTACCGGGGGCAAGGGTGGGTTGGGATTCGGTGCTTGAGGCTTGAGACTTAACAGTCTGGAGGTTGAAAGATGCCTGTAGCTGGTATCGATGTGGGTAGCCAGACCACAAAGGTGGTAATCCTCAATGATGGCCAGGTAGTCGGCCAGAGCGTCATGGTGAGCGCCGAGGAGGCTGAGACAGGGGCCCGCAAGGCCCTGGACGAGGCTCTTCAGCAGGCAGGACTGGCCCTCTCCGATCTGACTACAATAGTGGCTACCGGGGCCGGCCGGAAGGACGTGAGCTTCGCCCAGAAGCAGAAGACGTCCCTCTCCTGTCTGGCCAAAGGGATCAACCGCTTACTGCCGGCGGTCAGGACCCTCATAGACGTGGGGGCGGAGTCGTCGACGGTGATACGCATCAATGAAAAGGGCGGTGTGGACGACTCTATCGGCCACGACCGCTGCGCTTCGGGTACCGGCGCCTTCCTGGAGTCCATGGCCAAGCTCATGCAGATGCCCTTGCCGGAAATGGGCCAGGAGTCGTTAAAGGCCCAGAGGCGGGCGGAGGTGAGCAGCATGTGCGCCATCTTCGCCGAGCAAGAGGTGATCTCTCACGTGCACCGCGTCCCGCCCACGCCCAAAGCCGACATCATCGCCGGGATCCACGGCTCGATGGCGGTAAGGATCGTGGGGTTGGCCAAACGCATAGGCGTGAAGCCGGAGATCGCCCTCACTGGTGGGGTAGCCAGGAACGTAGGCTTTGCCCGGGTAATCGAGGAAGAGCTAAAGCAAAAGGTAGTTGTTCCGGATAACCCCCAGATAGTTGCTGCCCTGGGGGCTGCCCGCATTGCTCAGGAAGAGGGAGGTAAGCAGTAGAAATGCTTTTCATGGGAATAGACATAGGCTCCCGCGGCGCTAAGGGAGTCGTTATTGAGGACAATCAGATAGCTACCGCCTTCATCGGCGATACCGGCCCGGAGAGCGTCAAGACATCGGAGATGGTCCGGGACAACATGCTCGCCAAGCTGGGCATGGACATGAGCAAGATCACCTACACTATGGCCACCGGCTACGGCCGGGTGCTGGTCCCGTTCGCTGCGGAGAACGTCTCCGAGATTTCGGCCCACGCCAAGGGCGCCCACTGGTATTTCCCATCGGTGCGGACCATCCTGGACATGGGGGGGCAGGACTGCAAGGCCATCAACGTCAACGACAAAGGCCAGGTTACCAAGTTCATCATGAACGACAAATGCGCCGGCGGCACGGGGCGCTTCCTGGAGCTTATTGCCAGCGTGCTGGGGCTGCGCCTGGAGGACATCGGCCAGACATCCCTGGAGTCCAAGAAGAACTTCCCCTTCAACACGGTATGCGCCGTTTTCGCCAAGTCCGAGGCCATCTCTCTGATGAAGAAAGGCACCCCCAAGTCGGACATACTGGCGGGCTTGCACGACGCCATCGCCGTGCGCTGCTATAACCTGCTGAAGCGGGTGAACATCGAGAAGGACTTCACCATCACCGGCGGGATCGCCAAGAACCAGGGGATGGTGGCCAAGATAAAGGAGAAGCTGGGCATGGAGCCGGTGCTGGCGCCCGACCCGCAGATCATGGGCGCTCTGGGGGCGTCCCTCTTTGCCAGAGAGCGGTATATGGCCAAGCAGAACGCTGCGCCGGCATCGTAACGACCGGTCCGCGACGTAGGGGCGATTCACGAATCGCCCCCGGGGTATCGCAACAGGGAGCGTCCCCGATGTATCGGGGTGGGGTTTTAGGGGTGTCCCCTAAAATACCTTAACCCCCCCTTCTCCCACAGCGGGAGAAGGGGGCCAGGGGGATGAGGGTTCCAATGGAAGCTAACTACGGTTACTCTGACGGTTCAGGCGACTACTTCATCATAGTGGATACTGATAAGTGCAACGGCTGCGGCGATTGCGTCACCGCCTGCCCGGAGCGCGTGTTTGAAGTCGCTCCCGACGACTACGGCAAGAAGGTGGCGCTGGTCAAGGAGTCCGTGGCCAGCAAGGTGAGCTACGTTTGCCCCGGCTACAAGCCCTGCTCGGCCAACGTCGAGACCACCTGCCACACCGCCTGCAAGATGGGGGCCATCTCCCATACGTGGTAGTTGACCTGACCCCAACCCCTTCCCGGTTCGGGAGGGGCCACGGCAACTTGCCGTTGCCAGCCAACTGTGCCAGAATGTAGCTATGATACGCTGGCTGAAACGCTACTGGGTATGGATAGTCGCCCCGCTGGCGCTTTTCCTCGCCTTGAGCGTCTCTGCACGATTCATTGGTCCTCCACAAATCCTGGCGCCCTCCTTTGAACTTACTGACCAGAAAGGCGAGACGGTCTCCCTCGCTTCGCTCCAGGGGAAAGCCGTGGCCCTCACCTTCCTCTACACCTACTGCCCCGATACCTGTCCCCTCTATGTAGGCAAGATGTACCGGGCATTCGACAAGATCGCTTCGGTACAGGACGAGGTCGCCGTAGTGGTGGTGACCGTGGACCCGGAAAGGGATACCCCGGAAACCATTAAGTCCTACACCTCCCGCTGGCCCTCCGGGTGGCATTTCCTCACCGGGAGCCCCGGGCAGTTGCAGACCGTCTGGGGCGACTACGGGATCGCCGTGCAAAAGGAGTCTGGGGTCTCCGACGACCACGGCGAACATGCCAGTTACAGCGTGAGCCATACCGCCAAGGTAGTCCTCATCGATACCAGCGGCTTCCAGGCCACCGAACTGAAAGGTGAGTGGCAGCCGGATGAGCTGGCCGGGAGGCTCCAGGCGCTGGCCGAAGGCAGGCCAGTCCCGGGCCAGTCCTTGTCGCAGACGGCGATGGCCTTTCTGTACAACTGCGGCTCAGTGGTGTTCGCCGGGCTGGGCCAGGCCGTTACCCACGCCGTGACCACAGCGATAATTCTGGCCAGTGTCGGCCTGCTATTTGTAGTGTTGTGGCGGTAGGCCGCTACGTCAGACGTGGGATCCGATGGGCGACAAGACTCAGTCAAAATCCCCCGTTCAGACGCGCCCTACCGGGGCGCGTCTAAACACCCCCTTTACGCAAAGGGGGTAAGCGGGATTCCCCCTACTGCTTCAGGTTCTTCTCCAGGAATGCCAGGGTCAGCGGCCAGGCCTCGGCGGCCGCTTCCCGGTTGTGGCGCTCGCCGGTATCGTTGAAGAAGGCATGAGCGGCGCCGGAATACACTTTGTATTCAAATGACTTCCCGTATTTTTTCATGGCCTCGGCCAGAGTGGGCACATTGACGGTCAGCCGTGTGTCCAGCTCTCCGTATATCCCCAGCACTGACGCGGTGATATTGGCCACGTCATCCAGAGTGGCCGGATTGGGACCGTAGTACACGACCGCCGCCCGCAGGTCCTTGTTGTTGGTGGCGAAGCGCAGGGAGTTGCCCCCGCCCCAGCAGTAGCCGATAACGCCAAGGCGGTCAGCCTTCACAAAGCTTTGCCCCTTGAGATAGGCGACGGCAGCGTTAAGGTCCTGGGTGATCCCATTGGGATCCAGCTTGCCTATGGCCGCTACAGCAGCATCGGTTGTGGTGAATTGGTCAGTGCCCCCCACCCGGGACAGAAGGTCGACTGCCAGCGCCGTGTAGCCCTGGTTGGCAAAGCGCCGGGCAACGTCCTTGATGTGGTCAGTCAGGCCGCGGTTCTCGTGGATGACGATCAGGCCCGGAAATGGCCCACCGGACTTCGGCCTGGCTTGATACGCCTTTATGGTCCCCCCTTCGCTGGTGAACTGCACCGTGACGGCATCGACGGCGTCAGGGGCTACCGCTCCGGGAGGGCCGCCGGCCAGGGTGGGTCCCGGTACGAAGGGAGCAGCCGCCGCCGGAGGCGCCGGTGGCGCGGGCGGGGCAGCCGTGGGTTGCGGGGCCGGAGCAGCGCAAGCGGCCAGAACGAACGCCACGGCGAGCACCCCGGTCAGCAACGTGGCGACAAATCCGGTGTGCCGCCCGTGATATCGCCACGTCAGGGCAACAGCCTGAAAGTTCCTATTTCTCACTGTCATATGATCACCTCCAAAAGATCCTGCACTTGCGCAGGGAAAACGTTGGACTCCGGCGGACGGCGGCCTCCACCGCTTGCCGAGGTGTCAGCCAGCTTGATAGTCGAAATTGGTGGACTGCCGGTACCGGAGAAGCTATCGTCCACCTCCTCAAAAGTATCTGCTAATGCATAGCATTCTTAGTATTATCCCATGCCGATGGGTTGAAAGCAACTAATCTTCAGATTCGAAAACTGGTAGGGGTGGGGTTTGAAACCACATGTTCCAACATATTCCTAACCAGATAGCGGTAACTAATCTAAGGCATAGGGGAGATGGCCCCGCAGTGCTCACGTCTCCGGGATTCCGGCTCGGTGGCCGGAATGACAGGTGGTGTAGCGCCTCTCGCTATCTGTCTAAGTACGGGTGCTCAAGGCATTCTGTTGGAACGAGTGGGTTTGAAACCCGCCCCCGCAACTGCGTGCGGCGGGCGCCCCAGCGCCGGCCCGCCTCATAGGTGACGTGGGATATTGCCTGTGTTGACAGCACCTTTGCCCTGTGCCTATAATCTGTTAAATTTGCTCCGCCCACCCGCCGCTTCGGAGGACACATATGGACGCTACGACCTACTACGATCCCGCCCTGGAGACCATGCCCGCTGCTGACAGGAGGAATTACACCAATCAGCGGCTCCGGCGCATTATTCGCTTTGCCTATGACAAGGCGCCGGCAATGAGGGAGAAGCTGGACAAGGCCGGGCTTTCCCCCGAGGCCATTCGTACCATGGATGACCTGCCTAACATACCCATTACTCGCAAAGAGGACCTGCCCAAACTCCAGAGAGCAAAGCCGCCGTTCGGCGGCTTTGTCACCGTTCCTCCCAGCGCCCTGGAGTGGATCATTGTCAATCCCGGCCCTTTGTACGTGCCGTCTCACACCGAGGAGTGCTACCAGAGCACCGCCAAGGCGCTCTACGCCGGGGGATTTCGCAAGGGGCATCTGGTGGTGAACACCTTCGGCTATAACTATCATGCGGCCTGGCTCATCACCGAGGGCCTGCGGCGGCTGGGGGTCACAGTCATACCTACCGGCGTGGGCAACACCGAGTTCCAGGTGCAGGTGATGCACGATCTCCAGGCCAGCGGTTTCCTGGGCACACCCAGCTTCCTGAATAACATCATCAAGAAGGCCGGGGAACTGGGCTACGATTTCCGTCGGGATTTCCCGCTGAAGGTAGCCATGGTTGGCGGCGAGCCTGCGCCGCCAGCTTTGAAGAAGAGCTTCCAGGAGGACTACGGCCTGAGCACCCCCGACCTCTACGGCAATACCGAGGTCGGCACATTGGGATTCGATTGCCTTCTCAAGACCGGCTTCCACGTGCCGGACGAGATATGCGTAGAGGTAGTCGATCCAGCCACCGGCCGGCAACTGGGTCCCGGCGAGGAGGGCGAGGTGGTGGTGACGCCGTTCTACGAGATCTATCCTGTACTTCGCCTCGGGACCGGCGATCTTTCCGCCTTTACTGATGACGTGTGCCCCTGCGGGCGCACCTCCCGGCGTCTTCTGGGCATACGCGGACGCGTCGGCGATGCTGTGCGGGTGCGGGCTATCTTCGTTTTCCCCCACCAGTTGCAGGCTGTAGTCTCCAGGTTCGCAGAGGCGGGCCGGTACCAGTTGGTTGTCAGTCGCGTCAAGGAGCGGGACTATCTCACCCTGAAGGTGGAGACGCAACAGGCAGCCCCCGAAGGGCTGGCCGAGGCCGTTGCCAAAAGCTTCCAGGATGCCTGCGGGCTGAAGATGGACAAGGTGGACTTTGTGGCCCCGGGATCTATCCCCGAGGGGTCTAAGCCGCTTCTGGATGAGAGAAAGTGGGAACAATAG
>JACQTY010000070.1 GCA_016210545.1 Chloroflexota bacterium
GGCTGGTGCAGCACCTTGGTCCGCGCGCACCTTGCGGCAAATAGGCGGCCAACCCACCTCTCCCTTTGGAAAAGGGAGATTGAGAGGGATTTGATGGCGGATTCAGGATTTTCCTCCCTATGTACGATCCATTTCCTCGCTCAAACGGCTAAATCCCCCTGCGCCCCCTTTAGTAAACTGAGCATGTCCCACATCTCGGGCTGGACACAGAGGGTCACACTTCGAAAGGAAGCTGCAAGAGGCACAACGGAACCGTCTGTGGCCTGCGTTTTGCGGCGGAAAGACCCTCCACACATTAGTTTTCCGTATCTGTGTCCCATAACCTCTGTGTCCAGCCACCAAAATATGGGTAAAGGTCAGTTTAGTAAAGGGGGTCTTCCGATGCGCCTGGGGCGCATCGGAACGGGGGATTCCCGTCCGAGACGGCCCTCGCTGTGCGCATGCCCCTCAAAAGTAGTAAAATAACGTCAACTCCGCTGCTACCACTCTTGTCTTCAGGAGGATGCTATGTCCGCTCGCTTTACTGCTATCTACGAGAAAGGCGAACAATTCTACATCTGCTATTGCCCCGAAGTGCCGGGGGCCAACGGGCAGGGCGAAACAATAGATGAGTGTCGCGAGAGTCTGAAAGAGGCTATCAAGCTTATCCTGCAGGATAGGTTGGAAGATGCTCTGAAAGGAAAACCTGATGACGCCATTCTGGAATCTGTAATTGTTGAATGAAACGCCATGAATTTCTCCGCCACCTGAGGTTTCATGGATGTGTTCTAAAAAGAGAAGGCGCCAGGCATTCCCTGTACCAGAACCCTGCGAATGGCGTGGTGGAAGCTGTCCCCCGCCACGACGAGGTTGACAACAGACTGGTGGAAAAGATATGTAAGCGTCTTCAGATACCGCGGATCAGGAGCAGGTGACAGGTTAACACGAGTCCGTTGCCCTGGCGGCAATATATGAGTCGCGATTCCTACGGCAAGGGTTCCTCAAAAGTAGTAAAATAGCCTCAATTCCAGTTTTGCCATCGATTTCAGGAAATATCCAGATACCCCGCCCTGTAGTCAATCACTGTCTTGAAGTGCTTGAGGAAGCTCAAGCCGAGCAGTCCTCTCACCCCCGCCAGTTCCGGGATATCGTGACAGATAACTTCCACGTCCTGAACTTCAGCATCTCCTACGGCTACGCTGCCGATGCGAAGTTTCGGGACCTCGATGACGCCGTTAGCCGTGATGATTTGCTGGCGCTCGGGCGCTGCTGCGGGGTCATAGCCGATGGTCTTAAGGATAGGCCAGGAAAGAGCTATGAAAGCGACGCCGGTGTCCAGCACAAGTTCAACGCTAAACGAGGCATTTTGGCCCTCTGACTTTCACGTTCCTAACGAGTAGAGGGATGCTGAGGGGTAGTCGCATATTGATTCCGGCTCAGAACATGACCGCGTAGCGTTCAGGGACTGGGGGGCCGGCAAAGGTGACATAAACGTCCGTGAGCTCCCGCTCCACCAGTTCTCTGTCGAATGTTGGGCGTTCTCTATGGTGAAGTATTACCGCGCCATCAGGGTTGTCGCCTTCCTCGTTTGCACGAAAGGCGACCCACTCACCCTGGTACCTGATTTTCGCCTCTTCAAGCCTCATTTCCATCCTCCTCCCACTACATCGTAACACCGTTTCGTGGCGCCAGCTACGAGGTGCTTTGAAAACTTTTCTATCGTCCCTTTGCCGCTACATCATAGCGCCCTTTGAGGCCTTCAACCATCTTTTGGCTTCGCCGAACGTTTTCTTGCCGTCTGCGGCCCCATTATGTTACACTCTGCCAAGAAACAGGCCCTTTAGAAGGTTGCCGCCAGGAGGTCACCCATGGCCGCGAAGTCCGCCCAAGCCCAGGATGAAGTCAAGATCGTCAATACCGCCTGCAACAGCCATTGCGGCGGCTCCTGCATCCTGCGGGTGCACATCAAGAACGGGACCATAACCCACATAGAGACCGATAACGGCGAGGAGCCGCAGTACCGCGCCTGCCTGCGCTGCCGCGCCTACCGCCAGCGGGTGTACCACCCGGAACGGCTGCTCTACCCTTTGAAGCGCGTCGGAGAACGGGGCGAGGGTAAGTTCCAGCGGGTGTCCTGGGATGAGGCCCTGGATAAGGTGGCCTCGGAGATCAAGCGCGTCAGGAGATCCTACGGCCCTCAGGCCCTCATGCTCTATGGCCTGGGCGGCGACGTGAGCTGGCTCCAGGGCTGGCGGTCGGTGGATGTCCTCCTGTGCATGATGGGCGGCTATAGCCCGGCCTGGGGCGTCCCCTCGTTTGAAGCGGGGAACTTTGCCACCATGGCCACCTTCGGCTCGTTCAATACCCGCCACACGCGCGATGACCTGCTCAACTCTAAGCTGATCATCATGTGGGGGTGGGACCCGGCCAACTCCATTCAGGATACCAACACGAGCTGGTTCGTGGCCCGGGCCAGGGAAAAGGGGGCCAGAGTAGTTGTTGTCGACCCCCGCCACACCGAGTCGGCGGCGACACTGGGCGATCAGTGGGTGCCAATTCTCCCCGGCACCGACGCCGCGGCGCTCATTGCCATGGCCTACGTAATAGTAACGGAGAAGCTACAGGACCAGAGTTTCATCGACAAGTACACCTCCGGCTTCGGCCGGTACCGGGACTACCTCCTGGGCAAAGAGGACGGCGTTGCCAAGACACCCCAATGGGCCGAGAAGATAACCGGAGTCCCGGCCCAGACCATTGCAGACCTGGCCCGCGAGTACGCTCGCTCGAAGCCTGCCGCCCTCATCGGCGGCATCTCGCCGGGTCGCACCGCCATTGGTGAGCAGTACCACCGGGCGGCTATGGTGCTTCCGGCTATCACCGGCAACATCGGCATTCACGGGGGCGACCCGGGCGGCAGGAACTGGACGGGCCTGCTGTCGTTCCCGTTCCTGAAGCTGGGCCGGGGCATGTACAGCGGCCCCAACAAGGTGGAGGAGGCCCTGGCCCCCCGCAAGTATGCCCTGGTCACCAAGGGCTTCCACGTGGCCGGACACATCCACTTCAACAAGATCCCTTACGCCATCCTGGAGGGTAAGGCCGGCGGCTACGACGCCGATATCAAGCTGCTCTATACCATCAACACCAACTACCTGAACCAGCACCCCAACATCAACATGATAGTCAAGGCCCTGAAGAAGCTGGAGTTCTTCGTCGTCCACGAGCAGTTCATGACCGCTACCGCCAAATTCGCCGATGTTATCCTGCCTTCCAACACATTCCTGGAGCGGAATGACATCACCACCGGTGAGGGCGTGCCCCATATCAGCTTCATGAAGCAGGTGATCGACTCGGTGGGTGAGAGCAAGTCGCACGTGGAGATCGCCGCCGCCCTGGCCAACAAGCTGGGCGTAGAGGGATACGGCGAGAACAGGACCCAGGAGGAGTGGTGCCGGGAGATCGTCAAACCCAGCATCGTCCCCGACTTCGAGAAGTTCAAGGAGAAGGCGTTCTATCGCGTCCCGCTGCCGGAGCCCTATGTGGCCTTCAGGGAAGAGATCAAGGACCCGGAGAAACACCCCTTCCGCACGCCCTCCGGCAAGATCGAGATCTACTCCCAGAGGCTCGCCGAGTTCAATAACCCGCGGATGCCTGCCCTGCCGATGTACCTGGACGACTGGGACGGCCCGCAGTCGGCCAAAGCCAAGAAGTACCCGTTGTCGATGGTCTCCTCGCACTGCAAGACGCGCGCGCTGAGCCAGAACGATCTCGTGCCGTGGATGCGGGAGTTGTACAGGCAGTCGGTTGCCATGAATAGCGCCGATGCCGCGGCGCGGGGCATCAAAAACGGCGACCTGGTGCGGGTCTTCAACGACATCGGCGAGATGGCTATACCGGCGAGGGTCACGGAGAGGATAATGCCCGGGGTGGTGGACATCCCCCAGGGCGGGTGGTACCAGCCCGATGAGAAAGGGGTGGACCGGGGTGGCTGCGTCAACACGGTGACGCCGGACGAGCCGTCGCCGGGCGGGGCGCTGGCCAGCAACGGGGTGCTGGTGCAAGTGGAGAAGTGGGAAGCGAGCAGTGGGAGGTGAGAGGCGGGGGGTGGGATGAAAGGAAGACGTGCTATTTCTGCAAGGGCAGCGTAATTGAAAAAAGGGTGCGTCATGTGCATTATTGGAGGGACAAGATCGTGGTGTTTGAGAACGTGCCAGCGGAGGTGTGCCAGCAGTGCGGCGAGGTCTATTTTGCCCTGGAAGTATTGGACATGATGGACAAAGCTACTCTGGACAAGACGAAGCCGGACGGAACCTTAACGGTGCCAGTCTTCGCGTTGCCTTAACGTTATCACGCGATGCCCTCAATTTGAGGTCAGAGTCCTGAATCGCCTCAGCCACGCTGACGCCAGCAGCATTACCAGAGTCGAAGCGGCCGCCGCGATAGAGGTCGTCGAAGACCTCACGCAAGTTACATAGAAAGGTCGATGTTCTCGTTTGCAAACTTGAAGCCAAAAGGTATCGGAAAGCGCGTGGGAAACCCTATCGGCTGTAAGTCTAAGTCCATCTTCCTGGGGTCGGATAGTACAAGACGTCCTAGGGTACGGACCTCTTGATTGGGTACATTAGCAAAGGCATTCCCAGCTACGCTTGGGCGGAGATCGTCGTAACTCTTGGGAACCTGTTTGCCCTGGCCGCATCCGCCAGAAGGTATTCACAAGGTCATATGTTGGTAGTTGGGCGACGTTAAAGGAGAACAACGCCTTGAGGATGGGAAGGTGGCGAAACTTGTGAAGAAGGAGAGCGGTCGCCATCATCTCGATTCGGGAGTGGATTCAATGGACGTGTACATGTTGCGCGAGCTCGTCTGACTGCCGAGACAGGAGTTTAGCCATGTGCGTTGGATTAGGTTACTGGAGCTGTTGAATGGCCGTTGTCACGGACGCATATCTGGATATAGAGACAACAGGGTTGTCCCCCTCGGGCAGCAAGATCACCGTGGTCGGTCTGTATCTGTCGGACGCTGCCGGGGGCAGTCTGGTTCAGTTGGTCGGAGATGAGGTAACGGAAAGCAGCATACTGGAGGCGATCGGCAACGCGAGCAACATCTTCACCTACAACGGCAGCCGCTTTGACCTCCCTTTCATACGGGCGTGCACGGGGGTTGATCTGTGCCGGTCGCATCAACACCATGATCTGATGTTTGACTGCTGGGGCCGGGGCCTCTATGGCGGATTCAAAGCGGTGGAGCAACGGCTGGGCATCGAGCGGAAGCTGAAAGGCATCGACGGTCTTGAGGCGGTGCGCCTGTGGTGGCGATATGAGAACGATGGGGATGAGAAGGCATTACGCCGGCTGCTGAAGTACAACGCCGAGGACGTGATAAATCTGAAGACGTTGAGGGAGCGGTTGGGGTCGAAGGCCTAGCCCCCGCCGGCGCCGGCGGAACGTTCAGCGCTGATGATGCCCTTTATGCCCTCGATCCGGGCCAGGAGCTGGGCGAGTTGGCCGATGTCCCTGGTCTCCACGGTGAGAAAGATGGAAGCCGTGTGGTCCGAGTTTTCCTTGGCGACAACCGAGGGCATGTTCACCCGCTCCTCGGCCACGATGGCGCTGATGTCCCGCAGCAAGCCGACCCGGTTCCACGCCCGCACCTGAACGGTGGCGGGATAGAATTGCTCCTTGTGGCCCCATTCCACGTCCACCAGCCGCTCTTTCTCCCTGGCACGCACAATGTTGCGGCAGTCCGCACGGTGTATGGTTACTCCCCTGGCCCGCGTGATGAAGCCGACGATTTCGTCGCCGGGGATGGGACGGCAGCACTTCCCCACCAGCGTTAACAGGTCTCCCACGCCCTGTACCCGTATGCCCGTGGGCGCGGGGGCGCGCTGGGTGGCCGTCTCGGCGGGGGCCTCTTGCTTCTTGTCTGTAAGCTTGATGGCTATCTGATGGGGGGTTATCTCCCCGCAACCCACCGCCACCAGGAAATCGTCCGAATCCTCATACTGGAAGAGGGCCGCCAGGTCCTCCAGTTTGGACGACATCAGTCCCAGCCGTCTGAGCTCCTTCTCCAGCAACTGGCGGCCGCGCTCGACGTTCTCCTCTTTGGCCTGTTTCCTGAACCATTGGCGGATCTTGTCACGGGCGTGGGATGTCTTTACGAAACCCAGGGACGGGTTTATCCAGTCGCGGCTGGGGCCGCGCGGGTTCTTCGACGTCACGACTTCCACGGTATCCCCGTTATTCAGGGCGGTGTTCAAAGGCACCAGGCGCCCGTTCACCTTAGCCCCCACGCAGCGGTGTCCCAGGTCGGTATGCACCGTGTAAGCGAAGTCCAGCGGAGTAGATCCGGCAGGCAACTCCTTGATGGCCCCCTTGGGAGTATAGACGTAGACCTGGTCCTCGAAGATGTCCGTCTTTACCGATTGCAGGAACTCCTCGGTCTGACTGAATTCTCGGTGCCACTCCATAAGCTGCCGCAACCAGGCAATGCGTTCCTCGAAACGCTGGTCCCGGGAATCCCCCCTCTTGTATCGCCAGTGGGCGGCCAGTCCGTACTCGGCCAGGCGGTGCATCTCCCAGGTACGCACCTGGATCTCCAGGGGGGTGCCGAAGGCCATCACAGTGGTATGAAGAGAGCGGTAGCCGTTGCTCTTGGGGCTGGAGATGTAGTCGTTCAACTCCCCGGGAATTGGATGCCACAGGCTGTGGATAATGCCCAGAGCGCTGTAGCAGTCCGGGACCGTGTCCACTATCACCCTCAGCGCCATAAAGTCGTGGATGTCAGCAAAACCCTTGCCCTGGGCCGCGTATTTCTCCATTTTGCGATGGATGCTATACAGGTGCTTGGGACGGCCATTGACCTCGGCCTTAATGCTCGACTTGGCCATCTCTTCCTTCAGCATCTGGCTCACTTGCCGGATGAGGGTCTCCCACATGGGCCGGTGGCTGGCTACCTGGTTGGCTATCTGCTGATAATGTCCCGGCTCTATATAGAAGAACGCCAGGTCCTCAAGCTCGGCCTTGATCTCCCACATTCCCAGGCGGTGCGCCAGAGGGGCGTAGATCTCCATAGTTTCCCGGGCAATGGTCTGCTGGCGCTCGGCGCTTAGAGCGCCCAAAGTGCGCATGTTGTGCAACCGGTCAGCCAGCTTTATGAACACCACGCGGATGTCCTGGGCCATAGCCACCAGCATCTTGCGGAGATTCTCGGCCTGGATTTCGGGCGATTCGTTCTGGGGCGGCGGCCAGGGCAACTGAGACAGCTTGGTACAGCCGTCCACAAGCTGGCTGACCTCGAGGCCAAAACGGCTTTCCAGGTCGGCAAGGGCGGCCCCGGCATCCTCGACTACATCGTGAAGCAGGGCCGCGGTGAGGGTGGTGAAGTCCATCTGGATCTCGGCGAGCGTTATGGCCACCGAAAGAGGGTGAATGATAAATGGCTCACCCGATTCCCGCTGCTGGCCGGCGTGGGCCTGCGCGGCGAAACTGTAGGCATCACGGAGCAACGGCAGTTTGTCTGCCGGAAGATAGGCAACCTTTTCGGACAGCGACGTAAGACCAAGCTGTTCTGCTTCAGCCCGCTGTCCCTGTGCTATCTGGGCCGATACGTCTACCATCGCATTCAGTATAGCCCAAGAGTCGGGGGGGCGCAATGAAAATGGCCTCTCATGTTTGACGGCGCAAGCCACCCGTGATACCATACAGCATCCAATTCGAACTCACTGCTGAGGTGGACTGCTATGACTAAAATGCTCATTGTGGAGCCCAACAAGTGCACCGGCTGCCGCGGCTGCGAGACCGCCTGCTCTACTTTCCGGGAAGGGGAGAGCAACTTGTACAAGTCCCGCATCCGGGTTATCCGCTTCCCGGAAGAGCTATTCTCTTATCCCCTGGTGTGCCAGCAGTGTGAGACGCCCCTGTGCGCCCTCCCTTGCCCCACCGCGGCCCTGCGCAAGAACGAGAAGACCGGCCTGGTAGACTTCTTCAAAGACAAATGCGTGGGCTGCAAACTGTGCATCACTGCTTGCCCCGTCGGCGCTATCGCCCTGGTAGACGGGTTTCCCGCCAAGTGCGACCTGTGTGGCGGGGACCCGGCATGCACCAGGCTGTGTGAACCCCGCGCTATCTCCCTGGGGGCGCCCGAGTCCATAGTGGATGGCCGGAACCTGCTCCTGGCAGAGAAGATCAGGGCTACGTTTCTGAAATAGGGGCCTTCTCCCGATGAAAAGGCACGTCATAATTGGCAATGGCGGGGCGGCGTTCAATGCGCTCCAGGCAATAAGGAGTCTACTGACCGACGATGATATCGCGGTCGTCTCCCGGGAGGCCTGCCCCGCCTATTCCCCCATGCTCACACCCTACTATGTAGCCGGCCGGATTCCATATTCGGGGATGTTCCTTTGCCGGCCCGGCTTCTACCGGAAATATGGGGCTAAAGCCCTCCTGGGAAGGAGCGCCGTGGCTGTGGAGCCGGGTCGCCAGAGGGTGCATCTGGATGACGGGCACACCCTGGACTACGACGAGCTGCTAATAGCCAGCGGCTCCAGCCCCAACGTCCCTTCCGTACCTGGCGCCGACCTGGGTCTCACCTTATGGACACTGTACGACGCCCGTCGCCTCAGGGCGGCTGTCCGCCGGTCCGGCAGCGTCGCCGTGGTTGGGGCGGGTCTGATAGGACTCCAGGTGGTTGACACCCTTTTGCAACTGAACAAGAAGGTCATGCTCATAGAGATCAAAGAAAGGTTGCTGCCCCGGGTCCTGGACGGGGAAGGGGCGGCCATAGTATCCGAAAGGCTCCTGGGAAGAGGGGTGATGCTGCATCTCGGCGCACAGGCAAGAAAGATAACGGTGGAAAAAGGGAAGAAACTGGTCCATCTGGACTCCGGAGCAACGATTGAGGCAGGAACAGTGGTCTTCGCCACGGGCGTACGCCCCAACACGGCATTCCTTGGCGGGACAGGTCTGAAGGTCGACTCGGGGATAGAGGTGGATGAGGTCGGGCGCACAAGCATCGAGCACATTTTCGCCGCCGGGGATGTGGCCAGGAGCATCGACCCGGCAAGCGGGCGCTCCGGGATCAACGCGACCTGGACCAACGCGGTCCACGGGGGCTGGGCGGCGGGGTGCAACATGGCTGGCAAGCGGCTCCTGCCGCGGCAAAGCAGCCGGGTCAATGTGCTTTCCCCCGCGGGCTTGCCCGTGGTATCGCTGGGACTGGTGGAGCCGGAGAATGGGCGGGATGAGGTGGTGGTGCATCGGAGCCACGATTCCTATCGCAGACTGGTCTTTCGCGGCGATCGCCTGGTGGGGGCGGTCCTGATAGGGGAAGTGGGGGAAGCGGGGATCCTGGGCCACGCCATGGAGAATGGCGAGATGCCGCCCTCTTTGAAAGCGGACCTGGCCATTAACAGCGCCTTTCATAAACTGGCGAGGTCTGTCAGCGTTCACGGGATGTCCGGGCAACACCCGGCCCTTATCCCTGGTGGGCGGATTCACAGATAACAGGATGACCATGCCTATGAAGGGGCATCAGATATGATCGGTAGGGGCGGGCCTTGTGCCCACCCTGGGCGACCACGAGGGTCGCCCCTACAGGGGAGGCAACTATGTCGACAGCAAACTTGGACGACTTTCAGGGCAGGGTACTGGTGGCCGACCTGAGCCGGGGCGAGATGACAACTGAGAAGGTATCGGGGGAGGCCCTGCTTGAGTGTTTGGGCGGCGCCAGCCTGGGGGCGAAGCTCCTTTACGAGCGCGTAGCCCCCGGAGTAGGCTGGAACGACCCGGCCAACTGCCTGATAATCGCCTCCGGCCCGCTGGGGGGCACTTCTGTGCCCGGCTCGGGCACCATCTGCGTTATCTCCAAGGGAGCTTTGACGGAGGGTGGGGCCGTAACCCAGGCCAACAGCTTCTTCGGCGCCTACCTCAGACACTGCGGCTTCGACGCCATCCTGGTGACCGGGGCGGCCTCTCGCCTCAGCTACCTGCACGTATATACCGGCGGGGCCGCTATCCGTGACGCCAGCCACCTGGCCGGAAAGGACACCTGGGAGACAGGAGACCTGCTGCGGCAGGACCTCAGAGGGCCGAGGGACATCAGTGTCGTTTCGATCGGTCCGGCTGGCGAGAACCTGGTCCGGTGGGCCGGCATTATCTGTGACCGCGGGCACGCCGCTGCCCACAACGGGGTGGGAGCGGTAATGGGAAGCAAGAAGCTCAAGGCTATCGCGGTCGAGGCTGGGAGCGCGGGCATCCCCATGAAGGACAGCCGCCGGTTCCTGAGCCTGGCAGTCGGGCTATCTGACGGCTTGAGAAACGCCTCTCCCGCCGACGGCATGAACACCTTTCGCTGGGGCACGCTCAACGGGGTTTTCCGTAATACCGAGGCCAATGGCGGCAATCTTCCGGTCAAGAATTACACCACTAATATCTATGATATCGAACGGGACAGGCTTGAGCGGTTCAAGGCGTCTAACATCCGCAGCCAATTCGGAGCGGTGCGCACACCGTGCTTCGCCTGCCCCATGCACCACAGCCATGTCTTCACCGTCCCTGAAGGCCCCTTCAAGGGGAGGATGGTCGATGAGCCGGAGTACGAAGGCCTGGCGGCCTGGGGGCCGGTCACGGGTCAGACCGATGCCACCTGGTCGATTGTCCTGGCTGACCTGGCGGACAGGCTGGGATTGGACACGAACGAGGGTGGGTGGGTAGTGGGTATGGCCATGGAGTGTTTTGAGAAAGGGCTCATTGCCAGCAAGGACTGCGACGGTCTGCAGCTTACCTGGGGGAACGGTGAGGCTACTTATGCGCTGCTCAACAACATCGCCCGCCGGAGGGGCTTCGGCAATGTGCTGGCCGAGGGGGTCATGCGGGCCGCCCGGCAAATAGGCGGCGAGGCCGCTCAACTGGCCGTACACACCCGGAAGGGTAATTCGCCCCGGGGACACGACCACCGGGCGGTGTGGCCGGAGATGTTCGATACCTGCATCTCCAATACGGGGACCCTGGAGTCCGGCGGGCGCGTCATGGAACGACAGGTAGCCAAGTACAAGGACCTGCCAAAGTACGACCACTTCTCTCCGGAGGGCGTCCCTCTGCTTAACGCTCTGATCAAAGGGGCCATGCTTTTCGAGGACTCCCTGGGGGTGTGTCGTTTCACCACCAACACCGATATGCAGCTTCTGGTAGACCTGGTGGAGGCCGCCGCCGGCTGGAAGCTGACCATAGATGAGGCGTTGACTGTGGGACGGCGGGCGGCCAACCGGCTGCGGGTGTTCAACATCAGGCAAGGCATTTCGCCTGAGTTGGACGGGCCCTCGTCGAGGTACGGGTCGACGCCAGTGAACGGGCCGGCCAAAGGCAAGAATGTAATGCCGGAGTGGCCGAAGATGCTGGGCATTTATTACCGGGCGATGGGTTGGGACGAGCGAGGAGTCCCGCTGCCCGAGACCCTGAGGGGCCTGGGTCTGGAGGAGTTGGCGGCTGACCTGCCGGTAGCCTAATACTACTAAAAGTCTCATGATAAGATGGACTTGTCAGTATTGATTGCCTAGCCATTCAATTATGAGACGCTTAGTAACTTGCGTAAGTTAGCCCAATTTTCATATTCGCGTTGTATGTAACTGGTGGCACTCCGACTTGTCGGAGCCTGTGCGCATTCGTTAGATAATTAGGCCTATTAATGCAACTAGGCGCCAGCGGGTACTCAAGCGCTTTGAAGCGAGGCCAAAGACGTCCCCCAGCTTTCCCGCCTTGCAGGCTTTCACCCAGTTCGCCAGTGTCGATGGCGGCAAGGATAGCCGGCGGGCCGCCTCGTTCAGCGACAACTTCTCCGCTGTTACCAGCTTCACCGCTTCTTCCCGCAACTCCTTGGTATACCTTCCGTAAGGAATCCCTTTCACTCTGACACCTCCGTCTGTCTATTCTGTCTGACTTTGGTGTCCGTTTTATCCATCTTACCTCAAAAGAGCTATTTGCTCACCGAGCCAGATCACAGAACTCAGGTTGGTAGAGCGTATTTTCAGGCCTTTTGGTCACTAAGTCTCTGGCACAACGATTCATCGGATTGGTTTACTTATCTTAGGCTGCCTCCTATTTGCTTGGCGCTACTCCATGAGATAAGATTCTAAGAGAGATGCGTATAATTTCGCGTACGTTGGTTATGTTCTGGCGGTACTGGCCCAGGGCAGTAATCGCCTACTTTTGCCTTTTTGCCGGCGCGGCGCTTGCACTATCAATACCTCGCCTTACCGGTCAGGCGATTGACTTGGCGCTCAGTCCAGGATCGCCGAACAGGCTGGCTCTCCTGGCCCTCGGGATCGCCGGAGCCGGAATCCTGCGGGGCGTGTTCGGCTACTGGCAAAGCTACCTATCCGAGTTTCTCTCTCAGAAAGTAGCTTACGACCTGCGTAACCGGCTTTACAACTGTCTGCAGAGTTTGAGCTACGCCTTCCATGACCGCTCTCAAACCGGCCAGCTTATGTCGCGGGCCACCTCTGACGTCGAAGGAATACGCATGTTTGTCGGCTTCGCCCTGCTCCGTGGCGTCTATTTCATCATCCTAATGATAGGCATCGCTATCCTCCTTTTCACTCTTGATTGGAAGCTAACTTTAATGAGCTTAAGCGTCCTGCCGTTCATTTCTTACCGGACTATGATGGTCAACGGGAGACTCCGAGTCATATGGATGAAGATACAGCAGGCCCTCGGCGTGCAGGAGACCATCCTTCAGGAGAACCTGGCCGGGGCGAGGGTTGTGAGGGCCTTTGCCAGGGAGGAATATGAAAACCAGAAATTCCGCCGTCAGGCTGAGGTTATCTACAACCTGGAGATAGAAGCCAATAACCTGCTGGCATCTAACAGTCCGCTTATGACCTTTGCCCTGCTTTTAGCAATGGGAGGGATCCTGTGGTATGGGGGAAGACAGGTAGTAGCAGGCGCCCTAACTGCCGGACAACTGGCCCAGTTCTTGCTTTATCTGGTGATGTTCAACGCGCCAGTCAGGATGCTGGGCTGGCTGACAATACTCTTTTCCCGCGCATCGGCTTCAGGAAAGCGCATCTTTGAAATCATAGACCAGGTGTCACCGGTTGCCGAGAAGACTGGCGCCCTCGAACTCACTGAGGTAAAAGGACGGGTTGCCTTCGAAAATGTTTCCTTTGGCTATGATTCCCACGGCACTGTTCTGAAGGATTTCACTTTTGAAGCTAAACCGGGGCAGATAGTAGCTCTCATGGGCGCTAGCGGCAGCGGTAAATCAACTATTGCCAATCTCATACCACGTTTCTATGATGTTACCTCAGGGCGGATAACGATTGACGGGGAAGATATAAGGGAACTAACATTGGCTTCACTGCGCCGCAATGTTGGCATTATTCATCAGGATACGTTTCTCTTTGCGGCAACTATCCGGGAGAATATTGGCTATGGCAAACCGGAAGCCAGCCTGGATAGAATAATAGCCGTCGCTAAGATAGCGAGGCTGCACGACTTTATCATGAGTTTGCCTGATGGCTATGATACCTGGGTAGGGGAGAGAGGGATAACCCTGTCCGGCGGGCAGAAGCAGCGCTTGGCCATTGCTCGCGCTCTTCTGCTAAACCCGCAAATCCTCATTATGGATGATTCTACCTCAAGTGTGGACTCGGAGACTGAATACTCGATCCAACAGGCTATGGCTGAACTTCCCGCCGGCCGCACCACTTTCATTATTGCTCACCGTTTACGTTCGGTGAAGGAGGCCGACATCATCCTGGTGTTGAAAGACGGCCGGATCCTGGAGCAGGGGAACCATGAGGAACTCCTTGCCAGAAATGGACTGTACCGCCAACTCTATGATATGGACTTCCGTTACCAGGAACACTTGAGCCGGTCCGCCGCCGTTTTAGATACTCAACGGGCTGCACCGGTTTTGCCGGGTTATGACGACCAATCATCTCTGGCAGCTATGGGCAAACTGCAGAGCCCCCTTTCAGATACAGATGAGCTAGTCTTCGGCAGACCTTACGATTCCAGGGTTGTCTCCCGTCTCGCCAGATATTTCACGTCGTATAAATTGGCTTTGTTGGCGACCATTGTCGCTACCCTTCTTTATACCATCAGCACCGTGGCCAATCCTTACCTGGTGAAGACAGCGGAGAATAAGTACATTCTTACCGGCAATCTCGCCGGGCTAAACCTGCTCATCCTGTTTTTCCTGTTCAATGCGCTGGTTAACCTGGCGGCCTATTATACGCAAATCAAGGCTGAAGCACGTTTGGGACAGAGCATTTTGCTCAAGCTGCGCTGCCAGCTTTTTGACCACCTCCAGCGTCTTTCGGCCCGCTTCTTCGACCGCACCGCAGCCGGACGCATAATGTCCCGTGTTCATAACGACGTGGGAGAACTGGGGGATTTCCTTGATTCCGGAGCTTTCTGGGTAGCCGGGGAAGTGGTCATCCTGGCCGTTGTAGTCTCCGCTTTATTTGCCATGGACTTCAATTTGGCGTTACTTACTTTATCCGTAGTACCGCTACTATTTTTGTTCCTCGCCTTCTGGCAGCGCAGGGCCCGCGAGTACTTTATCAGGGTGAGGCAAGCGCTTGCCGTTGTTAACGGCGCTCTCCAGGAAAATATTTCCGGTGTACGGGTCATTCAGAGCCTATCGAGAGAAGAGATAAACTCTCAGCGCTTCGACCAGGTTAATCAGGCCCATTTTAAGGCTAATATCAAATCGGCACGGCTATCCGCGAGTATGATGCCGGTTGTGGAGGCGCTGGTGGCCGTATCAATTACTTTTATTGTTCTATTTGGCGGGACCAGGGTGCTGGGTGGCACGCTTCTCGTGGGTACCCTGATAGCCTTTGTGCTTTACATACAGATATTCTTCGACCCCATAAGACAACTCACTATGCAGTATACGCAGCTCCAGAGAGCCATGGCCTCCGGCGCCCGGGTCTTTGATCTTCTCGATGTGACGCAAGAAATAAAGGACAGTCCTCAAAGCATTGAGGTATCCCGCCTAAAAGGAGATATCAGGTTCGAAGGTGTTTCTTTCAACTACGAGCCCGGGCTGGAAGTCCTGCATGGAATAGACCTGCATATCGCTCCGGGAAGGGCAACAGCCCTGGTCGGTCCGACCGGGGCAGGTAAGAGTACAATTGCCAGCCTCATTGCTCGCTTTTACGATGTTACCACAGGACGCATCCTGGTAGATGGTCATGATATCCGAAGCCTCAAACAGATCTCTTACCGCCAGCAGCTAGGTCTGGTATCGCAAGACCCATTTCTCTTTTCAGCAACTGTCAGAGAGAATATACGCTACGGCAACCTGGAGGCTACCGAAGCTGAAATAGTTGCAGCCGCCAGGGCCGTAGGTGCGCACGATTTTGTCGTGAGGCTGGAAAAGGGATACGACACCGAACTATTTGAGCGAGGCCAAAACCTGAGCATGGGGCAGCGACAGCTCATCAGTTTTGCGCGGGCATTACTGGCTAATCCAGCCATTCTCCTTCTGGATGAAGCCACTGCCAGTATAGACTCCTACAGTGAGCATGTTTTGCAGGAAGGCATTAAACAGCTAACAAGGGGGAGGACTACGGTGATTATTGCTCACCGTCTGTCCACCATTGTTAACGCTGACTGCATAGTAGTGTTGGATAAGGGACGGATAGCAGAGGAAGGGCGGCATGAAGAGCTTCTGGCCCGTAGTGGTCTATACGCTCGGCTTTATGAAATGACCTACCCGCCCACAAGATAAGGACCTATCTGGTGGCGATTATCGACGACGCCACCCACAAGGGAGCAATGTTTACACTACACGCCCTCTCGCGTCCGGCTTGTATTTGCAGGCCACCCCTGGCCCTGTCCAAAAGACTCCCAAGCCTATCTGTTGAAACTATTTCAAAATTACTTCCTACCTTGGACTGCGGAAGTTGGGCTAGCATCTTTTGCCGAGACGTCTTGGCCGATTGCCAACGGTCATCGAGAAGCTTCAATATTTGCTCAACTTGCTCGCGGCGATAGGGTTCAATGGGCGGGGCCTTCGGCGCTTTGAGCTCGATGCCATCCATTGGGTTCTGTCCGAGGGATCCTTCTTTGAGCGCCCAACCAAAGAAACGCTTCAAGGATCAATAGTAGGACCATTTCGTTCGGTCACTACGAAGTCGCTGGCCCTACGAGGAAGTTATGGGTTCGTGGAGCAATTCATGGAAAAAGCGCTGAATGTCTCGCTTGGTTATTGTGCGCGGGTCAACCACTTGACCATCGTTTTGGGCCCAACGGGCGAAAAACCGCGCCGGGGTAAGGTAGTACTCAACAGTCTTCGGTTTATCGGAGGTTTCGAGGTCAAATCTAAAACCTTCGAGTAACCACTCCCAGGTTTCATTCTGCACCATGTCGTTTTGGGGAGCCCGCCCGGTGCAGGTAGTCTAAAGTAGCTTTAGTCCCTATCTATCGTATTCACCTATGCAGGTCGTCTAAGAACCCAGACCCGTATCTATGGTGGGCGATACAGGACTTGAACCTGTGACCCCCTGCGTGTAAAGCAGGTGCTCTAGCCGTCTGAGCTAATCGCCCATGAGTGCTCGTAGAGAAGAAATGGCGCGCTTGGTGGGACTCGAACCCACGGCCTTCGCCTCCGCAGGGCGACGCTCTATCCAAACTGAGCTACAAGCGCCTGGCAAACCACCGAAC
>JACQTY010000071.1 GCA_016210545.1 Chloroflexota bacterium
CTACCTGGAACCACCATACCGTCCAGTTAATCGGTTCATGTTCTTGATCTCCAACCCTATTGACATTTAAGACAGTTGCTGGCCCCCTCTCCGAATCGGAGAGGGGGTGGCCCGCTAGCGGGCCGGGGGTGAGGTTGGAACTCTGACGCACCCCGTCTGGAGTACCAATATCATTTTGAGATAGTTTCTCATTGGCACCGGCAACCAAGAGGTTTCGGAGGACAAACTGGGCAGGGTCGGGAGGAACGGCATAGTCTTGGTTGACAAGCTTGGGGATAGGTCTAAGGTGCCGGCCAACGCCCAGAAGGCGGGCGTGAGGCTGATACGTATACAAGGCAACCTGCCCCTTAGCGAGCTTTACAATCATCTGGAGCCTCTTATGCCAGAAGGCGTTTCCCTCAAAGAGCCACCCACGAGCGAGAAGGGTTTGACAGGATTGCTCAGCCGTCTACCCGATGACTTCTTCCTCGTACCTAAGGCTGAGAGGCCGGCGAAACGGCAGCCTTAGAGCGGGCATTCGTGGCCTCCTCCTCCAACTTGACATTAACCTCCCAAAACGCCTACACTTTCCCTATCCAGCCACGAATTCAATTTGACGGCCCGCGTCCGCCGGGAGAATTTCAAGTAGGCCACAGCTATGTCGCATGTATACAGCCAGTGGGATGGTTCCCAGGAGTTCCAGCCTCCCGCCCCTCACGACCTTATGCGGCGCCTCGCCGACGAGATGCTGGACGGGCGCGACCTCCGCCACGCCCTGCGCCGATTGCTGGAGAAGGGCCTTCACCGTCCCGGTGGGTCTCCCATGTCGGGGATCCAGGACCTGCTGGAACGCCTGCGCAGCGCCCGGGAGAGAAAGCTCCAGCAATACAACCTGGGCTCGGCGCTGGACGACATACAGAAACAGCTTAACCAGGTCATCGACAAGGAACGCCAGACCCTCCGACAGCGACTAAATGAGGGTGACAGGGACAGAGATAGAGACCAGGGACGCCCTCCCGCGGACCCCGCCATGCGCAAGCTTCTTCAGGACCTGGCCCGCAAGCGCCTCCAGCAGCTAGACGCTCTTCCCTCTGACATCGGCGGCCGCATCAAGCAGTTGCGGGACTACGATTTTATGGACCCCGGCGCCCGCCAGCAGTTCGAGGGCCTGCTCAAGACGCTCCAGCAACATGTTATGCAGAGCTATTTTCAGGGTCTCCAAAAGGGGATCCAGTCCATGACCCCTGAGGCGCTGCGACAGGTCCAGCAGATGGTCAATGACCTCAATCAGCTTCTGAAGCAGCGGCTGAGCGGCGAAGAACCGGACTTCCAGGGGTTCATGAAAAAATGGGGCCACTTCTTTCCTGAAGGCATAAAGGACCTCGACCAGCTTGCCCGGCACATCCAGCAGCAGATGGCCCAGATGGAATCGCTCCTCAAGTCCATGACCCCCGAGATGCGGAAGCAGTTGCAGGACATGATATCCTCGCTTCTGCGCGACCACCGCCTCCAGTGGGACTTGCTGAAACTGGCAGCCAACCTCCAGTTGCTCAACCCGTCACCCGGGAGGGCGAATGAGTTCCCCTTCTCCGGCGACGACCCTCTTACCCTCCAGGAGGCCCTGAGGCTCATGGGCGATATGAACAGCATGGACCGGCTGGAGCGGGACATGGCGCAGGCCGTCCGTTCTGGCGATGCCTCTGATATCAACTCCGATGAAGTGGGCCGGCTTCTGGGTGACGACGCCCGCCAAGCAGCCGAGCAGATCAAGCTGCTCATCAAGGAACTGGAGGAGGCCGGCATTATCCAGCAAAAGGATGGCGACTGGGAGCTGACGCCCCGCGCCGTCCGCAAGATCGGCGAGTGCGCCCTCCAGGACATATTCGGCAGGCTGAAAAGCAGCGTTTTCGGCGACCACAGCCTGAGCCGCAGCGGTATTGGAATGGAGCGGCTGGATGAGACCAAACCCTACGAATATGGCGATCCCTTTCTCATCCATAGCCAGAAAAGCGTAATGAACGCGGTCATACGTGATGGCCCGCAAACGCCGGTGCAGCTTCAGAAGGACGACTTTGAGGTCTATCGGACTGTCACCCTGACCCAGTGTTCTACGGTCATCATGCTGGACATGAGCTACTCCATGATGGTGGGCGGGCACTTCGATGCCGGCCGCAAGGTGGCTCTGGCGCTGGATACCCTGGTCCGTTCCCGGTTTCCCCGCGACAACCTCTATGTGGTCGCCTTCTCTTACTTTGTGCGGAGGCTCAAACCTGAAATGCTGCTGAGCAGCCACTGGGTGGAGTACGGTGGGGGGACCAACTTTCAGGAAGCGTTGCATCAGGCAAGGCTGCTTCTTGGCCGGCACAAGTTGGGGACCAGGCAGATCATACTGGTCACCGACGGCGAGCCGACGACCTACGGGGGCTGGTCCCTTGATGACAACTGGCCGCAGTACCGGCGCTCCGGCAGTCTTATCCAGGAAACCCTGCGCGAGGCGGCCCGTTGCGCCAGGGAGAACATCACCCTCAACATATACATGATGGAACGTCACCGTTCCCTCGTCGAATTCGTGCGCCTTATGGCCAGGGTGAGCCGCGGCCGCGCCTTTTTTGCTTCGCCGGGCCGCCTGGGAGAGTACATCCTCGTGGACTACATGGAGAACAAGCGCAGGGTGGTGCGGTGAGGTTCGACCCCGTCCCCTTCCCGACACGGGAAGGGGGGCTTCTCAAATGTCCCTTCCCGACGCGGGAAGGGATTTAGGGTTAGGTCGTCCTCTAGCTTTCGTGGGAGGTAGCCATGCCAATAGAGCCACAAGATCTCATCGAAATGTATAAGACCATGCTGACCATCCGCCGTTTCGAGGAAAGGGCGGCCAGGGAGTATGAGGAGCGTCACATCCCGGGCATAGTCCACTCCTATATCGGCCAGGAAGCAACGGCCACGGGCGTCTGCGCCAACCTCCGGTTGGATGACCGCATTGTCAGCACCCATCGGGGGCATGGCCACTGCATTGCAAAAGGGGCTGATCTCAAGCGCATGATGGCGGAGCTTTATGGGAGGAAGACGGGCTATTGTAAAGGCAAGGGCGGCTCCATGCACATCGCCGACTTCAGCGTCGGTATGCTGGGGGCAAACGGTATAGTGGGGGCGGGACTGCCCATCGCCGTGGGCGCGGCGATGGCTGCCCAGTTGGAGGGTGGGGACAGGGTGGCCGCGGTCTTTTTCGGCGACGGGGCCTGCCAGGAAGGTACCTTCCATGAGTCGCTGAATTTGGCTTCTATCTGGAAATTGCCGATTGTTTTCGTGTGCGAGAACAACGGTTATGGGGTCAACACCCCGGCGGAATACTCCATCCCCGTCAAAGACATAGCCGATAGGGCCGCAGCCTATGCTATGCCGGGGGTTGTTGTCGATGGCAATGATGCCGCCGCCGTTTACGAGGCTGCGGGGCGGGTGGTCAAAGCAGCGAGGGCGGGCAAAGGCCCCGCGCTACTGGAGTGCAAGACGTATCGCTGGCGGCGCCACGCCGAGTCGAAGGCTTTTGCCGAGCTCCGGCCCACCGGAGAGATCGAGGCGTGGAAGAGCAGGTGCCCCATTGCCAGCCTGGAACGGAGACTCCTGGAGGAAGGCATGGCAACGGGCCAGGAGTTGGCGGATATCGATAGCCAGGTGCTGGCCCTCATAGAGGAGGCGGTCAGGTTCGCCGAGGCGAGCCCCTGGCCGGCGCCCGAGGACGCCCTGGAAGGCGTCTATTCTGTGTAATCTGCCATGAGTATTTGCAGTACTCACCACGAAGAACGAAAGTGGCCGCTCTTGCGAGGCGTCGTTTTGGCCGCCTTCCTGAGCCTGTCGGAGGACGAGCGGCCCTGCTGTGGCGCTTCGATCCCGACAGGTCGGGACGCGGCGCTATTTTTAAAGCAAGCGGGAGGCAACGAGTGCGGGAGATAACCTACGCTGAGGCCGCCGCGGAGGCGTTGCGGGAAGAGTTCCGGCGGGACGACAGGACAGTCCATCTGTCCACGGATGCTCCGCTCCAATTGCAGAAAGAGTTCGGCCGCGACCGGGTAAGGGTGACGCCGATCTCTGAATCGGCGTTCGTGGGCGCGGCCATCGGGCTGGCCGGCTCCGGCTTCAGGCCTGTGGTCAACATAAGGATGGCCACCTTCATGTTTGTGGCCATGGACCAGTTCATAAACCAGGCCGCCAAGATCACCTACATGTTCGGCGGACAGGCCAGGTTTCCCATTGTCTATCGCGTGAGCGTGGGCGCGGGTATGTCCATGGCCGCCCAGCACTCCATAAGCCCCTATTCCATGTTCATGAACATCCCCGGCATAAAGCTCATCATCCCCTCCACTCCCTACGATATGAAGGGCCTGCTCAAGACGGCCATCCGGGACAACAATCCGGTGCTCTCCTTTGAGCACACGGCCCTGGGCCAGGTCAAAGGCGAGGCGCCGGAGGAAGAATACACCATCCCCTTCGGCAAAGCTGCCCTTAGAAGACAGGGCAGCGACGTGACCGTTGTGGCCTTGGCCAATATGGTCCATGTGGCTCTCGAAGCTGCCAGAGAACTGGAAAAAGAGGGTGTGTCGGTGGAGGTTATCGATCCCCGGACGCTGGTACCGTTGGACAAGGCGTCCATCCGGGAGTCGGTGGCCAGAACGGGCCGTCTGGTAGTCGTAGACGAGGCATGTCAGACCGGCGGCGCCGCCGCTGAAATAGCTTCGGTAGTGGTGGAGGACAGCCAGACATTCAAGCGCCTGAGGTCGGCCCCCGTCAGGGTGTGCGCCCCCGATGTGCCCATTCCCTACAGCCCGCCCATGGAGAAGTTCGTGCTGCCCGACAAGCAGAGGGTGATGGCGGCGGTCAAAGAAGCGCTGAAGTAGATCGATAATTGGCGATTGGGACCGTAGCGCCCCGATACATCGGGGCCCGCCCAAGTCGGGTAAGAAGCCCGACCTACGGTTCCGAAGTGGCGTCACCCCTCCAGTTTGCTCAACCCCAGGCTTTCCATGAAGGACTCCAGCCTGTCGATGACCTGGGCCTCGTCCAGTTCCCGCCAGTCGGCCATGTTGCCCTCCAGGGTAATGACGGGGATGTTGGCCTTAAGCAGCGCCAAACGGTTCTCCAGTTGGAACTGGGCCAGCCCCTCGCAGCCCCGGTTGAGGTGCATGACGACGGCGCGGGCCTGCCACTGCCTGACGAGTTGCAGGATGTGGGCATTCTTGGCGAACGGGGAATAGAATATGTCGAACATGGGTTTGCTCAGCTCTTCCTCGGCATAGAACCGCACCGCGTCCTCGCGGTTCTTCAGGTTGATGCCCCGTTCCTTGAGGGATGGCGGCACGCCCCATGTGCCAGCCGCATCTATGGTGAAATGCCCGGAGAGGGTGAAGCCGTAATGCGAGGCGACGCACACCGCCCCGTATTGCTCCATAATGCGGAACACCTTGAGGAAGAACCACGGGGGCTGGCCCTCGAACAGCAGCCGGCAGGTCTCGAAAGGCAACGCCGCGATGCCCCGCGCCACCCTCTCCCGGACCTCGTCCCTCAACGTCCGATAGAACTCTAGGTTCTCTTTGCGTCCTTTGTAAAGGGCGTCGATGACGTAGAGGGTCCACATGGACTTTTGGTCCAGGGGCGCGGGGATGGTCTGGTTCAGCATGCAGACCTCGGACCACGCGGACTCCGCCTCGTACTCGTCATAGAGGGCCTGGATGAATCTCTCGTCGTCGTACTTCTTGCCGGTTGTCTTCTCCATCCACTCGATGGCGTCGTATGCCTGTCCTGCCAGGTAGTCGACCCGGTCGCGGAAATTGCGGTTGGTGTCGAAGAACGGCGGTATCTCCACCGCAAAGAACGGGATGCCGCAGTAGTAGTTAAGGGTCTGGTACCACTTGGCGTGGGTGTCGCAGCTGTGAATGGTCACATATGCGTCGGGCCGAGGAAAGGGGCCGCCGAAGTAGTAGCGGTCCAGGAACAGGGATCCCCAGTAGTTCCTCATGTAGGAGCACATGTCCCGGGCAAAACCCCTCGACTCGGTGGCTTCGACGCACTGCTGGGCGAAGGGTGGGTCGTAGGCTATGCTTGCCCCGTATGGTTCCGAGGCCATGAAGAGGCTGTCCTTCAGCCCTGACACCAGTACGCCAGTTTCCACCGCCCCCGAGACCACCAGCTTGCCCTGTTGCCTGGCCTCCGCGACCTCCCTGTAGAGCTGGAGCCGGAGCTCCTTGCACCTCTGCCAGCAGTCCAGCGGTGCAGTCTTGAACCTTTGAAGTTTCAAGCAGTCTCCCCCCGAAAATAGCTATTTTGCCATTCCCGCGAAAGTCTCGATTCATCGGGAGAATCATGGCCAGACCCCTGCCCCTGGATTCCGGCTCGGGCGCCGGAATAGGATTCTTGGCGCTCGCGGCGCCCAGCGCAAGAGGGCATGTCCTCGTTGCTGAGCCAATGATACCTAATTATGAACGATTCCGTTAGACTTGTCCAACTATGCGAGCGTTCAAAATCCACCGCCGGTTGAATCTTGGCAAAGCAGCATCTTTTTCACCAGATTAGTGCAGCAACTGTCTTGGAGAGGCCGCTATGGCCTCTCCCTTTGGAAAAGGGAGACTGAGAGGGATTTTCCCACTGCTGTATGTGTAACAGGAAAAGTCCCCTTTCGTCCC
>JACQTY010000057.1 GCA_016210545.1 Chloroflexota bacterium
CCTCGATGGCGTGCACATCCATGGATCGGCAACAAATGTCATAGGCGGCGCAGAGCCGGGGGCGCGCAACATCATCTCAGGTAATGGAAGGCACGGGGTGATGCTCCACGGCGAGGGCGCCACAGCGAACCTGGTACAGGGCAACTATATTGGAGTCACGGCCGCTGGCGATATTGGCGCTGCTAAGCCCGGGAATGTCCTGGACGGTGTGCGCATTGAAGGTGTGCCGGCCAACATCGTAGGAGGACCGACGGCGGCGGAGCGCAATGTCATCTCGGGCAATGGCAGGGACGGGGTGAGTATATTTGGACCGGGAGCAACCGACAACAAGGTGGTGGGCAATTACGTTGGGCCCACTGCTTCCGGAGGCCCCGGAGCGGGCAATACCTCAAACGGCATCTTCCTGGACGGGGGCGCCAGCCGGAACACCATCGGAGGCGAAGAGGCAGGCGCTGACAACATCATCGCCTTCAATGGTGGCGCAGGGGTTTACGGCTTCTCCGGCGATGGGAACCTTGTTCGGGCCAATTCCTTTTTCTCCAATACCGGACTGGGTATTGATCTGAGCCTGCCGGGAGCTACGCCCAACGACGATAGGGACATGGATACTGGCGCTAACCGGCTACAGAACTTCCCGGCGCTGAGCAGTCTTGCGGTGACAAGCCCTGCTGCCGACGGGCGGGTCAACATCGATGTACAGGGGGAGATGAACAGCACGCCCGGCGAGACCTTCAATCTCCAGTTCTACTCCAGCTTTGATTGCCATCCTTCGGGCTATGGCGAAGGCAAACGCTTCATCCGTATGTGGACAGTATCAACCGACGCAAACGGAAACGCAAGTTTTTCCGTTCAACTGGGTCCTGTCCCCACGGGCCACTCCATCACAGCAACAGCCACCGACTCCGGGAACAACACTTCGGAATTCTCTCGCTGCCTGAGGGCGCCCGGAGAGAGAGCGCCGGAGCCGCCTCCGACTGCCAGTCCTGGGTCAGAGCCTCCTGCAGTAGATCCTTCCCTGGGTAAGGTACCACCGGCGCCGGACATCGATTCTAAGGCTACACCTACCCCACAGCCATCAACCCCGCCGCCTCCGCCCGGCGGCGCCCCTCCGCCACCTGGCACCCCTCCTGCTCCACCTGTTCCACCTGTAGTGCTACCGGCGCCTGCGGAGGCGCTTGTTGGGGAGTGTCCGACCGCCAATATAAGGGGTGAATTTGAGCCCAGTCAGGGCGTGTGGCAGGATGACCGCATCTTCCCCGACCAGGGTGGGAAGAGGTTGCGGCGTATAAGCGACACCGAATTTCAGGCCGAGCTTCCCATGGTGACGGGGCGTTCCACTCGACTCTTTGGCACAAAGCCGGTGCATACGGATATTTCCATCACTGGTCGCTCCCGCGGTGCTACAATGGTCCCTGTGAAGTTTGTGTTTACCTTGAGAGACATCTCAGGTAGACGCACCATCTATGAAACGCCAGACCCGGTCGGGTCCATACCCTTGGATCCCCCCTGCACCGCGGCTATGGCCGAGTTCCCCCAGCCGGTCGTTGCATACGCGACACGGGGTCTCCCGCCTCCAACCGAGAGCGGCTTCCAGTTCGGCGCCCTTGGCCGCTATGACCTGGAGATGGAGGTGGTGCGCGCCGACGGCCGGCCCACCAACCTGCCCAGGATAGTAGTCTGGGGCGAGGCGCTCAACACCTACCGGCCTACTATCGGGTTCGTTCCGTTGCAGCTTCGGGGCGACGACAGCTTGATTTATGGCGTTACGGAGCAGGCTCAAAGAATGGCCCGGGAAATGCCCCTTCTGGGTAAGTATTGGCCAATCGTGGATGCCGGGCCTCGATCCACCGTTGGTGGCCTGTCTTTCGAGGCCGGGCAAACAATAAGGGAAACCGTGGGACAAGCGGACTCGGAATTCATGGAGTGGCTGCGTCGAGAACGACCAAGCCTGGGCAGTGGAGTGACCATTGATCTGCTTGAGTCGATGTCACCGGCTGCCCCGGTAGGAGAAAGGCTTGCCCAGATGAGGGCGGCCAGGTTGACCGACTATTTCGGGAGCGGCGCTTTGATGGGGGGAGCCGACCGGGTTGTAGTGGTGATGCGAGACGCAGACTACTGGCTTCTGGATCCCAGGACCAGACAAGTGGATGTGGAGGGGAGAGAGAAGGTCGAATCATACGTTGCCTTCACCCCCTCGGCAAAGGTCATCTTTACCCGTGACGACCAGCGCCACTGGATAATAGCTCACGAGCTGGTTCACTCGACGGGCGGCCCTGCGGGTACAGACGGCTACTTGTGGTCAGCCGTCGAAATGCAACGGCAGTGTGGAACAGAGTCCTATCACAACACCGGGGATACCGACTGGGCTGATGGGGTGGATATAGAAACCGGGGAGATAAAACACGCCCACCTGCCCGTTATGGCTCCACGGACTTCCCTCCCCCAGTGGATCACGCAATGCACCTACCGGCACCTGATCAACGCTCTGCAGCGACCCCTTGACCCTGAGGTGCTCCTTGTTCGGGGCATGTTGTCCCGCGGCGCTCGGGACCGCGGTTCACTGCTGCCGGCTTATCAGCTCATGGGCGAGGTGGACCTGGAAATGGGCAGCGGCGGCGATTACGCCATCGTTACGCGGAACGCTGCCGGCAGCGTCCTCGGCCGCTACCCGTTCAAGCCCATATGGACTTTATCCACTCACCCCCCGACCGAGCTGGGCCTCGTCTCTTTCGCCCACCGCGTGCCCCGCCTCCAGGGGATAACCCGAATAGACCTGGAGGGTCCGGGCGGCGTGCTGGCTAGCCTCCGCTTCAGCGCCAGCGCCCCTATCGTGGCTATTACCGCCCCTGGCGACGGCGCGGCTATCCCGGCGGCCAACGACCAGGTCTCTGTCAAATGGACCGGAAGGGACGCCGACAGCGACGCCCTTCTGTACACAGTTTTCTACTCTTCAGACGGGGGCGAGACATGGCAGCTTCAATCCTTTGAACAGTCAAAGAATGAGTTGATCATCGCTATTGATGCAAAGGGCACGGCCCACAGGGTGAAGGTTGTCGCCACCGACGGGGCTAATAGCACGGAGGCTGTAGCCGGGTTCACGGTGGCTGCTACAGCCGCCGCGCC
>JACQTY010000061.1 GCA_016210545.1 Chloroflexota bacterium
ACTCAGAAAACATTACCCGAGGCTGTCCGAAATTGTCATTCTGGAGCGAAGCGAAGAATCTCAGGGCTGGGGGCGTTTTCGGACAGCCTGTATAGACTATTATGAGACCATTAGTAACAGGAGGGCCGCCCTGTTACCGCTGCGGAGGTAATGTCCCGGGCGCCTGCAGGACTACGGGTTTTTCACTGGAGAACTCAGTAGTTTTGCGGATGGTTAACTGACGGTAATGCCGTGTAATATTGGAACACGAGGCTGGGGACTCGTTTCGCTCGCCGTTTCGGTGGTTGTGCTGCGAGCCGCTCCGTCTTGAGACAGCCGCCCACAGGATTCGGCCCAACGGGCGAGTCAGGCGGTAACGGGGAACGGGCGTCGTCAGAAAGAGATAACTTGCCACACTCAGTTCTTCCCTGTCGGTCGTTCAGGGCTATCCGCGCCGCGCAGCTTTCAAATCGTAGCCGCTTTGGCTGCCAACGTTGAGATTCTCTTTTTCAGAGTCCGTTGGTTGTGATTTGTTCGGGGAAGCGTTGCATTGTGGCTGCAAAGGCGCAGGGTTGATGGCTTCCGCGGCGCGATACCCGGAAAAGGGGTGTGAGCCATGGTACTGACTCTAGAGAAAGGTCTGCCTCCAATCTCCAGTCCACCCAGAGACGGGTGGCCCGAAATACAAAAGGTCTTCTCGAAACCTACGTCCAGGCTGGGGGACACTATGCAATCGACACTGGCCATGATCCTCGCAGGCGGCAGCGGGGACAGGCTTAGCCTGCTTTGTGAGGAGAGGGCGAAGCCGGCGGTTCCTTTCGCCGGCAAGTATCGCATCATAGACTTCGCCTTATCTAACTGCGTCAATTCTGGCATTTTTGATGTTGCGTTACTAACCCAGTATAACCCGCGCTCCCTGGTGGACCATATTGGCATTGGACGCCCCTGGGGGCTGGACAGGACCCGGAGCGGCGTAAGGCTGTTGCAGCCCTACAAGAGCCGGAGCGCGAGCGACTGGTATCGTGACACAGGCGATGCGGTGTACCAGAACCTCTATTTCGTCGATGAGCAGCGCGCCGATGAAGTGCTTATTCTTGCCGGCGATCATGTGTACACCATGCGCTACGACCTGATGGTCAACTTCCACCGTCAGAGAAACGCCGCGGTGACGGTAGGTGTGGTGGAGGTGGCCCCCGAGGAGACCAGCCGGTTCGGCATCCTGACCCTGGACCATATGAACCGGATAAAGGACTTCGAGGAGAAACCGAAGGTAGCCAAGAGCAACCTGGGGTCAATGGGCATATACGTGTTCAACAAGCAGGTCCTGATGCAGGTGCTGGAGCAGGTGGGGGGAAACGGGCACGGTACGGACTTCGGGGGGCACATCATTCCCAGCATGCTGGGGAAGTACAATGTGTACGGGTACAAAATGCAGGGGTACTGGCGGGACGTGGGCACCATCGAGGCCTACTGGAAGACCAGCATGGACCTGATCACTGACCTGCCCCCCTTGAACCTGTACGACCCCGAACTGGCTGTCATGACCGCGGAAGAAAGCAATGCCCCGGTTAAGACGGGGCCCAACTCCAGGATAAGCCGCAGCCTGGTATGCAATGGCTGCATCGTTAACGGTGAGGTGCGAAACTCCATTCTGTCCCCCGGTGTCTATGTGGAAGAGGGCGCGCAGGTGATAGACAGCGTCATCTTCGGCGACTGCGTTATCGGCCGGGGGGCGGTGGTGCAGAAGACGATTGTGGATGAGCACTCTCAAATAGGGGCGGGCGCTCATGTCGGCTGCAGTGATGATCTTACTCCTAACCAGGAAGAGCCGCAGAAACTCAATTGTGGCATCAACGTAGTCGGCATTGGCTCCAGGATACCCGAGGGGGCCAAGATCGGGCGGAACTGCAAGATAGGCTGCTGGGTGGAACCGGGCGATTTCGACAGTGAGTTCACTCCCAGCGGGGGCAGCGTCAAACGGAGAACACCCCGCCGCTTTCATGCGTAAATATTGGCAACCAGCGCATGCCGGCGACACAGGGAAAAGGACCGGGCCCCGATACATCGGGGCCCGGAAGGCACTGAATGTACCTGGCGCTGCTTATAGGATTGAATCGTCCTCTTCAGCTTCCATGACCTCCATAGCAGAGAACTTGAACCCTGCCATCGATCCGGCTTTCAGACCATGTTCCACAATGGTCAGCTTATAGGTCCCTTCAACGCCTTTGACGTCCTCGAACAGGCCGGTGCCGTCCACCACCTTGAAGTCGCCGGTGGAGTAAATGGTCTTGGTGTGCGCGTCCATATCCTTGGTTATTTTGGCCGTTCCTGTGTACTCCAGCCTGAGCATATCTTCACCGATGTGGAAACCGATGGCGCCGTCATGGTCAGCTATGATGCTTCCGAGTCCGGCGAGCTCCAGGTTAGAGCTGACGCACACATTGGCCATGTAGCTCACGCCGTTGATGAGCACCTCGACGCCCTCTCCCGCGTACTCGCGTCCTTTGACCTCGAAGTCATCAAGGACCCCGTCTTCAAAGGCTATTTCGGCGTCGCCTGCCTGGGTAACGGTCAACGTTGTCTCCGGTACATCAACGGTAAACGTGCCAGCCCGGGCCAAAGACACCGGCATGAGCGCGAGCAATACCACCAGACCTAACAATAGTAGCCTCTTTATCATAGACTATCTACCTCCTCTTGCCACTCCCCTGGAACCGCCAGCCTGAAAACCACGGCCGCGGCGCTTCTTGCTGGTCCGGCCGTGATTTCCAGCGGACGGCTGCCTCATGGGTGGAATACTAGCCCACCTCAGGGCGGACGCAGAAGGCCCTGTTGAGAAGTTGACTGGAGACGTTTACCCCGTAGTCGAACAATCGGGCCTTGATGTCGATGAACTCCCTGGAAGCCAGGATCGGCTCCAGATGGCTCAGGCTGTCCACCTCTATCATGAGCGTCCTCTCCGGATAGCCGACAAGGGTGTCGTGGTAGACGCAGACCGAGGTGATCCCCTTCTGCCCTACCAGCCACGGCACTACGTCTTTCCTGACCCAGTTGTCCAGATCCACGATCTTGCCCGGCTGGGTATCCAATCTGATCGTAAACCACATACTCGCACCTCCTCAAAATTGTTTTGCCTGGCTCCTTTTCCCGATGATGGAGCCAGAGGCCATTACAGCAAATGGTAGCCATTACCATTAATATTATAGGGTGAATTGGCAAGGATGTCAAAAATGGGTATGTGGCCGAGAGATGGACCCCTTTATCCCCTTTAAGTCCAAGTTCTTGCGCGAAATGGTCCCGACCAGTCGGGATTCACCGCTCCGATAGATCGAGAGTCTTCGACAGGGTACGCTGAGGGCGCGGAGAATTCCATACTTCCTTTGTGTTCCCTGCGTTCTTCCCGATGCATCGGGACGGTAAGATCTCTTTGGTTCCGGCTTATCCGGGTTAGGTACTACCCCCTGGTGTTTCGGCCGGAGCGAGTGATATGAGAGTTGGAGGGCTTCGTTACCGGCAGGTCAGGCAACCGAGTTAAAGAGGGCGCTGCCTGGGAGAACGCCGAGTGCGCTCCGGACTGTACGGCAAACGAATGGGCCCCGACGCATCGGGGCCCATAAAGGAACTGTTCGTACTTACCGCTGCTTACAGGATCGAGTCGGCCTCTTCAACCACTTCCATCGCGGAGAACTTGAAACCGGCCATCGAGCCTACCTCTATGCCATGTTCCACAATGGTCATCATGTAGGCGCCCTCTACGCCCTTCAGGTCTTCAAACAGGCCAGTGCCGTCCACTACCTTGAAGTCGCCGTGCGACATGATCTTCTTGGTATGCGGCATCATCCCCTTCATTATTTCGGCGCTGCCTTCATACTCCACATTGAGCATGTCTTCACCGATAGTGAAATCGACGGCGCCGTCATGGTCAGCGATAATGCTTCCCAGCTCGGCCAACTTCAGGTTGCTGGTGAGGAGCAGGTCGGCCATGTAGCTCACTCCGCCGATCAACACCTCCACGCCCGTTCCTGTGTACTCCCGGTCTCGGACCTCAAGGTCATCCAGGACCCCGTCTTCAAAGGCTATCTCCGCATCGCCTGCCTGGGATACGGTCAGCATCGTCTCCGGCACATCAATAGTCAGCATTCCGGCCCGGGCCAAAGACACCGGCAATAACGCGATAACTACCGCCAGGGCTATTACCAGTAGCCTCCTCATCATCATAAGACTATTTACCTCCTCTTCTCGTAGCCCTCTACTCGCCCGAGGGTGGGACCCTAGCCTACCTCAGGCCGCACGCAGAAGGCCCTGTCGAGAAGCTGACTGGAGACATTCACCCCGTAGTCCAGCAGTCTGGTCTTGATGCCAACGAACTCCCTGGAAGCCAGGATAGTCTCCAGATGGCTCAGGCTGTCCACCTCTATCATGAGCGTTCTCTCCGGATAGCCGACAAGGGCATCGTGGTAGGCGCAAACCGAGCTAACACCCTTCTGGGCGACCAGGAAAGGAAATACATCCGTCCGGATCCAGTTGTCCAACTCCACGATCTTGCCCGGCTGGGTATCAAACTTGATCGTAAACCACATAGACACACCTCCTTGAAATTGCCCTGCCTCGGCCCCTCTTTGTAGGATAGAGCCACTCAGGGATTATAGCCAATGCGTCGCACTACCATCAACAATTATAGATTGGCTAGTCTGTGATGTCAACAAGGCGTATTGCCCCAAATCCACCGCCCGTTGAATCTTACCGCAGCAGCAGTTCCGTCACTGAATCGGAACACGTTCCTCCTTGAGAGACCGCTACTTCCTCTCCCTTTGGAAAATCCCGATGAATCGGGATGAGCCGAGCGAAGCGAGTCCTGAGCCTGTCGAAGGATCTCCGGAAGGGAGATTGAGAGGGATTTGACGGCGGATTCAGGTTGCGATGCGGGTGAGTCGCAGAGGTGTGGGCAGGTTGGCTGGATACAGCGCCCCACATCGTGGGGTCAGCGGCGGCGTAGTCCCAGGCCTTTGAGAGCAAGGATTTCGCTGTCTATTTCCGAGGTCCCCATCTGGAGGGTGTTGCCGCATGCCGCTTTACCGCATTTCCCGAAAGGGGAAAACGCAAAGACGCATCATTGGGCTCCAACAAGAGTCAGTACTTGGCTGCAATGATAAGCGTAGTTATTGTTTGATGGTTCACAGGTGGGGACGCCTGTGCCACCAGTATCAAAAGCAAACGTTACATGCTACTAGTCCGGGGATCCCCGTCGGGGGTAGGCTCGGGACTGCCTGTCTATCCCCTGGGCAACCCCAGCCCCCGCGATGCAATGATATCCCGGTCGATCTCGGAGGCGCCGGCCTCCAGGGTGTTGCCTATGCTGCGAAGGTAGTACCACGGGGCGCGGCCGTCCAGCGGCGCCTGTTTGGAGCCTTCCAGAAGGCCGCCGTGCAGCCCCAGCGCCTCCATGCCCGCCGCCGCCACCCGCTGATTGAGTTCGACAGTGTACAGCTTCACCTTTGCCGCCTCGGTATCGAAGGGCTGGCCCTCTCCCTGGAGCCAGGCAGCGCGGTAGGCCAGCAGACGGCCTATCTCGCACTGCACCGCCAGGTCGGCCAGGTGGCGCCTCAGCGTTTGCCGCGGCGCGCCGGCGCGCCCGGCGTGTCGCGCAATCACTTCCAGGTAATGGCGGGCCACGACGTAGAATGGCACTGCGGTGGCCCGCTCGAAGTCCAGAAGGCCCAGCACCACCGGCCATCCCCGGTTCTTGCCGCCGATAAGATTCCGCCCGGGGACGCGGACGCCGTCGAAATAGACCTCGTTGGACTCGTGGTCGCCAGCCATGTTTATGAGGGGACGCACCGTTATCCCCGGCGTCTTCATATTCACCAGGAAGAAGCTGACCCCCTTGTGCCGCGGCAGCTCCCGGTCCGTCCGGGCCAGGAGTATGCACCAGTCGGCCCGGTGCGCTCCGCTGGTCCACACCTTCTGCCCGTTGACGACGTAGTCGTCGCCGTGTTCGACGGCCTGTGTCCCCAGCGATGCCAGGTCCGACCCGGCGCCGGGCTCGCTGAGACACTCGCACCAGAAGTTGGTCCCGGAGGCGATGCCCGGCAGGTGCTCCCGCTTCTGCTCCTCGCTGGCGAAGCGGAGGAGCGTTGGCGCAATCATGCCCACGCCGAAGATATCTACCCCGGGGCAGCCGCGGTACTCCAGTTCCTCGGCCAGGGCCAGTTGAAATAACGGAGAAGCCTTCTTTCCCCCGTGCTCCTCGGGCCACGTGAGGGAAAGCCAGCCCCTTTTCCCCAGCTTTGCGGCCATCGCCCTGGCGAACCGTTCAGTGGCGTCGTCGTGGCTGTAGTGGTCGAAGGCGTACCTCGACCACTGCCATTGCGGAGGCGCCTCAGTTCTGATGAATTCGCGGACCTCCCGGCGAAAGGCTTCCAACTCCTGGCCCAGTGCGAAGTCCATGGGCGCCTCCCTCCAACGCGCTTCCATTGTGCGTTTCCTCAAATTTAGCTGTTCAGATGGCGGTTGTCCAGAGTCCCTTAATCCGCCGTCAAAATCCCTCTCAGTCTCCCTTTACCAAAGGGAGGCCGACACTTCGGCCCCAAAGGTGAGTGTAGCACCAAGCTGGTGAAAGAACTTTCGATTTGAGTAGATTGGAGAGGTGGTGGATTTTGGAGTCTGGGGTTGCTTGCATGCCGCTACCGTCCCTGCTACAATACCCCCTGTGCCAGGGATGCAATGCCGGTGCGCCTGCCTGGTGCACAGGCATTGCGCCTGCCCTTTCCCGTGGCCAACCCCACCTGCACCCCGCCCTAACGACAACAAGAAGAGATTGCCTGAATACTCCCCCAAGGAGGCAAACTGTGGTCAAGGTAACCGAGGTTGCTGACGGTATCTATCATATCGAGGGTGAGGCCAAGACGCCCGACACGCGCGACTATATGGTGTCCTACCTGGTGCGGGGGCAGCGGGCGGCCCTGATCGAGACCGGCCCCACCAACCACGGCCCCCTCATCGAGGACGGACTGCGCCAGTTGAAGCTGGACCTGAAGGAACTGGCCTACATTATCCCTACTCATATTCACATAGACCACGGCGGCGGGGCCGGCTGGTGGGCCAGGAAGCTGCCCGACGTCAAGATAGTCCTTCACCCGCTGGGCGTCCCCCACATGATCGACCCCACACGCCTCAACGCCAGCACGAAGATGGCTTTCGGCGATAGCTTCGAGGCCCGCTATGGCGCCATTCAGCCCGTGCCTCCGGGCCAGGTCCACACCGTCTCCGACGGCGAGTCGCTTTCCCTGGGCGGCAGGGATCTCCAGGTGTTCTTCACCCCGGGCCATGCCCCGCACCACATATCGTTGATGGACAGCCGGACCAAGGGGCTGTTTTCCGGGGAGGCGCTGGGCATTCCCATGGAAGGCTCGGAGATACCCTTCCCCGCCTGCGCCCCGCCTGCCTTCGACATGGAGCAGTATATAGCCACCGCGGAACGGTTGCGCCGGCTGGGGCCATCGGTGATCTTCTACTCCCATGACGGCGTTGGCCGGGACGTTTCCCGCCTCATAGACCTCGTCGAGTTCCACACCCGGGCCTACGGGGCCATCATCGAGGGGGCGGTGAAGGGGGGCGAAAGCCCGGAGCAGATGGGCAACAGGCTCAAGGACTACGTTTTCAAGACCACGGGCAAGATAACCGATTACAGCCCTGAGATGGCGGTGTCCGGGTTCGCGCTGTATTTCAAGAGAAAGGCAGAGAAGAAGTAAATGGCCGAAGGGATGCTGCTGGAAAAGCTGGAAGTGGGGGGCTTTGCCTCCAACTGCTACATCGTAGCCTCGGAGAAGACCAAAGAGGGGATGCTGGTGGACGCTGGCGATGACGCCGACCGGATCATGAAACGCCTGGAGGCCCATGGCGTAAAGCTCCAGTTGATAGTGCTTACCCACGGCCATCTGGACCACGTCGGGGCAGTGCGGAAGATAAAAGAGGCCACGGGGGCGAAGCTGGCTGCCCACGCCGACGAGAGGCTGGCCGGCGCCAGCGAGCGACAGATGGTCTCCTCGCAGTTTGGCATCAAGCTGGACGCCCCGCCTCCCCCGGACATGCTCCTCCGCGGCGGCGATACCATCAAGGTGGGAGACCTCAGCTTTCAGGTGTTGCACACCCCGGGGCACTCTCCCGGAGGTATCTGCCTGGTGGGCCACGGCGTCGTTTTCACAGGCGATACCCTCTTCAACTATGGCATCGGCCGTTACGACTTCCCCGGCGGCAACCTGCACATGTTGATGGACAGCATCCACACCAGGCTGCTCACCCTGCCCGATAATACCATCGCCTACCCCGGTCACGGTCCGGAGACCACCATCGGCGATGAGCGGCAGGGGAACCCCTTCCTCAAGCCCGGTGTGCAAGAAGAGGGGTTAATGTGAGGGTGTAGGGGCAATTCATGAATTGCCCCTGCGGTTCCGGTGCGGAAACGGCGCGTCGCCATCTTGAGATTGGTTCTCGCAAAAAGAAGCCCCCCGTCTTGGCGGGGGGCTTCTTCATTTCTTGTGGAGTCGGGTTCGGAAACCCGACCCACGGCAGCGCATACCACACGGATGGTGCCGCCGCAGAGAACAGGGGAAGCACAGCTTCGCCCGTGAAGGGGTATACCTCGGGCCTATTTTCACATAGAATAAGTTAGAGAGACTGCCTGGCAGGTCACCGCCCCCTTAGATAGTACCCGTCTGGTCCCGGAGGGCCCATGTCAGAAGATCTGCGATTGCTGGCCGACATCACAATAATCCTGGTGATCGCCGGGGCGGTAGTTGTTTTGTTTCACCGCCTGCGATTGCCCGTGGTGCTGGGCTACCTCATAGCCGGGATCATCGTCGGCCCCTACACCCCTCCCTTTCCGCTGGTCAGGGACACCGAGATCATCAAGCAACTGGCCGACATTGGCATAATCCTGCTGTTGCTGAGTCTGGGGCTGGACTTCAACTTCGGGAAACTGCGCCAGGTAGGGGTTGTCGCCGGCGTCGTGGCCGGACTGGAGACAATGCTCACACTCTTCCTGGTCTACGGAGTGGGGCAACTCCTGGGTTGGTCACGCATAGACTCGTTGTTCATCGCCGCGGCTCTGTCCATCAGCAGCACTGCAATTGTGGTGAAGATATTGAACGATACCGGGAAGTCCGGCCTGCTATCTTCCCGGATCACATTCGGGATACTGATAGTTGAGGACTTCGCAGCGGTATTATTGCTCGTGGCCCTGTCCGGAATAGCCAGCAGCAGCGACATGAATTGGGGCAACGTAGCCATGGTCTCGGTGCGCCTTGTGGTGCTGGCTGCGGCGGCGGTGGTGGTAGGACGGATAGTCGTTCCCTGGCTGCTGGACAGGGTAGCTCGCGTGCATTCTCAGGAGATCCTTGTAGTGGCCACGCTGGGGTTGGGGTTTTCGATGGCCCTGGTTTCCAATGCCCTCGGGCTGTCGGTTGCTGCCGGAGCTTTTCTGGCCGGGGCCGTTCTTTCCGAGTCCCATCACAAGGACGACATTCACCGGTTGCTGACGCCAATACGCGACTTGTTCGGGGCGTTGTTCTTTGTGGCGATGGGCATGTTGATCGATGTCTCTCTGCTTGGCCACTACTGGGCGCCGGTGCTATTGATAAGCGTGCTTGCCATCTCGGCAAAAGTTGTATTTGGCTTCCTGGGCACGTACATGTTGGGCTATGATGCCAGGACCTCGTTTCGGGTAGGCGGCGCGCTGTCTCAACGGGGTGAGTTCTCGCTCGTGATTGCCAAGGTAGGTCTGGATTCGAGGGCAACAGGGCCGCTAGTCTATCCGGTGGTGGCGGGGGTGTCGCTGGCTACATCTGTGGTAGCCCCTTTCCTCATCCACAGCGCCGATAGTTTGGTTGACCGCATCGGCCATCTGGCCCCGTCGCGGGTAAGGGAATTCGTGGATTACACCGGACAGATGTTCCGCGCCATACGGCGGGCTGAAGCCAGACAGTCGCTTCTTCTGAGAGAAATGAGACGTGGCGTCTCGATTATTGCCATCAATATGCTTGTTATCGGACTGTTCCTGCTTGGCAGCAGCTTCGTCCTCGATGCCAGCGACTCGCTGGGCCGGGTCCTTCGATTGTCTCCAGCGACCCTGAGGGCGGTCATCGGCGTCATCACCATCGCGCTGTGTGTCCCGTCTGCCATCGTCATCTGGCGAAGGCTGGCAACAATATTGAACGCCATCGTGGAGTCCGCGCCCTGGAGCCGCACAAACATACGGTTCTTTCCCCCGCACCTGGTGCGCCTTCTCCTTCGGAACACAATTTCCTTTGTGTTGCTGGCGGCGCTGGGGGTCATCGCCATGCCCCTGATGGTGCATCTTGTCGGGTCGGGGTTACCCATGTTCCTTGTCCTGACCGGAGTAGCCACAGCCGCTATGGTGTACCTGACGTGGAGCGCCCTGCGTGCCTTTCATGAGCGCATAGAGGCCCTGTACCGCGAGGGGCTGCTGGGAGATGACGCGAATACGAGTTCAACATCACCCCGGCGGTCTGACGGCGACGAGAACGATGCGTGAGTCTCGGAAATGTGATTCCCAATATGTCGGGAGGCGCTCACTCTAACGCGCCGGGACTCCTGCAAAACCGAAAGGAGCCCCCACCACCTTGGCGGGGGGCTCCTCTTATGTCTGACATACCGCCGGCAGGGGCTAGATGAACAGCGGTGACAGCACCAGTGTGATAGTGGCCAGCAGCTTGATAAGGACGTGCAGGGAAGGCCCGGCAGTGTCCTTGAACGGGTCGCCCACCGTATCCCCCACCACAGCCGCGGCGTGGGTCGGGGACTTCTTCAGAATGGGATCCCCCTTTTCGTCCTTTAGCTGGCCGTCCTCGATCATCTTCTTGGCATTGTCCCAGGCGCCGCCGCCGTTATTCATGAAGGAGGCCAGCATAATGCCGGCGATGGTGCCCACCATCAGGAAGGCGGCCACCGACATGGCGGCGTCATAGCCGGGTATGCGGTTGAAAATGAGGCCCACCGCAATCGGCAGGCCTACTGCCAGAAGGCCGGGTCCCACCATCTGTCTCAGGCCTGCCTTTGCCGTGATGTCCACCACCTGGCCGTAGTCCGGCAGGGCCGTACCCTGCATGATGCCGGGGTTTGCCCGGAACTGGCGGCGTACCTCCTCGATGATCTTCGCTGCGGTGTTGCCTACGGCGCGTATCGCCAGGGAGCTGAAGAGGAACACCAGCATAACGGCGATCATGGCCCCCACGAAGACCTCAACGCGGGCGATGTTCACCGCGGTCAGAGGGTTTTCCGGCCGGAGCAGGTTCACCCGGTCGATGTAAGCCTGGAATAGCAGGAAGGCAGCCAGGCCGGCCGAGACCATGGCGTAGCCCTTGGTCAGAGCCTTGGTCGTATTGCCCACTGCGTCCAGGCGGTCAGTCTTCTTGCGCACCTCGGGCCCCGCGCCCGCCATCTCGTTGATGCCATTGGCGTTGTCCGTAATAGGGCCGAAGGTGTCCATGGCCAGGATGTAGGGCGCCGTCATGAGCATGCCCATCGTGGCGGCGGCTGTTCCAAAAACGGCCCCAATATTGTGGCCGGCAGCGTCTACCAACGCCGCCTGGGATCCCAGCCAGTAGGCCAGCAACAGGGCGAGCCCGATAACCACCGTGGTGCCCAGGGTCGTCTCGAAGCCAACCGCGACGCCGGCGACGATATTCGTGGCCGGGCCGGTCCGGGAAGCGTTAGCTATCTCCTTCACCGGGCGGAAACGGGGCTCCGTATAGAACTGCGTGAGGTAGACAATCCCGACGCTGGCGGCGATACCCACCATGCCTGCCCAGAACAGCCACCAGTTGTGCAGCATGACCTGGGTAGTAAACGCCATCCCAGCTATGGACAGAATGATGGCCAGATAGTAGCCCCGGTTAAGGGCATTCATCGGGTTCTCATTCTCCTTGCCCCTCACCGAGATGATGCCGACCATGCTGGCGATGATTCCGAAGGCACGCACGACCAGCGGAAACAGCACCCACGCCGGGTTCTTGGTCACTGCATAGATGGCGATGCCGAGGATCATAGCGCCGATGTTCTCGGCCGCCGTCGACTCGAAGAGGTCGGCGCCGCGGCCGGCGCAGTCGCCGACGTTATCGCCCACCAGGTCTGCGATCACTGCGGCGTTGCGGGGGTCGTCCTCCGGGATGCCGGATTCCACCTTGCCCACCAGGTCAGCGCCCATGTCGGCGGCCTTGGTGTAGATACCGCCGCCAAGCTGGGCAAACAGGGCCACGAAGCTGGCGCCGAATCCGAAGCCGACGATCAGGTGCGGGGCAATCCCGGGGTTATCCCCGCCGCCGTAGGCATAGAAAATACCGGCTACACCTAGCAGGCTCAGCGCCACAATAAGAAACCCTGATACCGAGCCGCCTCGCAGGGCAACGGTGATGGCCTCGTTCAGACTGCGCTGCGCGGCGCTGGCGCAACGCTGGTTGGACTTGACGGCAATATACATGCCGATGAAACCGGATATGGCTGAGCAGAAAGCGCCAGCCAGAAAAGCGATGGCCGTCAGGCCGCCTAGGGCGAAGCGCGTGATGCTCAGCAGCTTGAGTTCCTCCGAGCTGGCCAATCCGCCCAGCACGGCGCCTATGAGGGCCGCGGTAGCCACAGAGAACAAGCCGATAGTAGAGTACTGACGCTTCAGGAAAGCCATTGCACCCTGGAAGATCATGCCGCCGATGCGCTGCATGTCCTTGGTGCCGGGATCGCGCCGGAGCACGTCCCATGCCATAACCAGGGCGAAGATTACAGCCAAAGCCCCGGCCACAGGTACCATGAAATTCAAGTCCATAGTCACCTCCCGAAGGGAAAGATTAGCCGCAAAATGGGGAAATGTCAATAGGCTTTCAGCGTCGTTGTCGACGCAGCAACGTATTCGCCTTGACTTTCCCTGCCTTGTGGAATACAATGCCCGCATAATTCTGGCTCCAGTGGACGTATGCGGGGGGCGGAGGAGGTGGCCAGCGACAACGCTTCGATCCCGACAAGTCGGGACGCGGCGCTGTCTTTCTGGGGAGGAGGTTTCCCATGTTGCCTCTCGACGGGATCAAGGTGCTGGACTTCTCGCAGGCGGCCTTCGGGCCGGTGGCCACGCGCTTGCTCGGCGACCTCGGGGCCGACGTCATAAAGGTGGAGCCCCTGGAGGGGGACTTCACCCGCCTGACGGCTCTGCGGGAGGGCGATAGCATAACCTTCCTCGGCAACAACCGCAGCAAACGGAGCCTGGCCGTCAATCTGCGCGATCCCCGCGGCAAGGAGATCGTGCTGAAGCTGGTGGAGGGTGTCGACGTGCTGGTCCAGAACTTCCGGCCCGGCGTCATGAAACGCATGGGCCTGGACTACGAGGCGGTCGTCAAACTGAACCCGCGGATAATCTACGGCTCCTTTCACATGTTCGGCGACACCGGCCCGATGGCCCGCTGGGGCGGCGCCGACCCTCCCGCCCAGGCGTTCACCGGCGTGGTCGCCAGCCAGGGCGAGGCGGGCAAGGCGCCCTACATGACCGGGCACCCCTTCCTGGACTACGGCGGGGCGGCCCTCAATGCCTTCGCTATCGTCACCGCTCTGCTCATGCGTGAGCGCACCGGCATCGGGCAGGAGGTGACCAACTCTCTGACCAACGTGGGCATGTACATGCAGCAGCCGTGCATCGACACCTATCTCTTAGAGGGCGTCCTTTACAAGAAGGGCGGCCGCGGCTCGGCGATGGGCCGTTTCCCCTACGGGGCCTACACCGCCGCCGATGGCGACGTTGTCACCATAGCCGGCCAGGATGACGACGAATGGCAGGCGCTTTGCTCCATTCTGGGCCTGGAGCATCTGCTCGCAGACCCACGGTATGACACCAACCAGAAGCGCGTGGAAAGACGCTCCGAGCTTTACCCAGTCCTCGATGGGGCATTCAAGAAGAAGACCCGTTCGGAGTGGGAGAGCGCCTTCCGTCAGAATGGCCTATTCTGTTATCCCTGCCTCGACTACGCCGAATTTCTGGCCCACCCGCAGGTGGAGGCCAACGACATGGTGAGCGAGGTCAACCACCCCCGCGACGGGCGGCTGCGCATGGTGAACGTGCCGGTCAAGTTCAGGGCTACCGGGCCGGTGCACCCGTCGAAGCCGCCGCCCGTCCTGGGCGAGCACACCAGAGAGGTCCTGCACGGGCTGGGCTACGCCGACCCGGAGATCGACAGGCTGGGCGAAGAGGGAGTAGTTGGCCTGCCTACTCCGGACATGTTCCAGCGGCAGGAACGCAAGAACAGCCTGCTGGTGACCGCTTTTGGAAGGAAGAAGCCCATCAAGCCCCGGGCGGCAAAGGCGGCGGAGTGGGTGCCGAAGGCGAAATCCTGAGTCCTAAGCCTTGTCCCCGCAAGGGTGGGGAACGGAATCCTAAAACCCGGACAAGCCGGAAGCAAGACGATTTTACCGCTGAGGCCACAGAGACCGCACCCCGATAATGGCGTAGCGGAACCATCCTACGCAGGAGAGGAACAGTCCCGATGCATCGGGATTCGGTCGCCCGCCTTCGGCGGACTCCTCAGAATCATCCATGCTCATTACCATAAGCGCCACGAAGGATGAAAATATGACTGTCTCACCGTGTCATTCCGAACCCCGTATCAGGTACGGGGCAGGCTTTGATTCGGAATCCAGGGGCAGGGATGGGACCGCAATTATCCCGATGAATCGGGACTTCCGCGGGAATGGGGAAATGGCCGTTTTCGGCGAATCTGAATTCCAGTAATCCAAGTGCGTGGCTCTCTGTTGGTCTTAACTCAAGCCATTCGGATTTGTCCCTACTTTGTCGAGGACCCTCGATGGAATCGGGATTTAGAATCTATCTCAAAATCCCGTAGGTCGGGTTTCCCAACCCGACCCCAAATAATCGGCAGGTTAGTCCCGACAAGTCGGGATGCCCTACTGGGGGTGCCTAGGTGTGGCGCCTCCCTTTTTGAGATAATTTCTTAG
>JACQTY010000062.1 GCA_016210545.1 Chloroflexota bacterium
CGGTACTGGGAAGCGGAGCGCAGGAAACATGTCGCCGAGTACAACTCCTACTGGGACATAGACCCGCGCAAGGCCGTAGCCTTTTTGGGAGTGCAGCAAGCGGACATTGCAATAGGCCTGGCTAAGGCTGAGCAGGTGACCTTCGAGATTGGCGGCATAGTGCCGATGGTAAGGGTCACTGTAGTTGAAGCAATCGTGAACACGCTCAACGGGCTGATAGCCGAGTACGAATACCGGGTGGGAGAGTTGAAGCTGGCAGCCGATTCGGTAGACCAGGCGGTTAGCAGCCGTGCCCTGGCGGCGAAGCATCGCGAATCGGCGGGTAAGCTGCAGGCCAACGCCGCAGCCGCCGATAAGACGCTGGGCAAGCTAAAGGCAGACACCGGCAAATTGGAAAGCGAGTTAGCGACGCAGACCCAGAAGCGACAGACCTTGCTCAACCAGGCGTCCAAGCTTAATATGGATGCCCGTTGCCTCGAGACGGGCTGCAAGACGGCGCCCAGGCCGGTCAGGACCCCACGGCCCCCGAGCGGGCCGCTTGGGTAACTGGGAACGGCGAATTTTCACCACGCGTTTACATTTTGTTGACCACAAATGCGTTACATATTAGAGTCCTGTGTAAACAATTGTATATAAATAGTTCGGTTTATCATCCAGGTTTCAAGAACAAAGAGGAGGTATCCTACATGTCACAGCGGAAAATAGCCATCTACCTGGTAGTTGGCCTATTGTTAGCCAGTATATTTGCATCGTGTGTGGGACAGGGTCCTTCACCGTCCGCGCTTCCAGCGGCGCCGGCTGCGATCACAACCCCGGTGCAGACTATTGTTGAGCCTTCGCCGCCGCCCGCTCCGCAAGCTGCTCCGGCCAGACCTGCTGTCACGCCGCAGCCAGAGCCGGTTCCAGCGGGGACGCCGGCACCGGCAACGCCTGCCGTAACAACCGCTCCTGTCAAAACAGAACCACCCCCGCCACCACAACCCCAGCCCGCCCCCGGGGCGCGGACGGAAACGGATGACGATGCGCTGGACCTGGCGCGGTTCCTGGTCGCCGCCCCTGCATCATCGGGCACTGAGAGCGCATCGGATGCGGATGATGCAACCAGGGCGAGTCTCGGAAGGAAGCCCCCTGCTTTTACCCCGAACTCCGCACTCCCCGGAGAATGGGTGACCGTCTCGGGCACAGCCAAACCAAATAGCTTCATGAGCTTCTATTTTTATTGCAGCTCCGGTTGTAGCGAGACACACGTTAACGTGACCCGCCTGGGAGCCAACACCTCCTTCCAGCACAAGTTCCAGGTTCCAGCGGGGGCCAAGCCGGGCGCCGCCTACTTGCTGGGAGGCTGCGACACATGTGGCAATGGCTGGAGCCAGTTCGCCGGCCTGACAATAAAGGCCAAACCCGTCGCCTCACCGGAGAGGCTGGCGTTGATCGAGCAGTCTTACCGCCGGGCGTTAGGCCGCTCTCCAACAGCAGATGAAACGAAGTTCTGGGCAGGAATTCCCAGCGGCGACCCGCGGGTGGCCAGTCTGAGGGCCCTGGTAGCCGCGCATCTCCAGTACCTGAAGGAGAACGCCGAGACTGATTTCGGGACGGATGTCGCCAAACGCGCTTTCAAGTACGCCACCGGCGAGGATATAATAAAGGCGCCAAAGTACGACGGCGCTGTCAGAGAGATAAAGGCCAACGCCCCTGCCTATAGCGACCTGGTGTGGCATATAAGGGTGGATATGGCTTGGCGGACCGTGCATGGCAGGGCCCCCACCGATGCCGACCTCAAGTTGTGGAAGAGTATGTTTGGCGTTATCTCCGACGAGGAAGACGCTGTCCTCAAGGCATGGAACATCAATAAGGTCGTTGCCGCGCTGCGCAAGAACCTGCGGGAGAAGGCTAACACGCCGCTGGGCAGAGAGGTGGTAACACTGGCCTTCCAGACGGCAAGGGGGCGCGCTCCCGATAACAGCGAGGTCAATATATGGATTGGGGAGATGGCCAAGGACGCCCTGATCTACCCCGACCTGGTAATAGACATAGGTGAGGTTAGCCGCATTACCTTCACCAGCTTTGACTCCATAACCCAGGCCATATCCAACGGCAAGCTGTCCGAGTCAGTCTATATCGATGCCGTCAAGAAGGGCCTGGTGCCCCCGTCGGTGCAGTGGACCATGGCCCAGCGGTATGGCTGGCGCCATGACCCGCCGGCGCCGGCCCTGTCCCTGGTGAGCCTAACCGTCCGCAACTACCTGTCCAACGCAGGCTACGTCATCGACCATCTGCCCGATTTCATCATTCTGGGGCTCAACCAGGGAAAGCTACCTGCCTATGACCCGACTGGCCTATCGCTGGACAACATGGGCCGTCCCATCAGGCTGGCGCCGGCCCCCCAGCCAATAAGCTATTCCAGCCCGGAATCTGTCAGTCAAGGTATTAGCCAGGGACGGATCACCGCCCAGGAAATCGCCGACCTGATGAAAAAGAACAGCATACCGCAGAACGTCCTGGCGCACGTGGCTATCAAGAACGAGGTCTTCCTGGCCAATGTTACACCGCTGTTGCCCACGGACATTTACCTGACTCAGGTGACGCCTCTGATCAGGCCCGACCAACTGAATAATGCTGCGCCGTTGTGGGTGCGGCTTGACCTGATTGGCAACACTGGCGCGGCACTTGGCGGGAACAACATTATTGCCCTGACCGTACTGGAACCGCTGATCACTACCAGCAACCCGCTGTCATTGCCCGGAGGCAACGCTTTTAGTATGCTGACAGGCAATAACACCAATAGTTTCTCTGTTCAATCCCTGAGCAGCAGCGCCAACGCCCGGCTGAAGCGTCTGCCGGCCGGTTTCTTCAGATGATTGGGCCATCGTAGTGAGAAAGAGATAGGCATAGATATGGAGACCAAGACCCTGGCCATGTTTCTGAAACGTTGTTTGATGGCAGCATTCATCGGCCTGGCCCTAGGCGGGCTGCTGGCTTGCGGGAGCAACAGTTCTGCCCCGGCAGATACGGCGACCTCGGCGCCGGTCGGTACAGGCGGGGATGTGACGTCACGGGGATCTGTCAGATTGACCAGCAGTCCCGAGTGGACTGTCCTCGTGTACATGGCCGCCGACAACAACCTGGAGGCGTTCTCGCTGATCAACCTGAAGCAGATGGCTGCCATTGGCTCCTCGGACAGGGTGCAGGTAGTAGTCCAAGTTGACCGGGGAGACACGGACCAGGTGAATGCCGGGGTAGTCAACCTGCCTAATTGGGGTGGAACTAAACGGCTTTTTGTTGAGAAGGGCAACCTGAAGGAACTGGCGGACCTGGGCCAGACGAATATGTCCGACCCCAACACACTCAAGGACTTCATTATCTGGGGAACGCGGAATTATCCGGCAAAACGCTTCGCCCTTGTACTGTGGGACCATGGCGGCGCCTGGCAGGGCTTCGCCACGGACGATAGCTCGGGCGGAGGGACGCCCATGCCGTTGCCCCAGGTGGCCAATGCCCTGAAGGGTGGTGGGACCACTTTCGACCTGCTTGGTTTTGATGCCTGTCTGATGGCTTCCACCGAAGTGGCCCTGGAACTGCAACCTTATGCCCGGGTCCTGGCAGCTTCAGAAGAGCTGGAGCCCGGCCTGGGCTGGGACTACGAGGCTGCCCTTGGCACTCTGACTGCGAAGCCCGATATGGACCCCCAGGACTGGGCCAAAACCATCGGCGAAGGTTATATAGCTAACCTTAAAAAGAATGCTGCCTCACAATCGCTTTACAGCACCTTCTCAGTTATAGACATGGCCCAGATGACTGGTCTGGCGGAAGCCCTGTCCAGCTTCGGGAAGAGTGTTAACACCTATGTTGCGGGGGATGCACGGAGAGGCACCACAGACCAGCTGGTACGGCTGGGGCAACTCGTTGGCAAAGCCCGTTACGACACGCCGGCGTTCGGACGCACGGACTTCATTGACCCTGGCCTCACTTTTGACCTCGGTGCTCTGGCCGCCAATGCCGCCAGAAACATGCAGGACGGTGAGATTGCCAGGAGCGCAGCCGCCGTCAAGACAGCCTTGAACAAAGCAGTGATTTACAGGGTGGCCGGTGATGGCTACAGGGAAAACGACCTGAGTGGCCTGAGTATTTACCTCCCCATCAAGAAAGATGTGGCCGAGGGCGCATCTGGCTACTATAGCAAACTGCCGGGTGCCAGCAGGACAGGATGGCCAGAACTGATAGGTGCGCTTACGAGGATGTCTGCAAATGACAAGACACCGCCGGTGGTGCCGCAGCCACAAATAGACGCCATATCTGTCGTCCCTGGCCAGGGGCGTATAACGGTTACCGGGCGGGTGAGCGATGAGACGCTGGTAACCGGAGTGGTAGTGGGGGTGGCTACTATGCCCACGGACCCGAACAAAGACACCCAGGTCCTGTTCAGCTTTGATGAGCAACCTCGCACCTACACCAGGACCAACGACTATTCTTATAGTTTCGATGGTATGGCCTGGTATCTGGATGATGGCAAGCTGAGCCAGCCTGTATTTACAGTGCAGTGGCGGCCCGGGCAGCGGGCGGTGTTTGGCAGCTATCAACAAACCCCTAAGTCCCGCCGGACAAAAGCATACTTTGCATACGACGAGGCTACAGGTAAACTCATGGAAGGTTACGAGCTGACTGGCGGGGCCCTCGGTGCGTTATTGCCGGGGCAGACTTCTTCCTTCACGCCATTCCTGCTAACCCCTAAACTGCAAACACTCGACACTACGCCGGTCATTGTCGCCGGGAGCACGTTAAAGAAGGGACCCCTCAAGGATGGGGAATACCTTGTTACCGTCACCGGTTTTGACATGGGGGATAATGCTGCTACGGGGGGCGTGATAGTCCGGGTGGGAGGATCGCCCACTGGCGCTGGCAGCACGTCGCCTCAGCCTGCGCCTGGAGCGGCCAGCGGCGCTATTACGCCTCCGGACCAGGCCGCCAACTCAACCTACGGGACTCACCCCCGGATCATCGATCTCGGCCCCGGCGCGTCCCGGTCCTTCACCGTGTCCATAGACCGCAACCGGGTTGGCCAGGTCGAATACAGCACGGACGTCGCCGGCCTCGGTGGTGCTGCCACGCTGTTGATCACCGGCCCCGACGGGAAGACGGTGGCCGGAGGTAACATCAATGGCCTGGTGATTAGCTCATTCGATCCCCAGCTTTCAGGCAAGTACATCTTCACCTGGGCTAACCCCCTCACCGGCGACAAGAGGATACACGCTTCCTGGACAATCTCTGCCCGGACCGACGTGAAGCTTCCAACGCTTGCAGACCTGGACCAGCGTCCTGAGCTGGCCGTCAATTTCGACCAACCGGGGTTCCATACAGGCAGATTTACAGTGCCTGCGAGAGAACACCTGGAGCTATCCTTCGAGGTCGATGCCGGCAAGACCCCCTGGCTGGGCTACAGCGTGGACGCCCAGATGAAGTCCGGCGCTGTGGGCTTCGGCGTGGTCTTGCCCGACGACAAGCCCCAGGACGTTAGCGCCGTGTCCGGTCTGCACATGGGCGGGATGCGCGTCTCGCTGAGCGGCACATACACGCTCGTGTTCGATAACAGAAAGGGGCAAAGCCCGGTCCCGGTTACCGCGTGGATCGAGACCTACGCTGACCAGCCTGGGACCGCTGCCGGCCCTACTCCGGCTCCGGCCGGAACTGGAGCCGCCCCGGGCGCGGCGCCCGCGCCGGTAGTGATAACCCTCTCCGACTGGAGCAAGTCTGGCGGCAAGGACTACTTCTCGGTGGCGCCGCAGGGAATTACCACTCTCGTCATCCCCATGGACAAGTATGTGTCGGCCAGTGCCAGCCTCTCCTTCGAGTACCCGGGAGGCGGCATGAGCTTACAGGTCAAGGCCCCCAGCGGTGTGGCGCTGCATGTCCGGCCCATCGAGTCCGTCATGACGCCCGTAGACTGGCTCATTACGCAGACCGGCGACTATGCGATCATCCTGGACAACAGGGGCGAGGCCAGGGGCAATAGCGAGACCCGGTCGGTCCTGGTGGCCCTCACAGTGCGCCCGACGAACAACCCGCCACGCCCCGATCCGTCGCCGGCAACGACGGCGCCGCCAAATCCGGCTGCCATAAGTCTTCCCCAGTGGGGCACGGCCGGCGGGAAGGACTATTTCACCGTAGCGCCGCGGGACGTCACCACATTGACCATCCCTATGGACAACTACGTGTCGGCTGTCGCCAGTCTCTCCTTCGACTATCCCGGGAGCGGCATGAGCTTCCAGGTCAAAGACCCGCGGGGGACGGTTCTGATCAACCGGCCTATCGAGTACCTGATGACACCTATTACCTGGACCATAACCCAGACCGGCGACTATACGATCGTCCTGGACAACAGGGGCGAGGCCGCCGCCAACGGCAGACCCCGTGCCCTTCTGGTGACGCTCACAGTTAAGCCCACGAACAATCCGGCGCGGCCTGCGCCCGCGGCACCGCCCTCCGCGACGATGCCCACGGCTTCGCCGCCAGACCTGGACCTCACCAGGCCGCCTAACATGTTCTTCGGGACTATCCGGCTCTACACGGCGGCCGACAAGAGTGATGCCTATCCGGCTCCAGCCGGCGCAAAGGTCAGCGCAGTCGTCGGCGGAACGCTGTGGGAGAACGAGGCCGCTGCCAGCGGGGCAGACTTCGACTACTCGGCCCAGGTGCGGGCGAGGACCAGCATCGACACAAAGATCGAGTTCTATGTAGACGGCGTCAAGGCGGACCAGACGGCGACCTGGGTACAGGGCGGCGCAGTGAAACTGGACCTCACGGTGAACGTGGCCCAGCCACCGTCCAGTGCGCCTTCGGTTACTCCGGCAACTACGCCTGAGACGCAGCCAGCAACAACTCCAGCGGCTGCACCTGCAACACAGCCGGCAGCAACTCCGGCCCCGGCGATAATACGACTTCCCGACTGGAGCACGACCGGCGGGAAGGACTACTTCTCTGTGCCGCCGCGTGACATCGCTACGCTGGTCATCCCTATGGACAGCACAGCATCGGCCGGTGCCAGCCTGGAGTTCAACTACCCCGGGAGCGGCATGAGCTTCCAGGTCAAAGACCCGCGGGGGACGGTCCTGATAAACCGGCCCATCGAGTACCTCATGACGCCCATCAACTGGACCATTACCCAGACCGGCGACTACACCATCGTCCTGGACAACCGGGGTACGGCTTCGGCCAACGGCAGCAGCCGCACGGTCATGGTGACGCTGAAGGTACGGCCACGTTAGAGAGGGACCGCCTCTGCGGAGGACTCCTGAAATGGGATCCAAAAGTCGTAACCTGGCTACAGTATTGGCCGCTGTTCCGGGCCTGGTAGGCTTGCTGGGACTAGAACATTGCTACTTGGGCCGCCGGCCAAAAGGGGTCTTCTTTCTCCTGATCGGTCTTGCGACCTATTGCTTCGGACCATTTCTTGTTTACTTGGCCATGTTTTCAATCGGAGCAAAGCCGCCGCCGTACAACTCGGGGGACTCGGACAACCAGGGAGTGTTCGCCGTTGGCCTGCTTTTGTGGATAGCCTACATTGTCCTCTATACTTGAGCGTGGCGCGACGTGCGGCGGTCACGACGTGATCGATAAGCGCAAGAGCCGCAGTTGAACCTCGATAGCCAGCGGCTCCGCATGGAGTTCATGTCGCCCGTGCCTGTAACCGCTCCCCAAGCCCAAGGCGACACACTGCCTCAATCCAGGATTGTTTTGAACAAAATAGCGTTTAGTGCAGTGGGAGAACTTGTCATAGAGACAACTCGGCTTTCAAACGCGGCTGCTAGCCCAACTTCCGCAGTTTCAAATCTAAAGACAGATTTTCTGAAGCTAAAGTTTACACTACATTTCGTAGATTTTCAGTCGCTGTGGGAGATATAGTTGCAGCTTTTGAAGGAGGATAGCCTGGGCCTTGGTGGGCTGGGCGACGCAACGTTTTCTGATCACCGCCCCTTGCTTCGTGGGCATGACTACGTCTACCACTTTGATCTGGGCGATCTCGTCCAAGACCTTGCGCGGCTCGTCCCCTAGTCCGGACCTCTTGCACATCTGCCCCAGCATTTTCCATAGCACGTAAGCCAGGAAGCAGACCAGGATGTGGGCCTGGACCCTTTCCGCCTTCTGATGCCAGATGGGCCTTATCCTGAGGTCAGTCTTCTGCATCCTGAAGGCCGCTTCTGCCTCCGTCAACTGGATATAGGCTTGCCAGAGTTGCGCGGCGTCCCAATCAGTGATGTTGCTGCGTAATAGGTAGCACCCTTCGCTCAGTTCAGCCCACTCCCGCCAGGCCTCGACTTTCTCCCAGGAAACAGCGGCTCGACCGCCCTCACCTGCGGTTACCTCTACCTTAAATAGGCCAGCGGCGCGACTGTTGGCTTCCAGAAGTCTTCCTATGCGTCTTTCCACCGCTCCCACCCTATGTTTCTTCTTTATGCAGCTCTCGGTTAGCCCAACTTCCGCACATCGAGGTGGGAAATAGTTTTCAGGAACTTTTCTCAGATAGGCTTACATAGTTTTTGGCCCGGAGACCGAGGTTTTTCAGGTAGGGGCATGTCGCGAATGCCATGGAGTGTAAACATTTTCGTC
>JACQTY010000058.1 GCA_016210545.1 Chloroflexota bacterium
GCGGGGCGGGTGGGCGTTGGAGACGGTGTAGCCGGGGACGGGGATGGAGCGCAGGCCGCGAGCAGAACAGTCACGCTGGCCGCTATGGCAAGAAATGGCATGAGTCGCACTGAATTAACCTCCTGATAGTCGTTCAAGCTCCATATTAGCAGCAGTCGCGAGATAATGCCATAAGGGGATTTGTTCTTTTCGGGTAGGCTACCGCTGCTGGGTACCCGTCAGGCGCCGGCCTCCCCTATGGTCTCGAAGAAGCCATCTATTTTCTCTTTTATCTCATCCAGTCCGATCACGCTCGGGTCGCTAATGTCGCAGTCCAACACCAGGGTGGGGATGCCGGCCTCCTTCAGCCTGTCTTTGACGAGCCTGATAGCCCCGCACGCCTGGCGGCAACCCAGGTGGGCCCAGTAGATGGCGGCCCGGGCCCGGTACACATGGGCATCCTCCAGACAGTCCTGAATAAAGTTGTCCACGGGTCCGTGAAGTTGCCGGCACGCCGGAGTCGCCAGCATCTTGCGGGCCAGACTGGACAACGGATCAACGGATTCATACGACCAACCACCCCAGTGGCAGTGATAGGGATCGGCTACGAACCGGGCGCCATGCTCGCGCTCCAGCCAGTCCAGGAGTTTCCAGGCGTAATTGGGCGCGACGAAGAGCGAAAGGATGCGCGTCCTCTCTTCGGGGGCTATCCTGCCGGGCGTGCTTGCCTCATTCAGGACAGTCTGGTAGAACTCCACCGCCTCCGCACAACCACCGTACAACCAGCTAATGAACAGAAGCTGGTAGATCTTCCGGCTCGATATGGGAGAAGGAGACCGCATCCGGAGCTTGTCCAGTTCTCTTGACAGGTGCACCATCTGCCGGGAATAGTCGAGGCTCGCCTCCAGCCGTGCAGCGTCCAGGCGGCGCCCCGCAATCCTCTCCAGGAAAGCGATGAGGTCTTCCAACTGGTTGACCAGATAAGCGAGGCCCGCCCCGTTGGCCCGGTATGGACGGTCCAGGAAGAAACCGGGGACGCCGCAGAGTTTTGTCAGCAGTCCGCCGATCTTGGCGGTATTGTCGCAGAGCAGGTGAGTCCAGACGACCGCGTCCACCGGTGGGGCCAGACGCCGAAGGAAAAACCCGGCAATGGTGCGGTGGTTGGAGCAAATCTCCGGGGCTAAGCCAAAGCTCTTGGCCGTCGCCAGCAGGTCGCTTCCCTCGCCCATCAGGATCCCATAGGTTACGGGGACATTCTCCAGGTGCAGCGGGACCAGGTCCAGCGCATAAATGATCTCGTTGGGGACGTATATCCCCGCTGCGATCAGACGCTTCCCCTCGCCATGGGCGGCCAGGATACGCCGGTTATAATTGAGCAGCAGCTTGTAGTAGAGGTGGTCGCTGGGGGAATCCAGGGGAGACCCCTGGCGGTGCTGCCATATCCTCTCCAGGACCGTGACCATGTCAGCGTACCGAGAAGGTGACCGGGTAGCTGTGTCCATCTATCTTACCCCTGACGAGGAGTATAGGGTGGAGGAGAACGAGTGTCAAGAAAAGGGGACTGACTGCACCATAATCCGTGAATTCTTCATAGATAGAGAAGGCAGCAAATCCCGATGAATCGGGATCCCCCCCGAGGGGGCGGCTGCGTAGGAGCACGATGCATCGTGCTCCTACGGACTTTTTTTCACCCTAGCCGCTTAGCGGGGTCTCCCGACAAGTCGGGACTCGGATAAGGGGCGAGGAGACCCCGGAGGCGCAGTTGCCTTTCTATTTTCGGCGTCGGTGTCATGTGGGCCGGCGAGGGCTATCGCTTGCGGAGTTTAGCCGCCCACTCCAGGAGAGGGATAGCCTCTCGCCGCGAGGCAAAGATGGCCTGCCGGAGGTCCCAGAGTTCCTGTTCGCCGAGTCGCTCCATCATGATGGGCAGTCCATCACAGGTGGCAATGTGGTACAGAATCGGTACGGCCAGCTTCTTGGCCTGGGCCCAGTCTGCATCGGAGATGCGCCACTTCTTGAATATGGCTGCCAGCTTCTGCATGGCCTCGATGCACTCATCGTGCTCTTTCATGAGGCTGGTGTACAGGTCCTCGGAGAGATGCGCTTTTACCGCCAGGTACAGCGATTCCTCCTCCCATTTCCAATGAGGACCCATAACCGCGTCCAAGATGTTGAAGATGTCCTTGGCCTGGCGCGAATCGTGCCCGTCGATAGCCTTGATGAAATCGAAGTAGGCGTCTCTGGCTTTCTTATGATCGTCCTGGATCTCCCGCGCCGGGTCCAACACTTGACCAACCAAGACGCGCCTCCTTGGGTCTCATATTCACACTCGGCGGGCCCTTGCCGGGCCCCGAATGGAGCGGACCGCGGCTTACGAGACCACGAGCGCCCGAAATCGCCCGTGGTGGAGCTATGCCCCGGTTGGGTGAGACGAAAAGCTTCTAGCTAGATGTAATAGTTGACGGCAGCGGTGCGGGCAAACTTCAGGAACGTCACCAGCCCCATGACCTCGTCCACCTCTTCCCGCAGATCCTGTCGGGCGATATTCATGTTAGCCATGGAGCCGGCGCACGCATATATCTTAAGGCCCAGCCTGCGGGCATCTTTCAACTGCGCCTCCAGGCTCTGTATCCCGCCGGACCTCAGACCTTTAGCGATGAACCCCTTCACATCAGCCTCGGTCTCATCCTCCATATCCTCCAGGTGGCCCTTTACGAACCTCCCCAAGCCTCCATAGACTAGCAGTACATGGGCTTCCATGCCGATGGCCAACCCAACGGTAGCCAACGACAAGGCATAGCTGGCCCGGTCATACGAGCCGCTGTGCAGGACTATGGCGATCCGTTCTGCCTTTTCTCCGCTAGTAGAAGTCACTAGGATACTTTTCGTTTCCTTATAGTGTCGGCCCACCTGATAAGAGGAACATTGGCATCCCTGGCCTTCTGGAAGCTTGCCGCCAGGTCATCGAGCTGTCTCTTCGAAAGCCTCTCAGTGAGGATGTTCAGCCCGTCGCAGTTGCTCACATGGACCAGAAGGGCCCTCGCCGCGTTGGCCGCGGCCTTCCCCTCGTCCTTGGTCAAAGACGGCTTGGCCAGTAGCCCGGCGGCAACCTTGGCTGTCTTTATGGCGCCATCGTGCTCCTCGATGAGACGGTCGACGTACTCGCCGAGGAATTCCTTCATAGCAGGATAAAGGGCCTCTTCCTCATACCGGAAATGAGGTCCCACCAGGGCATCGATGGAACCGAGGGTCGTTCGCGCCTTGGGCAGGTCACCCTTTTCAGCAGCGGCGGCGAGGTCCAATAGCCCATCCCTGACCTTGCGGTGGTCTTCACGGAACTCGACGACCGGGTCTAATGAAACTGGCATCCCTTTTCCCTCCTGTCTGTTATTGGCCGGCGAAGCAGCAGTGAGCTTCGCGGGACTCCCTGAGTAAAGGCGAGCCGGATGGACGTCACACCATATTGTTTATTGAGTTAGTCAACAACTAACATTCTAAGTGTCGCCTAATGCTTTGTCAAGCCCCTTTGCACCCGCAATGTAGGCGTTGGACCCACTTCGGAAATGTGGAAATGTAGGGTGGGTGGAGCGAAGGGTCGGGACATGTTGTTTGGACGGGGTACCCCTATAAATCGGGGCCTACCCCGCCGATGGGCGCGAGGGACAGCGCAGGAACCCCGGCTGGCAGATACAAACCGATTGACAAATTCAACTTACCAGTGCTAGAATGCCTTAGTTAGATAGAGGCTTACATGAGGTAGGGCCTCTGTCCCCTCGCCGAGATGTTAGCCTTGCCCCGATACGTCGGGGCAAGGCCATAATTTAGGAAGTTCCTATTTCACCCGCTCACGGTGAAACTCCTCCTTTACCCGTCGCCCTGGCGGCAATGGTCACCGAAGCATTAGCACCGGAAGGGGCATCGTTAGCCCTGTAAACCAGGGCCCTGGGAATCTGCCTACACCCGCTCCGGATTTCCTGTTGCACTTCGCTTGAAGGGTGAAGACGACTGCCTCGATTTCTGCTCAAGGGGATTGGCCGTACACGTCCGCTTTTTCAGGAGATATGGCTGCCATTCTCTATGAGGAAAGCGGACTCAACGGGAACAGCTTTGCTTTCGTAGTTAGCTAGACTATGCCCTTGGTATCGGGGGGGAATTAGCGCCGTGCGGGTTGCGCCGTCAGCGATCTGGCCAACCCGCGTTCAAGACCATAGGAAATGCGTGGTGTCCGGGAGGAGAGACGATGCAGCCTCAAGCGCTTTCTGGCGCCGACTGGAGCAGCATCGGCGCGCTGGTCAGTGGTTTGTGGGCTTTCGTCGCGGCAATCGTCGTCTTTGGCGGCGCTTTTCTGGCCGCACACGTCTTTCTGCCCGCCGCCGCCCCCGCCTGGGCCTTGAAAAGACTGAAGGGTTTGCGGCTGGTTCTCTATTCCGTGTCCGGCATTGCCTTTGTTGCGGCTGCGATGTTACTGGCTCAGACACTCGGGGTGGTCCCATCGATCGTCCATTTCTATCCCAGGTTCTGGATGTGATCCGCGTGTGAGAACGTATCCAGACTGAGCATCCCGGGCGAGAAGGAAAAGATGGTCGTACTGAAGACGCTTGTTGCTTTCTTTGTTTTCTGGGCAGTCATTTTCTTCGGCATGCTTGTCGATTTCGGGAAGTGGCTGGCCAGGGTAATACTGCGCTCCAGGTTGAGGATTACGATCGCTTTTCTGCTCGTCGCTGCCGGGACTGTGGTCGGGATAGGCAACGCCATAAGTTCCAGCGCTTCCCAGCAATTGCCCCCTCAGCCTGTCGTCTTCCAGCACACCTTTCACGCCGGACAACTGAATCTTACTTGCGTTTTCTGCCACCGCACTGCTCCGACCCAGGCAGTGGCCGGCGTCCCGTCCCTGGAGCAATGCATGTTTTGCCACCGGGCCATCGGCAGGGAAAGGCCGGAGGTAGCCAAGCTGGTGAAGGCTTATCAGGCCGAGGAGCCGCTCAACTGGTTGCGGATAAATCGCCTGCCGGATACGGCCCACTTCGAGCATGCGGCCCATATCCGGGTAAACATCTCTTGCTCCGTCTGTCACGGAGAGGTGCAACAAATGGAAAAGGTCACGCCGATACGCAGCCTGAAGATGGGTGATTGCCTGGGATGCCATCGCTCCCGGGGAGCGCCCACTGGCTGCTCCACGTGTCACTACTAGGAGCCTTTATTTGCACAGATTCACGCGTCGGGAGATTCTCAGACTGACCGGTCTTTCAGCCGTGGGCGCCTTCGTCCTTCAGGCCTGCGGGCAATACCCCAGGACGGAGCTCCAGGTGCAAAGCCCCGTCAAAATGCCAGAAGACCTGGTGACCGGCCGGGACACCTATTATGCCACCGTGTGCCGCGAGTGCCCTGCCGGTTGTGGGACAATGGTGCGCGTGGTGGAGGGAAGGGCAATAAAGATCGAGGGCAACCCATCCCACCCGCTGAACCGGGGCAAGATCTGCGCCCGCGGCCTGGCCGCTGTGCAGGGGCTTTATCACCCTGACCGTTTGAAGAAGCCATTGAAACGCACCGGCGAGCGCGGGTCCGGCGAGTTCACCGAGATCAGTTGGGAAGAAGCCACAGGTCAGGTAACCGGGCGGCTTTCTCAATTGCGCGCCCAGGGGCAGGCCCATACCGTCCTGCTGGTCACCGCGCCCCTCAGCGGACACGCGGCGCATGTCAGCCAGCAATTCATCCGGTCGTATGGCGGGCAACAGGCCGCTTATGAGCCTCTGGAGCGCACAACCCTCCGGGCCGCAGTCAAGCGGGCTTTTGCCACCGAGACCCTGCCCGATTTCGATATCGCCTCCAGCGACTACGTACTGTCTTTCGGCGCCGACCTGTTGTCAGCCGGCCTGTCACCGGTACGATATGGCATGGGTTACGGTGAATTCCGCCAGGGCGCAAGGCCGCGGGGCACCCTGGTCCAGATTGAACCGCGGTTCTCCCTGACTGCGGCCAACGCCGACGAGTGGCTGGCTGTCAGGCCGGGGACTGAAGGCTTCCTGGCCTTGAGCCTGGCGCAGGTCATAATCTCCGAGGGCCTGGGCGACTCCAGGGCCGCCTCTACTTTGACTGAAGGCCAGGGGGAGAGGGTGCTGGCCGACTTCAGGCCTGAAAACGCCGCCACATTGACCGGCGTACCGGCGGGCAAGATCCGAGATCTCGCTCGCAAGTTTGCCGGGCCTCGGGGGGGGGGCCGAGCCTCGCCATCGCAGGGGGTCCGGCGGCTGCGCAGAGCAACGGATTGGACAATGTGGCGGCTGTTTTCTTGTTGAACTACCTGGCGGGCAGCGTGGGTCGGCGGGGGGGAATCGTCTTCAACCCCGAGCCGCCGACGGCCGCCCTGGGGACCAGGGTGCAGGCGTCACCATTCCTGGACTGGCAGCGCCTTATGGCGAGAATGAGCACCGGGCAACCCAGGCCGGTGAATGCGGTGCTGGTCTACCAGGCCAACCCGGTCTACGGCCTGCCACAACAAGTGGACCCTGCGGGGGCTTTGAAGCAAGTGCCTTTTGTTGTCTCCTTTGCCGGCATTCTTGATGAGACCTCAGCCCAGGCGGACATCGTTCTTCCAGTCCACCATGCACTGGAGGAGTGGGGCGCGGACGCCCCGGACCCGGGTCCTGGCTTTCAGATAGTCAGTTACCAGCAACCAGTGGTCAACCCGACGGGGGACACCCGCAGCTTCGCTGATGCCTTGTTGGCCATTGGCAAGGGCATCGGTGACGATGTGGCCAGGGCGTTGCCCTGGGCTTCGTCGCTGGAGTGGCTCCAGAATACTACTCGGGAGTTGCACAAACTGGACCGTGGTTCTGTGGCAGCACCGGACTTTCCCACTTTCTGGAACAGGCTACTTCAGCAAGGGGTGTGGTCAGATGAGAAGGCGACCGCCGGGCCGCCGCCGCCCCCGGTTGCAGCTTTCAACAGGCCGGATTCCGCCGCCTTCTCCGGAACAGAGCGGGACTATCCTTACCACCTCATCCCGTTTCCATCCCACTCCCTGGGCGATGGAGCCGGGTCGCATCTTCCCTGGTTGCAGGCCACCCCTGACCCCCTCACTACCGTCGTCTGGCGGACGTGGGTGGAAATAGGTCCAGAGACAGCGCGCTCCCTGGCGGTGACCGAGGGAGATATTGTGGAAGTGTCGTCTGTGTCTGGCAAACTGGAAGCCCCCGTTTACGTTCATCCCTTGATGCCCACGGGTATTGTGAGCATACCGTTCGGGCAGGGCCATCTCACCTACACGCGATATGGCCGGGGAATGGGCGCCAACGTAACCTCTGTCCTGGCGCCTATTCTGCAGAACTTCCCTCCCGTTATGAAGCTGGAGGGTGCTGACCAGGTTGTTAGTGAAACTGCCTCCCTCGCCTGGGCGGCCACCAGGGTAAACCTGAAACCGACCGGCAGGCGCGCGCCGTTGCCGAAAGCAGAAGGTGTAGTGCCAGCGCTGCCTCTTCCCAGCCCGGAGATCATCCAGGTCACAGGAGTCTCGGGATCAGCCGCGCCGGGTCCCGGCGGACAGCCGGCGGCCGGCGGGCGGTACAGGTGGGCCATGGCGGTTGACCTCGACCGGTGCACGGGTTGCGAGGCCTGCGTGGTAGCCTGTCAGGCAGAGAACAATATTCCCCTGAACCCCGACGAGTGGTTTCTTCAGCTCAGGGCGTTCGAGTGGATACGTGTCGAGAGGTATTGGGACCTCGGCGCACCGGAGCCGCGCGCCCGTTTTCTGCCCGTCCTGTGTCAGCACTGCACCAATGCTCCCTGCGAGCCGGTCTGCCCTGTCTACGCGACGTCCCATAACGATGAGGGGCTCAATATCCAGGTGTACCCCCGTTGTATCGGGACGCGCTTTTGCGCGAACAACTGTCCCTACCAGGTGCGCTTTTTCAATTTCTGGCCGGCCGTCTGGCCCCAGAGCATGCGCAATTACTTGAATCCCAGCGTAACCGTCAGGCCGCGCGGCCTCATAGAGAAGTGCACCTTCTGCGTGCAGCGCATCAATGCGGGAGCCAGGCGCGCCAGGCGTGAAGGACGGGCCGTCCAGGATGGAGACATTACTCCGGCCTGCGCCCAGGCATGCCCGACAAATGCTCTGGTATTCGGCAACGTGCTCGACCGTCAGAGCCAGGTATTCCGCCTGTCCCGCGACCCGCGAGCATACAGGCTCCTGGAACACCTGGGGACGGAACCTGCCGTCACATATCTGAAGAAGGTGGACATCCATGTCGCCTGAGACAGCCGCGCAAGAGACGAGCCTCGAGGCTCCGTCCGGCCAGACCTGGCTGCCGAAGGCCGGCGCGTGGTTCTGGCTTGCCACGGCATTCCTGGCTACAATTTTCGCGCTGGGCATCCTTGCCTTCATCCTGAGATGGCAGACGGGGTGGGGTGACCGCCGCCTCTGGGGGTACTACGCGGCAACTTTTTCGTTCCTGTTCAGTACAGCACTGACCGCGCCCGTCGTATCAGTGGGACTGCGCATAGTTGGCGGCTCGTGGCGCCGTCCGGTGTGTCGCGTCGCCGAGTTATTCAGTCTTGTCGGCATTCTTTCCTTTCTCTGGTTCCTGCCCCTGATCAGATTGATACCACCAGCCCGGGGGAGGCTCAGTATATGGTATGGGCTTGCCGGGGCGCCTCATGTCTGGGAGACTGTCGCTATGGCCACTTTGGTGGCCGCCGGGCTGGCGCTCCTCTACTGGGCCTCGATACCCGACATGGCCAGATCCCGGGGCGGCGGCGGCAAACTCACGTTCCTGGGCAGACTGGCTTTTTCCTGGACGGGTAGCGGGCGGCAATGGCGGGTACTGAAGGCGGGACTGCTCCTCCTTGGCGTCTTTTACTTGTTGATGCTGGTCTTTGTCCAGAGCCTCTTCGCCTCGGACTTTGTTGTCAGCCTGGTGCCTGGCTCGAAGGACGCCCTCTTTCCGGCGTATCACGTTATGACTGCTTTGCAGACTGCAACCGCATTGGTGACGCTTACCCTGTTCCTGTTGCGCAAATGGGGCGGACTCCAGGACTACATTGGTCCGGCGACTTTCAAGGGCCTGGGGCGACTCCTCCTTGTCGTGACGTTGCTCTGGTTCTATTTCTGGTGGTCGGGTTTCATTGTAATGTGGTACGGTCGACGTCCTGAAGAGGAATTGTTGCTGGAGTTGTTCGTTACCGGTCCCAACCGGCCGTTCTTTGCCCTGAGCCTTGGTCTCAACTTTGTGGTCCCCTTCTTGCTCCTCCTGTTCAATCCCATCAGGAAGAGCATTCTGGGACCATCGATAGTGTCCGTTTTGGTCCTGTTGGGTACCCTGTTTGACAGGATAAGACTGTTTACCGCCTCGTTCTCGATGACTGAAAGCGGCAACGCCATCACGAGGCTGCCACCGGCCAGGGTCCCTGACTGGATTGATCTCTTCATCCTTCTCGGTGGTCTGTCCGGGCTCGCCCTTACATTCCTTGCTTCCATACGGCTATTGCCGGTGCTTTCCTGGTGGGAGATCACAGAGGGGCTGAAACTCCAGGCTGAACGAACACTGGGTCGTAAGAAGGTAATAATGGTGGCCAAGCCGGAGTAAGTAATGAACGGCGGCCGTGGCGCAGGATCGGAAGGGAAGATGGAAGCCGACAGGGTAGGGGTAGAAAAGAAGATCAACAAAGACCTCCTGGGGCCGGTTTTCGGCTTCCCGCGGAATTTCTGGAAGGCCTCCGGCGTCCTGTCCCTGGTGGTGTTTGCGGGTATTCTGGCCTTTGTATGGCTTCTCATTAACGGGCTGGGCGTGGCCGGTATTAACCGCCCGGTGATGTGGGGCTTCTTCATCACCAATTTCGTGTTCTGGGTTGGGATCAGCCACGCGGGGGTCATGATATCATCTATTCTGAGGCTGTCGCGGGCCGAATGGCGGCTGCCGATGACGCGCGCGGCCGAGATCCTTACCATTATGGCCCTGTTCACCGCGGCATTACACCCCATCATCCACTCCGGACGGCCGTGGCGCACGATGTACTGGGCCTTCCCCTACGATTTCTCCCGGATGCTGTGGCCTAATATCCGGTCACCCATTATCTGGGACGTCACGGCCATACTGACTTACTTGACCAGCTCGGCCATGTTCGTGTATGTGGCCTTGATACCGGACCTGGCAATTGCCCGTGACCGGGCATCCGGGTTCGCCCGCTCCATGTACGGACGCATGGCCCTGGGCTGGACGGGCACGAGTCGGCAATGGAAGCTTCACGGTATTGCCAGCGTCTTGCTCGCCGGTCTGATCCTGCCGGTATTCGTGTCAGTACATAGCGTGGTCTCCTGGGACTTCGCCAGCCTCACCTCAGTCGAAGGATGGCACTCCACCGTTTTCGCTCCCTATTTCGTAGCCGGGGCGATCCACTCCGGCGTTTCGGCGGTAGTGGTGGTAATGGCGCTCATGGTCTGGTTCTACGGCTGGAAGGACTACCTCCGGCCTCGGCACTTCGATGCCATCGGCAAGCTTCTCATTGCCATAGCCATCGGCTGGTTCTATTTCTACATCCTGGAGTTTGTATTCGGCATGTATTCCCTGGAAGGTCCCGAGTTAGCCATGCGGGAGATGGTCACGTTCCAGCCGCCCTGGAGCATATATCAAATAGCGTTTCTGTTCACCGCGTTTCTTATCCCCGTGTCTCTGTTGCTCTTCCGGCGGGTACGCCGCAACGTTCTGGCCATGTTCCTTATCGGCATCACCGTCAACATCGGGATGTGGTTTGAACGTTTTCTCATCGTCATCCCGGGGCTTGCCCGCAAACAGCCGTTCACCTTCGTCTGGGGGACCTACCGGCCTACACTTGTAGAGATACTCATAGTGGCAGGGTCCTTTGCTCTTGTGTTCCTGGGCATCCTCATGTTCGCTAAGTTCTTCCCGCTGGTGCCGCTTTCCGATGTGAAGGAAGGGGAGGCGTCAAGAGGGGAGATCCAAATAGGTCGAGCCAGGTTTAAGGCTACCCTCCAGGACTGAAGGAGGATACATGTTCAAGGACCAGGTGCTGGGCCTGTGCCGCAACCCGGAGACGGCCGCTCAAGCGGTTGAAGCACTGGAAAACAAGGGCTTTTCCGCAGAAGAATACGACATCCTGACGGCAACGCCATATCCTGAGGGCACATTCGGGGAAAGTAGACACCGGCACCGGCTTTACGTCTTTCCTTTTGTGGGGGCTGTCCTGGGCCTGTCGGTGGCCGTGCTTATTACAGTGGGTACCCAGATATTCCCCCCGATCGTGACCGGAGGAAAGCCGATATTGTCGATACCCCCGATGATAATCATCATGTTTGAAGGCACCATGCTGGGGGCGATCTTGTTCACCGTGATCGGGGTAATCTTCGAGTCCCGACTATTCGGGCCGAAGCTGGGCCTCTACGATCGTCGAATTACTGAGGGATACATAGGCCTTCTGGTCACGTCGTCCCCGGAGCGAGTCACGCAGGCCGAGGAGGCCATGACAGGCGCTGGAGTTCAGGAGTTCAAGCGTCTTCCGGCAGGAGCAGGCGGTCGATGAGTTTGGTATCGCGGATATGGGCATGGGGGCTGGACCAAAGCCTCGTCAGACCGACAGTGACGGGGCTGGCAGCCGTGTCCTTGGCGTTAATATTCGCGGCTTGCTCCACGGGAGCATATCCGTTCGATGTGTTTCCAGAGGGGCATTACCAGCAGTCGTACCGTTCGCAAGAGCCGCCCCGTCTCCAGCCGCCGGCTGATTCCGTGCCCATAGGCGGCAAAGAGGTCGCCTATACCTTTGTGGAGGCCGGCGACTTGACCAATCCCCTCCAGCGGACGCCGGAAACGATGGCGAAGGCGGCCGAGATATACAGAGTGAACTGCCTGGTGTGCCACGGAGCGGCGGGGCGCGGCGACGGGCCCGCGGCCGCCTATTTCCGGAAGGCGGGCGTATCTGAGCCGACAGACTACACGACCCAGCGGGTCCGGTCCCGCAAGGATGGAGAGCTATACTGGATTGTCACCTATGGCCTGGGGTTCATGCCGCGGTTCGGGCCGCTGCTCACACCGGAGGAGAGATGGGCAGTCATTCACTTTGTTCGCGTTGTATCAGCGCCAGGCCAATGACAATCCTTGTCGGGAGAAGGCGCGTGGGGCAATTCCAGGAGGGCCGTGGCGAGCCGCCCACAGAAGAACAACATGCCGACGTGTGGGTTCGTCGCCGCCGGTGACCTGGCGGGCGTGGGCAAATAATCAAGAAGGAGCCTTTGCGTAAAGTGAGGATTGTAATCCTGGGCGCTGGTTTTGGGGGCTTGACCGCCTGCCTCGAACTGGTGGACCGTCTCAAATCCCGATGGGGGGTCGAGGTGGTGCTGGTAGACCGGCATCCCTACCATCTGTTTACACCGCTCTTGTTTCAGGTGGTGACCGGGGGGGTTGACCCCGGACACATCGCCCATCCGATACGCTGGTTGTTGCGAGATCGCCGGTTTCAGTTCTATGAGTCTGAGATCAAGGCTATCGACCTGGCGTGCAAGAAGGTCGTGCTCCCCACGATGGAGCTCACATACGACATACTTGTAATAGGTCTGGGCAGCACCACCAACTTCTTCGGAGTACCTAAAGCCGAGAACTATTCCTTCCCCGTCAAGACGGTACGGGAGGCGGTTGCCATCAAGAACCGGATCATAGACGCCTTCCGTCAGGCGGAGCTGGAGCCGAACGATGAAGCCCGGCGACGCATCCTCAGCTTCGCCGTAGTCGGCGGCGGCGCCACGGGCGTCGAGTTGGTGGCATCTTTGTACGACCTGGTGCATATGGTGCTCGCCAAGGACTATCCGAGGGCCCGGCCCGAAGACACGAGGGTCTGTCTCATCGAAGCCACCAATTCGCTCCTGGGGGGCATGGACCCCAAGATGGGGGAGATAGCCATGCAAAGTCTCCAGAACAGGGGGGTTAGGCTGCATCTTGGTTGTAGAATTGTCGGCATGGATAACGAGGGGGTGCACACCGCCGATGGCCAGCACCTCCAGTACCGCCTCGTTATCTGGGCCTCGGGGATCAGGCCCAGCCCCCTGGTGGAACCGCTGGCCCTGGAGAAGGCCAGAGATGGCCGGATCATAGTAGGGCCGTATCTGGACGTGCCGCAGTGGCCCGGAGTCTATGCTGTCGGTGATCTCGCCGCTTATACCGAGCCGGGGGCCGCGCGCCCCCTGCCAGCAAAAGCGGCGGTGGCCGAACAACAAGGACGGAGCGTGGCCAGGAACATAGTGCATATCCTGGCTGATGAGGACCCGGAGACTTTCCGCTATAAGTACCAGGGAGACCTCGTGGCCCTGGGCCGGGACGCCGCGGTGGCGAAGTTATTTGGCAGGTCCTTCAACGGGTTTGTTGCCTGGATCTTCTGGCGTGCAATCCACCTTCAGAAAGTGCCCGGCTTCAGGAATCGCATGAGTGTGGCCCAGGACTGGAGCTTCGACTACGTCCTGCGACGGGATACTATGCACCTCGAATAGGCGCGCGCTGCCGAGGTCTACAGGAAGCGCGATAATCGGTGGATTGTTCCTGGGGCTGATGGTCATTGACTATTGTTGCGGCAATTGGGCGCCGCGCCGTAGAGCAGGAGTCCAGAGGGGCGCAGCCCACTTGGGACGTGGGAAGTGAGAGGTGTGAGGTGGGAGGCGGGGCGCACCTCATGATCAAGCAACACTGTTAAAATGTGAAAGCCCAGGAAAGGAGGCTCCATGCCCGTGGATTTCGAACTGACTGAAGCGCAAAAGATTCTACGAAATTCTGCCAGGGAGTTTGCGACAAAGGAGTTTACGCGGGAAAAGGCGGTCGAGTGGGAGCGGCGTGGTGAGTTCCCCTGGGAGTTGTACCGTAAGTGCGCCCGGCAGGGCTACATCGGCATGGCGTGGCCCCAGGAGTACGGCGGCCAGGGGACCGGACTAATAGAGACCATGCTGGTAGCCTACGAATTCTCTAAAGCTGACCCCGGGCTGGGCAGCGCCATTATGGCCGGTACGTTCGGGTCGGACATCATCGCCTACTTCGGTACCCCTGAGCAAAAGGCGAAGTGGCTTCCGCGCATCGTCAGCGGGGAGATAACCTCATCGGGATGTTTCTCGGAGCCGGGCGGAGGCAGCGACATTGCCCGAGTTCTGGATACACGAGCTGTGAAAACGGAGCCGGGCTGGACCATCAACGGCTCAAAACTCTTTATCACCAATGCGACCACAGCCACGATCTTCGTCACCCTGGTCCAGACCGACCCCAAGTCCAGACCACCCTACCTCGGTCAAACAGAGTTCATTATTGAGAGGGGCCCCGGGGTCGATACGACCCTGATGAAGGGGAAAATGGGATGGCATACCTCACCAACTGGTGAGGTCTATTTCACCGATGTGAGGGCGAGTGATGCTGACATCGTGGGCGGCGCAGCCTGCATCAACAAGGGATTTCCTATCGCTCTGGCCTTCCTTGACATTGGCAGGCTGGCGGTGGGGAATATGTCCATTGCTACCGCCGAGGCTGCTCTGGACAGGGCAGTCGCGTACGCGAAGGAACGAGAGGCCTTCGGTCGGAAGATCGCCGCGTTTCAGGCTCTGGCTTTCCGGTTGGTGGAAATGGCCACTGAGGTGGAACTCGCCAAATCTCTCTTGCTGCGAGCCATCTGGCTTACCGAAAGGGCCAGGAAAGACCGGGCGCTACAACCGGAGTCCATAAAGGTCGCCTCCATGTGTAAATGGTATGGCGCCAAGCTGGCCGTGGCCTCATGCGACCTCCTGGTGGACGTGTTCGGCGGCAACGGCTATTTCTCCGAAGAGGATGTTTCCCGCTGGTACACCTTCGCCAAGCAACTGGAGCTTATCGAAGGCACCAAAGAGGTCCAGAAGAATGCTATCGCCCGGATCATGCTGGGGGACGAAATAGCCCGGCGTTTCTAGCGGGATTCCCTGGAAAATAGCCCCATGAAAATGTAGTTGCCCGATTTATCGGGCAGGGTTTGCCCAATGAATTGGGCGACTACGGGCCGCGGGTGGGCTATTTTCAGCCTTCGCGGCGCCCAGTGTAGGCGGGCATGACC
>JACQTY010000060.1 GCA_016210545.1 Chloroflexota bacterium
CGCCAATGTCATCCCACTTCAGGTCCTGGATGTCCTGCGGAGAATAGAACGGCCTGATGGGAATCCCCGAGGCTGTGGTGGAGTTCAGCTCGCGGCCGCCATAGCGCTTCTTGCACTGCTCCTCCCAGCCCTTGACCAGTTTTCGGTCGCTGTCCAGTGTCTCCTCCGAGAACATTTCAATCCTCCTTGAATCCTGATAGTGGGCCACTTGCGGATCTGAGTTTGGTGAAAGGCCCTTCAAAGCGGGGGCTGTTTGGGCGCATGATAGCACAAAAGGCAATGGGCGGCAACGACCAGGATGAACAGGTCAGGGAGCGCCCAAAAATCCACCGCCCCTTTAATCTCCTCAAAGCGAAGGTTTTTTCACCCGCCTGGTGCTACATTCGCTTAAATGAGGCGCTTATGACCTCTCCCTTTGCTAAAGGGAGACTGAGAGGGATTTTGACGGCGGATTAAGGTGAAGCGGTACCCGGATATTTGACACACCGCCGGCATCCGAATATGCTGAATCATGAGGTGAAGCATGACTGATCGTCCTGACTGCAGGAAGTTGACTCTGAGCCTGCACCCGGAGGAGTACGAGTCACTTCGCGTGGTCGCGTTTCAGAGAAAGACTTCCATGGCTGGTGTGGCTCGGGAGTTAGTCCGCGAACTCCTGGAAGACGGAGATGACATCCGGGACGGGCTGAAGGTTCTGGAGGACAAAGGCGATACCACTGACTGGGAGACCTTCAGGGGGCGGCTTGCTGGTCAGCCCGGCTAATGCTTACCTGGCCACCGATAAGCACGCCCTTCCCGCCTCGATACCCGCAGAGCAACAACCATGCCTGACAAACTCGTAACAATAGCCACCTTCAGCTACCCGGAGCAGGCCCATCTCAGCAGGGCCAAACTGGAGTCCGAGGGCATCGCCTGTTTTGTTGCCCACGAGTACACTGGCGCTGCCAACTGGCTCCACCCCAGCGGCATGGGCGACGTCAAGCTACAGGTAAAGGAGTCGGATGCGGAGATGGCGCTCCAGGTCCTTCAGGACGCTCGGCAAGGCGCCGCCGAAGTTGGGTCCCACCACAGCCCAAACGTCTGTCCCGTGTGCGCTTCAACGGACATCGATTACGAGAGGTCCCGGTGGCGTAGGATTGCGGTCTGGGTGGGCGAAGGTCTGGCGGCCTTATTTCTAAAGAGGAAATGGAAATGCGGCAACTGCGGGTACGAGTGGAAAGCGGGGTAGCCGTCAGCCGAGACTGGTACTACTTGTGTAGGTTAGCCCAATATTCATATTCGCGTTGTATCTATCTGGTGGCACAGGCAGAGATGCCTGTGCCACCAGATAGATAATCAGGCCTATTAATGCAACTAGGCGTCAGCCATTCGCCACGTAGGTCGTCCCGATCAATCGGTACCAACCCGACCGCGGCGCTTAGGGGTTAGTCCCGACCTCCCAGAATGCTCCGTGGGCATCAATCGTCGATTTCGGGGCCGTCACCTTGCCAGAGATATCTGCGATAGCTTGTTCGAGTCAAAGGCGGCGCCCGCCGCCGCGTATTTGTTCTGGAGCAGCAAGAAGGCCACAATCTGCACGTATTCCTCCTTCGGCAGGCTCCCCGGGGTATACAGCGGCATGAGCCCGCCCACATAATCCAGCAGCCCCTGCGCCGTATTGAACAACTCCAGATGGGCATTTTGCCCGATGACCGGAGGCCCGGTTATCCCCTGACCAGTCTCCCCATGACAGCTGGCGCAAGCACGGGCAAAGACTTTCTCGCCGGCATCGGCGAGCTGTCCCAGCGTCGGGCCTGTACCAGCAGGCGGCGGCGCGACGGGGGCAGCGGGGGCGCAGGCGCCAATGAGAAGGGCAAGAGATAGAGATGGAGACGGGGACAGAGGGCGTAATAGCCAGCGGAGTCTCTTCATGCTGTTTTCACCCCACGACCTTCACCGGATGGGGTACCATCGCGCCGAACAGGTATCCTTGCTCGTTCCATTTCTGCTGTGAAACGGCGTACTGCACGTTGCCCTTGTCGTCGGTAGCCCGGGGTGTGATGGCCATATCGCCCGGCCTGGCATCGAAGGAGAACTCCCATCGGCTCCCCGCCCGTTCGATATTCGGCCCGGTGAGTCTGGCATCGCGAAAGACGCCGCCCCCATTGATGCTGACCTCCACCCGGGCAATCTTGCCGAACGGCGACCATGCGTAGCCCACAACTTTTTGCTGACCAGCGGTCAGTGCGGCGGGCCACGGCAGGGCGCAGGCGCTCTTCACTACCTGGGTTGTCAGCATGGGTCCCTTTGCTGGGGGCTGCGGAGGATAATCAGGCCCGACAAAGACGTAACTGCTGGTGTTCTTCTCCACGAAGATCGGTTTCTCCGATACGGTTATCTTGCCAACCCACTTGATATTGTTGATGCCCACCCACCCCGGCGTAATAAGCCGGGCCGGAAATCCGTGGTCCAGGGGGAGGATGCCCCCGTTCATCATGTAGGCAACGATGGTATCCTCTTCCATGGCTTTGGCAACGGACATGGGTCGCTCGATGCTCAGGCTGTCCAAGCCTGTCGGCATCACGTCAACGGCGGTTCCCTTAATTCCAGCACGTTTCAAAAGTGCCGATAACTGCACCCCGGTCCATTCAGCAACTCCATAGGCGCCGAGCCGCCACTGTCCGCCCTGCGCCGGCTTCTTCAACAAGGTGTCAAAAAACGAGCGGCCGTTCCCTGCGCATTCGACGAAGCGCGTCACTGTTTTGGCCGGCAACTTCAGCAGATCGTTGTAGCTCAACTCGAGTGGCCTCTCCACACCGTCGCCCTCGATCCGCAGCTTCCATGTCTTGACGTCGATTACTGGCGTGAAGGAGTGGCCGCGAACGAAAAAGAATGACTCCGGTGTGGCGTAGGCCTTGTCTGCCATGACCTCAAATCGCATCTCGGTGTTGGCGCCCAGTGGAATGAAGTAAGCATCGGGTATGGGCTTGATGATCGGCCTTGGCGCCGGGGGCGGCGCCGGGGACGGGACTGGAGTGGCGACAGGGGTTGGCGATATCTTCTGCACGCAGCCGGCAAGCACAGCCGCGGCGCCGCCGCTGGCCAGCAAAGCGAGGAAAGCACGACGGGACATACCGCTTTGCCTGGCCCTGGCCCACAAAGATTCGTCTTGCGCTTCGTTTGGCTCAGCACGAGTCATCTTCTGCCTCCTGTCCTGGCTCCCGAAGACTCAAGTTGGCGACCCCGGCTTTTCACGGCCCTGCCGGGCGGCCATGGTCGTGGATGTGGCCCTCGTGCTCATGTTCCCGTTGCTGGTCCTGGTGTGGATTGTGGGCATGCTCCACGGCGGCGTGGTTATGCTCGTGGGCGTGAAACGCCGCCAGATGTTCCACCTGTTCCGGGTTCCCACCCCTGAGATGATGGACGGCGTGAGGGTGCTGATGGTTGTGGACTACGGACTCGTGATTATGGAGTCGAAACTGGGAAGCTGACATCAGATCACCTCCTGGGCAATTCTAGTGCGCTGTGCGCAGTCCAGAAACACGGCATAGGCGGCTTCGGTTTGTTGCCTTCCGGCAGGTGACGCCGGGACGTGAAGTCTCCTGAACGCGTCAGGGAAGGAGAAATAAGCAAGGAGACTGGTGGGGACCGCACAACCCCGCTCAGGTCGGAGCAGTTCCTTATCTATTTCTAGCACCAGACACCCCCTCTTGTCAATGGCACGAAAGCGGCATCTTGTGCAACAGATCACACACTCTTGAGGAGTCCTGAGGAGCCAGTGTATCTGCAATTCCTTGTAGCGGTTCAAAGGGCGACACATGATTATGGGACGAGGTTGTGTTTTCACGAGGCTGCGATGTCAACGCAGGTAGTAAATACGAGACCGGACGTGCAGGCATCCATCGACGCGTTGATTGCTGACCTGGCATGCGCCGATGTGGTCCGGTGTCAAAAGGCGCGTCAATCATTGATAAACATCGGAAAGCCCGGCGTGTCCGCGCTGGTCAAAGCTTTGACTAATTTCAATGCGAAGGTCCGCTGGGAGGCGGCCAGAGCATTAGGAGAAATCGGCGATCCGTCGGCCCTGCCAGCGATGGCCGGGTCGCTGGAAGACGAGTCGGCCGATGTCCGCTGGGCCGTCGCCCAGGCGCTGGCTTCCATCGGACGTCCGGCTCCTGCCTCGGTGCTCAGGGAACTGTCCACGCGTCCGGATTCGGTATGGTTGCGGGAAGGCGCCGGTCACGCCATTCATGAAATCAGCAAGTCCGGCGCCCTGGACCAGATATTGAAACCCGTGCTGTCGGCCCTTCGCGGGTTCCAGCCATCAATAGAGGTGGCTACGGCTGCCTGGACGGCGTTGGGGGAATTGACGCATCAAGCAAGCAAGACGGGCGAGTAACAGACAGGCCGACTGCCTATCGCCGTGGCACGATTCGACCAAACCGTTGGGGCAAGGTGCACGGTGCCCGTACGTGGGGCCTCAGAGGGATTTTTCTCCCCGCTCTCCCGTGCGCAGGCGAATGACCTCCTCCACGGGCATGATGAATATCTTGCCATCACCAATATTGCCGGTGCGAGCCGCTTTGATAATAACATCAACCACCCTATCCACGTCCCGATCCTTCACAACTGTCTCCAGCTTGACCTTGGGCAACATATCGACTGTCACCGGCTGTCCCCCCCGCCCCTGATACGTTATTCCCTTCTGCACGCCCCGGCCGATAACGTTGGTCACATTCAGTCCGAGGATGCCGTTGTCGGCAAGGGCATTCTTCACCGCCTCCAGCCTCTCGGTGCGGACGATGGCCTCTATCTTTTTCATTCTTCCCCTCGACGCTGGTCGACGCCTACATTCGGTAAGCCGCCTCGCCGTGCTGGGATAGGTCCAGCCCTATCTCCTCCTCGTGTTCTTTGACCCGCAGCCCCATGGTGGCGTCCAGCACCTTCAGTATAATCCAAGTCAGACCAAAGGCAAAGGCCCAGACCACCGCCACGGCGACGAACTGAATCCACAACTGCATAGGATTGCCATAGAACAGCCCGTCGGCCCCCGCCGGATTTACCGCTTTGCTGGCGAACAGACCGGTGGCCAGCATCCCCCACGTGCCGCCGACGCCGTGACAGCCCCATACATCCAGCGAGTCGTCTATTCTCGACCGGCTGCGCAACCTGACCGCCAGAAAACAGAAGACCCCGGCGCCGGCGCCTATGGCTATGGCCGCCCCAGGCACAACGTATCCGGAAGCGGGTGTGATTGCTCCCAGTCCCACAACGGCCCCCGAAGCCATTCCCAGCACGCTGGGCTTGTTGCCAAATACCAGGCTCATCAGCATCCAGGTCACCGCCCCGGCGGCAGCCGCGGTGTTCGTAACCACGAAGGCGCTCGTGGCCAGTCCACCCGAGGTCAGGGCGCTACCGGCATTGAATCCAAACCAGCCAAACCAGAGAAGGCCTGCCCCAAGGACTACCATCGTGGTGTCATGAGGCTCCATGGGTTCCTGTCCATAGCCGCGTCGCCGCCCCACGGCCAGGGCCGCAGCCAGGGACGAGACGCCGGCGCTGATATGAACCACTGAGCCTCCGGCGAAGTCGAGCACCCCGAACCCCCGCAGCCAGCCGCCTACGCCCCACACCCAATGAGCTATCGGATCGTAGACAATTGTGGCCCATATCAGGCTGAAGACCACAAAGGTGCTGAACTTCATTCGCTCGGCGAAGGCGCCGGTGACGATGGCCGGTGTGATAATGGCGAACATGCCCTGGTAGATCATGAAGGCCAGGTGAGGAATGGTGCCGGCGTAATCGGGGTTGGGTTCCTGGCCGACGCCGCTCAGCCCAAACCATGACAGGTTGCCAATCAGGTGCCCTTTGTCCGGGCCAAAGGCAAGACTGTAGCCCCATAGCACCCACTGGAGACTGATGACCGCTACCATGATGAAGCTCCAGTTTATGGTGGACAGGGCGTTCTTCTTCCTGACCATGCCCCCGTAGAATAGCCCCAGGGCCGGAGTCATGACCATGACCAGCGCAGCGGAGGCCAATATCCAGGCGGTATCGCCCGAGCTTACTTCCGGCTTCGCCTGAGCAAGTATGGCCCCCGTCACAGATGCTGAACTTTCTACGAACAAGACTCTCCTCCATAAAACAACACGGTTGCGAAGTCTAAAATAAGATTCTATTACGTCTATGTTAAGTTTGTGTTACGAAAATGCGATGGGGGAGAGTTTTCTTGAAGTGGACGGCAGAGCCTGGACCTAACGCGGGAGTGAGGTCCCCTGGGGTCATGCAGTCACGTCATCGGCAGAGTGTGTTCCAGGCATTTCGGTTCGTCCGAGGGATCAGCCCACACCACATCGACCGCCCCGTTTCGCAGCCGCAGAACGACAAACGAGAATATCCGGCAACGCCATTGAAGCTCCAGAATTAGGCTGGGGCCAGAGGCAGCCGGTTGGGGGACCCGCTTCACAGGGGGACGGCAAGCCTTGAGACCTGAGGGCAACGAGAGGAGGAAACAACCCGAGGGAGCGAAGGCAGAAACTCAGTGGGGGGTAACGTTACTTACACAAGTTCCGCTACGTTGCTCGCCACCACCACCGCCAGAAACACGGAGGCGACCGCCAGCCCAAAATTGATCGCCTTTGGGACCATGGGAATGCGCCCCATAACCCCGACAACCACCATCCCCACCAGCAACGCCGGCAACACCTTGGAGGGTGGCAGCCACCACGTGTCAGCGATGGGCGCCACAATGGGGTTGACCTCCGTGTAGCCGTGGTTCGTTGCCCACATGGTCATCGCGCTGTCGGCCGCCTGGAGACCAACCAGCCACGACACAAGTATCGCTGCCGTTTTCTTCATCGGGTGACTTTGTCCGAACAACCGCATCGGTCTTCCTTGCACAGATTTGGGCGGAATCGGCGACAACCCACAGGCCCGAGACCCCTCTTTCCAGACAGGCAGGGAGGCCGCCAAGCCGGATTTCCACCTACAATACAAAGGTATTGCGACGGCAGGTGAATGTCAATGCCATTTCAGTTGCAATTTGGTTAATCTTTCGTTCCATTTTGGTCTAGGCGACGCTTTTCCGGCGCACGTGCACGAAGGGACCAGCCTCTATGACTTAGGGGACAGCCGTGCTACAATAGGCCTAGCTGTCCCAAGCCCCGGGCCGTTTCGACGCTGACCCTGCTTGCGGGACCAGGCGGCCCCTCCCCGGAGACACCTGCAACAGTCGCCGTTGCGGCCACGGCATTCCCGGGCAGGAGGCATCGGCGCCGGGCATCAGCCTTTGGGAGACGAGCGGGTAACCATCAGCCGTCCGCCGGGCGGCGCCATTTCCCCGGCCGGCGTCGACTTCGTGGCATTCGTGGGGACCCGCGCCCTGAGTTGGAACGCGGCAAGCCCGCGTTGATTTCTATACTACCTATGGAGACACGAAAATGCAGAGCAGAGACACGCATCTCCACATAGGACTCGTAAATGTACAGATGGCCGAATCCAGGGTCTGCTTCATTGACGGCGAGGCGGGGATACTCCTCTACCGCGGGTACAGCATCAACGACCTCGCCAGGTACTCCACCTACGAGGAGGTGGCATACCTGCTTCTGTATGACAGGCTCCCCACGACGCAAGAATTGAAGGATTTCAATTCGCAACTCGCCTCTCAAAGAGGTCTGCCGGCCGAGTTGCTCAGAACGGTGGAGCAGTTCCCTAAGCGCGCCAACGTTATGGACAACCTGCGTACCGCCGTCTCTTTGCTGGGAAGCTACTATGCGGGACCTGCTGGTCAGTCGCTGGAAAAGAACCTGGAAAGCGGCATAAGCCTGACCGCCAAGTTCCCCACCGTCGTGGCTGCCCTGCACCGGATGAGAAACAACTTGAAGCCCGTCAAACCCGAAGCCAGCCTGCCGCATGCCGGGAACTTCCTTTACATGCTGCACGGGAAACGGCCCGATGAGGTTGCTACGAGGGCAATGGACATGGACTTCATCCTCCACGCCGAACACGGCTTCAACGCCTCCACCGTGGCGGCCAGAGTCACAATTTCCACGTTGTCCGACATCTACTCTGCCGTAACCAGCGCCATAGGAGCGCTCAAGGGCCCGCTGCACGGCGGCGCAGCGGGGGAGGCATTCAAAACACTCAAACAGATCGGCAGTGTGGGCGATGTCGAAAGCTACGCCAGGAAAGCCCTGTCACAGGACGGCAAGATATCCGGGTTTGGCCACAGGGTCTACAAGATAACGGACCCCCGGGCCGTACACCTGAGAGAGGTGTCCAAACAACTGGCCGAAAAGACTGGAAATCTTCGCTACTTTGCCATCGCCCAACGGCTGGAAGAAGTGGCGATACCCTTGCTGAAAGAGAAGAGGGTGTATCCTAACGTGGACTTCTATTCCGGGATCGTTTATGACAATCTCGGAATTCCGGAGGACCTCTTCGATTCTATCTTCGCTGTGGGCAGAAGCGCGGGATGGGTGGCGCACACTCTGGAGCAGTTGCAGGACAACAAACTGATAAGGCCCCTGGAGAAGTACACAGGTCGAACGGAGTCGGCCTACGTTCCAGCCAACAAACGGAAGTGATCGCGCCACCCAAGCGCAGGATACCCTTTCGGTACCTGAAATCATTGCTGTCCAAGATAATTGAAATACAGCGTTCTGGATGGGTTTTTCATACGTAAGCAATAGCTCTTTTTAGTTTTCTCAATTTCCACCCCCTCTAACGCGGGTTTAGGATGAGCGCAGCAAATGCTGTCCAAAACGCACCGTAAGATTCGTTTTCATGCCGGGTGGGGTTCAGTCCCAGGGGTTTTGGCTCACGGGGCAGTGAGCCAAAACCCCTCAAAAAACATCTCCCTCTCCCGCCG
>JACQTY010000069.1 GCA_016210545.1 Chloroflexota bacterium
GTCCCCCTTTTCCAAAGGGGGAGAAGGCCCAACAGCCGACGCCTCTTGTTGGAGCAGAGCTTCTTGACGGCGGCGGACTAAGGTTATCGCGGATGGCCTGCGCTGACATATGCCATACTCACTACATGTCAAGTTATTTGAGAGACACTAGACTAGCCGGAACTCCAGCTTCCGTTGAACGGCCACCCCGGTGGGGCAGCTAGTGTCCCCGTTCATATATCAGCCTGGCCCGCTCCAGGTCGGCTTCCGTGTTGATATTCAGGAAGCTCAGGTGTTCGGGGTCGAACCGGTCAATCTCATCCGCCTCTACGTAGCGGACGGCGACGTCGGGATAGATATCGAAGATGGGGTACTGGCCCAGCTTTACCAGCGGCTCTATCACCGCAAGACAGCTATGGGAGTACACGGCGTGAAGGGGTTCCAGGTATTCGCCGAGCCTGGGGACGGCCACATCGAATCCCTCAGCGACGTTAATGAGGTAACGCAGGAAGTCCAGATTGAGAAAAGGCGTGTCACAACCCACGACCAGGTTATACTGGGTGTTTGAAGCCACCAGCCCCGAGTACAGCCCACCCAGCGCCCCCCTGCCTGGATAGATGTCCCTCAGTACTTTCACCGGCACGTCAGGGGCCAGTGGAAGAGGTTCAGTCCGTTCCTGGCTGGTCACCACCAGGATATCGCCGCCCAGCGAATTGAGTAGCCTCAAAACGCGTTGCAGCAGGCTCTCCACACCTAGCTTCTCCTGTACCTTGTCCCTACCGAGTCGCAGGCTCCTGCCGCCGGCCAGAACAATGGAGGTAACACTCATAGTTACCACCTATTCTACCAGCAAAGTACCCCAGGCGAAACAGTCCCCTTGCCAATGGCGTCCCCCTGTAATAGAATGCCGACATGCCTTCCTCGCAGGGCAGACAATTGGTGAGGTGGTAGCATGAAACCCCAGTCCCCGTCTCTGTCCAAGTGGACCATCTTGATAACGGCATCCCTGGGGGCCTTTCTGATGCCCGTGGACAGCTCCATGCTATTCCTGGTAGTGCCCCAGATCGCCACTGCGCTCAAACAGGACCCCGCCCTGGTGACGTGGGTGCCCACCGCCTCTCTGATAGGTACAACCGCCTTCTCCATCCCCCTTGGGCGGCTCTCCGACGTCCTGGGCCGAAAGAGGCTGTATTTGGCTGGCCTTCTCGCCGCCGGCGTAACTGCGCTTCTTGCCGGCTTTGCCCAAAACGCGTACCAGCTAATCGCCTTGAGGTTATTCTCCGGGGCTGGCGCCGCCCTGATTGCCGCCAATGCCTGGGCCCTCATCTCGGACACATTCCCCAGCCAGGAACGGGGCAAGGCGCTGGGCATCAACACGGCCGTCAGCTTTCTCGGACTTTCCACCGGCCCGGTGATAGGCGGTTCGCTGGTGACTTTCACGGGCACCTGGCGGTCCATCTTCTTCTTCGCCTTCCCTCTTTACATGGCGCTGATGGTGCTCTCCTATTGGTGGATACCCCGGGACAGCTCAGCGGTGGGCGGCAAACGGCCTGCGGACCTGCCCGGCTCGTTGAGCTTCATAGTCGGACTGGGACTGCTGATGCTGGCCCTCAGCTTCGGGAGGTTGTCGGGATGGGCTTCCCTGCCCACGCTTTCGTTCTTCGCATCCAGCGCAGCCTTTCTCGCCTTGTTCGGATACGTGGAACTGCGCTTGGCCCGCAGCCCCATGCTCGACCTGAGAGTATTCAGCAGTAACAGCCAGTTCGCCCTCGGCAACCTGGCCACAGTGTTCCACTACATGTCCGCGCACCAGGGACTCACCGTCCTGATCGCTTTCTACGTACAATGGGTACTCAACCGTTCGGCAGCAATCGCCGGCGTAATCACCCTCGCCAAATTCCTCACTATGGCCATCTTCTCGCCATTCAGCGGCTGGCTCTCCGACAGGATAGGCCCCCGCTGGCTGTGCGCCCTGGGCATGGCGTTCGTCACCGCCAGCCTGCTCCTGCTGGCCGCCATGGGGCCGGAGGCCAGCCTCACCAACCTGTTCCTGCGGCTATCCCTGCTCGGAGTAGGCATCGGGTTGTTCGCATCACCCAATATCAATTCCGTGCTGAGTTCCTTGCCCAAAGACAAGTTGGGGACAGCTTCAGGGACGCTCGGGATGTTCAGGAGCCTGGGGGGAACGCTGGGACTGGTATTGGTGGGCAGCATTGTAGCCGGGGGGAAAGCCGAGGCAGGTTTCGCCGTGCAGATCAAGACTGCTCTTATCGCCCTCGCGGTTGCCGCCCTTGCGGGAGCTGTGGTATCGGCAATAAGGGGCAAAAGCACCGCCGAGCCGACGGGCTGACCGCGGCTCGGCGGAAGACTCCAGGTAAGTGGAACGCTGATTGCGGCTGGAGCGCCGCCATCGGACTCCGCTATTTGCTGCCGAAAATCTGCAACAAGGTCCCCGCCTTCATGTCCTTGTCAGCCCATTCTTCAGACGCCCAGGTGCGCGCGATGGGTTTGACGCCGGGCAACCTGGCCTGCGGTATTGCGAAATCAGGTATGCCCTTCCTGAACGGCGTTATCTTGGCTTCCTCATGGAAAGCCACCTGACCTTCAGGCGTCAGAAGCCAGTTCAAGAATACCTTTGCCGCATTGGGATGAGGAGCGTTCTTCACCTGGGCTACCAGACGCCCGCTGAAGACATCCCCTTCTTTCATGGCCAATCCCTTGATCGGAGCGCCTTCGGCGGCAAGGGGGGCGATGCCGTCCATAGGCCCGAACAGATAGATCCAGTACTCGCCCCGGGCTACCATCCTTATCCCTTCCCTATTGTTACCCTTCCACATCGCCATCTCCTGCTTGGCCATGCCCCGCAGGTAGTCCAGGTCAGTGACCTTGAAAAACCTCAAGGTGTAATAGAAAGCCGTGCTCCCCGTAGCTGTGGGGTCCGGCGACAGGATGTGTCCCTTCCACTTTGGATTCAGATAGTCGTACCACGACTTAGGTTCGTCCTGCGGTTTGATCAGATTGGTATTGATGATACTTGGGGTTACATCCCAGGCGAAGATGATCAATTCGCCGCCGGGAGAGTACATCGGATCACCCAGAAAGTTGTCCTTGTTGCGCAACTCGGGCAGGTCCTTGGCCGTACCGACCGTCAACCCCTCCAGGACAAGCTGGGTGACGCTGCCGCCGGAAGATCCCATAATGTCGGCGATAGGTTGCCCTATCTTCTGTTCCACCTTGACCTTTTCCAGAAGCTGGTTCCCGCTGCCGGCCAGCATCTCTACCCGTATGCCGTACTGTTTCTCGAAGTCGCGGCTGACCCTCCGGGCAATGTCGGCTACAAAGGCAGAGCCATACACCGTGACCGTGCCTTCTTTCCTCGCGGCCGCCACGGTCTGGTCCCACGCCGAGGGCTGCTGACTGGCTTTGGGTGCAGCCTGGGGTGCAGCGGTGGGCTGGACGGAGGAAGGTGCAGGCGCCCGGAGCGGCGGCGTCGCCTTGGGGGCGCAGGCCGCTAACAACATGGCGCTCAATACCAGCGCGACAAGGCCAACCCCCCACCAACGGTATTTGGTGATCATAGCTACCTCCCTGTGTGATCTCTGGTAACCTGAAGCGGAAGGCAGAAATCCAAGCCATTCTGTGATACAGGTGAGTCAACCGAGCCGTAGCGCCGTCATGAAAACACCATAAATTGGATACGATAGGGTACATCGCGGCGCATATCCTTGTCAAGGCATCCCGGTTCGGTAACAGTTTCATTTGACGCAACACGGGCATATCTGTCGATGGCCCCGATATTGGCAGCAGCTGGACGCTCAAGGAATTCGTCTACCGACCGTAACTGGAAGGGCCGCCCCGAGTATCGGGGCGGCCCTTCGATTCCTTACCGCTTGGTGTACTGCGGCGCCTTCCTGGCCCGCTTCAAACCGTATTTTTTTCTTTCCTTTACTCTGGGGTCTCTGGTGAGCAGCCCGGCCTTACGCATCGAGGGCCTCAGCTTCTCATCCATAGCCACGAGAGCACGGGCTATGGCATGTCGTATAGCCCCGGCCTGTCCGGTCATCCCCCCACCCATGACATGGATCGTGGCATCGTACTTGTTGTCAAGCCCGGCCACTTGAAAGGGCGTCACGACAGCCCTTTGATAGACAACCCGGGGAAAGCGTTCCTCCAAGGTCTTCCCATCGATGACGACCCTGCCTGTCCCCGGTACTAACCTGACTCGGGCCACCGAAGTCTTACGTCTACCTACAGCGTAATAGAACTGTTCTGCCAATCGGACCTCCATTTTCGTCCCCGGCGCCTCAGGACCTGACTACTCGGCGCCTTCCTTGGCCGGCGCTTCGGCAGCCTTGACCGTGCCGACCTGGGCCTCGTGAGGATGCGTCGGACCATCATAAACCTTGAGCTTCTTCAACATGGCCTTGCCCAGTGTGTTCTTCGGTAGCATGCCTTCCACAGCCCAGCGAATCACCCGGTCCGGATGAGCCTGGATTAGCTTCTCCCAGTTGGTGCTTCTTAATCCACCGGGATAGCCGGTATGATGTACGTATGTCTTCTGCTCGGCCTTCAAGCCGGTAACCCTGACTTTGGATGCGTTGACCACGACCACGTAATCACCCGTGTCCATATGGGGCGTAAAGATGGGCTTGTGCTTGCCCCGGAGAAGTCTAGCTATCTGCACTGCCATCCGCCCCAGCACCTGCCCTGAGGCATCTATGACGTGCCACTGGCGTTTTATGTCGCTGGCCTTGGTACTATATGTTTTCATCTTCTTGATTCCCCAGAACTTTCAGATACTGCACTTTCATTAGACACAGCCCCCGGGGCGGCGCCGCGGGGCCTGCAAGCCCAGGATGCCTGGCCTGCACGATCTGCTCGAAATCCGTCACCCCCAGCCTGCCCCTTCCGACCTGAAGCAGGGCGCCGACAGTATGCCTTATCTGATGAGGCAGAAAGGAATTCGCCGCCATAGAAAAATGGACCAAGTCCCCCTGTCGGGTGACGCGAGCCTCGCAAACCGTTCGCACCGTCCCTCTGGCGGCCTTCACCGGCATCGGCGTGAACGAGGCCAGATCATGTTCGCCCTCAAGTAGGCGGCTCGCCCGGTCCATTGCCTCGATGTCCAGCGGCTGAGGGAAGAAATGGGCATATTGGACCCTGAATGGAGACCTGACTCGATTATTAAAAATGCTGTACCGGTACTCGCGACGCACGGCATCCCGGCGAACATCGAAGCCATCGCTTACCGGCCAAGCCTCTTTGACAGCCACGTCGGCGGGCAAATAGTAGTCGAGCCCCTGGACCCAGACCTTGCCAGAGAGTTGCGCCTGCGTCCGAAAGCTAACAACCTGCCCTTTGGCATGGACGCCGGCATCGGTGCGGCTGGCCGCCAGCACCCGGATTGACTCGTTGGTCAGGCGCTTTATGGCTTTCTCCAGCTCCGCCTGAACGGTGTTAGCGTTCTCCTGGTACTGAAAGCCGTGGTAACGGGTGCCGTCGTATTCCACGACCAGGGCAATCTTGGGCATCTATTTTACGAGTTCCAACAGCGCCATGGGCGCCGCGTCTCCCGAACGAGGCCCCAGTTTGGTAATCCGGGTATAACCTCCGGGACGACTTGCGTAGCGCTCCCTAAGCTCCTTGAAGACCTTGTCGACTACAGCCCGATCGTACACCACCGCCAGCGCAAGGCGGCGGGCCTGAAGAGTCCCCCCTTTGCCCAACGTGACTATGCGTTCCGCCAGGCCCCGGACCTCCTTGGCCTTGGCCTCAGTAGTCTTAACCTTCTCGTAGCGCAGCAGATCGGTGACCAAGTTGCGATACATAGCGAGACGATGGCTGGTAGGCCTGTCAAATTTACGGCCGGCGACCCCGTGCCTCATGTTTCAGCCCTTTCCTTCTTTCGCTTCCTCGGTTGCCTCAGTCTCAGCCGTTTCTTCCCTCTCGGATGAAGCGCTCGCAGCGACCTCCCTTGCCTCTTTTATCGGCAACACGTATCCTAGCTGCTGCAGCTTCTCTTCCACTTCCTGGCGGGATTTCTCTCCAAAGTGACGGAGCGCCATCAACTCTTCCTCGCTCTTTTCGAGAAGTTGTCCCAGGGTATTGACGCCACCCCGCTTCAGGCAATTAAAGGTGCGGACTGAGAACTCGAGTTTCTCCAGGGGCATGTTGTATTGCTCCGGGGGCAGAGTGGTCCGCAACACGGGCCTTTCCTCTTGAGCTTCCCCCACCTTAGACAGTTTGGCAAACTCCGAGAAGTGAGAGACCAGTATCTGGGAACTCTTGACCACCGCCTCAGAGGGGGAAATGGTGCCATCCGTCCATACTTCCAGGACGAGACGCTCAACCCCACCTCCCTGCCCCACATGCGTTGGTTCCACCGAGTAATTGACCTTCCTCACCGGCGAGAAAATCGCGTCTATTGGAATAACCCCTATAGGCTGACCATCAACACGCCCGGTCGGGATGTACCCTTTGCCAAGTTCCACGTTGAGCTCCACCTGCAACTTCGCCTCAGACGAATCAAGAGACGCCAGATACAGGTCCGGGTTGATTACCTGGAAATCATTAGACGGCGCGATGTCTGCCGCGGTGACCTTGCCTTCCCCCTCGACCCCCAGGTTAAGCTTGCCAGCGTTCCCCGACAGGGTACGCAACCGCAGCCCCTTCACGTTCATCACCAATTCCATCGTATCTTCCTTGACGTGAGGGATAGGCGAGAACTCATGCTGCACGCCCTCGATGCGTATCCACGTCACTGCAGCCCCGGTCAACGAGTTGAGAAGTACGCGGCGCAAGGCGTTGCCCACAGTAATCCCTTCTCCGGATTCCAGGGGTTCAGCGACGAAGCGCGCATAGGTGTCGGAGCTTTCTGTGCATTCTACTTTCAAAACGGTGTCAGCAGACAAATGCCCAACTCCTTACCGAGAATAGTACTCCACTATAGCGCTTTCGTTAAACAGTACCTGTACGTCTCCTCGGGCCGGCAAAGCTACAACCTTCGCCTCCAGCTTCTCCTTGTCCAGGCTAAGCCAGGCGGGAGGCAACTCGGACGGAGGCGCCTCAGCCAGTCTCTTGTAATACACAGTCTTGGTGCTGCCCGGTCTCCACGTTATGGTATCGCCCGCCCTGACTTCATAGGAGGGCAGCGTCATCTTCCTGCCGTTGACCATGATGTGTCCATGGTTGACCACTTGCCTTGCCTGCGGACGGGAGTCGCCGAACCCCAGACGAAAGACCACGTTATCCAACCGGCGTTCTAGTAGCTGCAGCAGGTATTCGCTGGTGACCCCGGGACGCCTGGCCGCTTCGGAAAAATACCTGCGGAACTGCCTCTCGAGGACGCCATACTGGTACCTGGCCTTCTGCTTCTCCAGCAGTTGTGCGCCTCTCTCGGAAAGCCGGCGCCGGCGCTGGGCGTGCATACCTGGCGGCACATGCCGCTTCTCCACGGGACACCTGGGAGTGAAGCACTTGCCATTCTTCAGGAAAAGCTTCTCACCGGCACGGCGGCACACGCGACACGACGGACCTGTATATCGGGCCATAGAGGACTACACCCTCCTTCTCTTTGGAGGCCGGCAGCCATTGTGCGGTACGGGCGTGATATCCCGAATACCACTAACGGTCAAACCCGCTGCCTGAAGGGAACGAATGGCCGCCTCCCGGCCGCTCCCCGGCCCCCTGATGTAGACCTCTACCTGCCGGAGCCCGTGCTCCATAGCTTTGCGACAGGCCGCATCGGCCGCCATCTGGGCTGCATATGGAGTGCCCTTTCGGGACCCCTTAAAGCCAGCGGTCCCGGAGCTCCCCCACGAGATCACCTTGCCCTCAGGATCGGTCAGCGTGATGAGTGTGTTATTAAAGGTGGACTGGATGTATACTCGGCCGCGGGGAATCGCTTTCCGTTCCTTGCGACGTCCCCTGGGCCGCCTCTTTTTTTCTTCTTTTTCTTCTGCCATACTACCTTCCTTAGAGATTATCTCAAAATGTGAGCGGAGTGCTACTAAGGTCGTTGCGCTTGCTTCGACCTCTCCCCCTGGCCCCCTCTCCGAATCGGAGAGGGGGTGGCCCGCTAGCGGGCCGGGGGTGAGGTTGGAACCCTGACGCACCCCGTCTGGACTACCAA
>JACQTY010000065.1 GCA_016210545.1 Chloroflexota bacterium
GACATCAAGAACCGCGGCCGGTTCCTGGTAGAGGTGCTCCAGGCAATCAAGTCTGCTGTGGGGGCGAATTTCCCATTCTGGCCGCGCTTCAATGTGCGGGAGTTCGGGCCGACCGCCGGCGTTACCGAGGACGAAGGCAAGGTGCTGGCCCAGATGGTGGAGGCCGCCGGGGCCCATGCCATAGATGCGAGCACGTTCGGCGGCGGGACCTACGGCCGTGTACCCCCCATGGGTGTGCCCAAGGGAAACATGCTGCCCTCAGCCGAGGCCATAAAGAAGGTAGTGAAGATACCAGTGCTGGTCGCCGGGCGGGTTGATCCCGAGATTGGTGAGAAGGCCATCGCTGAGGGCAAGACCGATATGATATCTATCGCCCGCTCAATGCTGGCGGACCCCGACCTGCCCCGCAAGTATGCGGAAGGCCGCCCCGAGGACGTAGTCCCCTGCATCGCCTGCGGCTACTGCAACGAGTCCATCAGACTGAAAACGTCGGTGCAGTGCGTGGTGAATCCGGCGCTGGGCTTCGAGAGAGAGATGGCCGTCAGCAAGGCGTCGCAGCCTAAGAAGGTGCTGGTCATCGGCGGAGGCCCGGCGGGCATGGAAGCGGCCACGGTGGCCGCCCTGCGCGGACATAAGGTCACCCTCTACGAGAAAGAGAACAAGCTGGGCGGTCAGTTGAACCAGGCCGTTGTCCCGCCGTTCAAGGAGCCTATCGTTCCCCTGCTCGAGCACCTTACCGCCCAGATGCAGAAGCACGGCATCAAGGTGGAACTGGGCAAGAAAGCCACCGCCGATGTCGTCAAAGTGCTCAAGCCGGATGTCGTTATCGCAGCCGGAGGCGCGGCCCCCTTCTCGCCGCCCATTCCGGTCCGGGATGGCAAGCCCGTCGTTCAGGCGGTGGATGTGCTCTCCGGCAAGGCCAAGACGGGCAATACTGTGGTGATCGTGGGCGGGGAACTGGTGGGCTGCGAGACCGCCGAGTTCTTGGTTGGCCAGGGCAAGAAGGTGACGGTAGCCCGGCGAGGCGCCGAATTCGCCACTAAGGTACGCCCCGCGGCGCGGACGCTGCTCCTGGAGCGGCTCGGCAAGAGCGGAGCGGCCCTGATCCCAGGCGTCGCCTCTTACGATGAGATCAACAGAGAGGGCCTGGTGCTTACCAAGGACGGCAAGCGCCAGACCATTGCCGCAGATACCGTGGTCATCGCCGCCGGCTCCAAGCCCGATGCCGGGTTGCTGGACTCCATCAAGAAGGAATCGCCCAACGCAGTCGCGGTTGGTGATATGATAGAGCCTAGAGACATTCAGACCGCCATGGCCGAGGGTTACAAGGCAGGGCTGAAAGCATAGACGCGATTTGACACCGAACCCCAACCCCTTCCCGATGCGGGAATCCCGATACATCGGGACTTCCCATCTTGGGAAGGGGACGGGGGTTAGCAACGGCCACCGAGAAGGAGCCTTATGCCAGTTGTTAAGTACCATTGTTCCAAGTGCGAAGAAGGGTTTGAACTGACGCGGCCGCAGGCCAAAGCCAACGACTACATGGCCTGCCCCAAATGCGGCAAGCCGTGCGCTCCGCAATCCAGTTTCGGGGGCGGCCCGTCGAGGCGCTCTGAGTTCGACGCCCCTCCGGTGAAGGGGAAAAACCTCCCGCCCTGGGCCAGGGGCCAGGTGGAGGCGCAGGTCCGGCAACTGGTAAAGACAGGCGATGCCGTAGGCAGTCACCAGGTGGACCTGATCACGCAGGCAGTGCTCAGGGAGCTTGCCGCCGCGGACATGGAGGTTACCCCGGCCAACATAAGAGTGGCGGCTCAGAAGCACGTGGCCGAACTGGATAGCTGGGCGCGGACGGCGCGCCGGGCCGGCGCCCAGATGGACGCGGCCGACAAATTGGAAGAGGACTAAGAAGAAATGAAAGTCGTTCTGTTGGAAGAAGTGGCGGGCCTGGGGAAGGCCGGAGATGCAGTAGAGGCAGCCCCGGGCTACGCCCGAAATTTCCTACTTCCACGAAAGCTGGCTACGCCGGCAACCCCGGCGGCTTTGAAAGAGGCTGAGGCCATCAGGGAGGCCGAGGCCAGGCGGCAGGCCAAGACCGAGGCCGAGCTGGCGGAGCTGGCCCAGAAACTTCGGAGCCTGAGCGTCAGCATCAAGGCGAAGGCCGGTGCAGAGGGCAAACTCTTCGGCTCGGTGACTACGGCCCAAATAGCCCGAGAACTCAAGCAAATGGGGTATGACCTGGACAGGCGGAGAATAGAGCTGGCCGAGCCTATTCGAGCGGTGGGGGCCTATCCGGTGACCGTCCGCATTACCAGGGACTTGACGCCCCAGATAACGGTGAATGTAACCGGGGAATAGGTATGCCCGAAGAGAAACTGCCTCCACACGACGTAGACGCCGAAGAGGCAGTCGTCGGTTCCTTGCTGCTGGACGGGGAGTCTATTTACAAGGTATCCAGCTTCCTTCGTTCCCAGGACTTCTTCCGGGAGAAGAATGCCTGGCTGTACGAGGCATGCCTTTCCCTGTACCAACGCAACGAGGCCATAAACCAGGTCACCGTCGCTCAGGAGTTGTCCCGCAAGGAGAAGCTCGATGCGGCGGGCGGGCCGGCATACCTCATTCACGTCCTTTCCGCGGTGCCGACGTCGTTGCACATCGAACACTACGGCCAGATCGTCTACCGTCTCTCGGTAATGCGACAGCTCATCAGCTCCGCAGGCCAGATCGCGGCCATCGGTTACGAGTCCCCGCCCGACGTCGACGACGCCCTCAACAAGGCCGAGGATATCCTCTTCCGTCTCAGGCACGGGCAAAGCCCCCGCGACTTCATTCACATCCGTCAGGCGCTGGACCACTATCTGGAGGAGTCGGCCCCGGAGACAGTGACCGAGCCTGGGGAGCCGGTGAAGCAGCTCCTGACCGGCTTCGCTCAACTGGACGAATTCCTGGGCGGCCTGCAGCGCTCCGACCTGATAATCCTGGGGGCGCGCCCCAGCATGGGCAAGACCAGCCTCGCGCTCAGCATTGCCCTGAACGCCGCCCGCAAGAGGGGCCGGGCCAGTTTGGATGGGCAGGGGGCCACGATTGCCCTCTTCAGCCTGGAAATGGCCAGGGAAGCGTTGATCCAGCGTTTCCTGGCCGTCGAGACCGGCATAGACATGAAGAGGGTCCGTCTGGCCCAGCATACCGAGTTGGAGCAGGAGAGGATCGTCAACGCCACGGGAGAGCTTTCCGAGCTTAACATCTTTATCGATGACTCCCCCCTGCTGCGGCCCGTGGAGATGCGCAGCAAGGCGCGCCGGCTGCATTTCGAGCACCCTATAGACCTGGTGATTGTGGACTACTTACAGTTGATACAGGGTACCGGCCGCGGCGATAACCGTGTGCAGGAAATAAGCGAGATATCGCGCTCTCTTAAGGCGCTGGCCCGCGAGCTGCACGTTCCAGTGCTGGCAGCATCCCAGCTCAGCCGGGCCGTCGAATGGCGGGCCTCGCACCGGCCCCAGCTTGCCGACCTGCGAGAAAGCGGCAGCATCGAGCAGGATGCTGATATCGTCATGTTCATTCACCGGGAGGACTACTATTACAGGACCGAGGAGGACTGGTTCAAGGACCACCCTGATGACCCCTACCCGGCGGGGCGCGCCGATGTCATTGTGGCCAAGCACCGCAACGGCCCCACCGGGGATGTGCCGTTGCGTTTCATACCCTCGACGGCGGAGTTCCGGGACTGGGATCTGGCGCCGAATAGCTTTAGCTAACATGGTTGACTCCGCTCCTTTGCTGGCGATGTAAATGGGGGAGCGTGGGGTCGACGCCGAGTTGGGGCTTCCCCTCTCTCCCCAGCGCGGGCGAGGACTAAGCCTGCCCTGAGCGCAACGAATGGGGAGAGGGGCGTTCCCCCTTTGCCTGTGTGGATACTCAATCTGAACCAGGACACAATTGATATGGACACTGTTTTTCGTGGTTTCCCGCCAGGGTCGCGGTTTACCTCCATCCCCGATGCCTTTTTCACTGCCCTGCTTCCCCGGATAGAGGATATGGCTGAGCTGCGGGTAACCCTGTACGTCCTGAGGGGCATCTATCTCAAGAAGGGGTATCCCCGCTTCCTGGTGCAGGAGGAACTGGAGTCCTACCGGGACCTGGTGACGATGGCCGGCGGCGCGGACAAACTGCGCGAGGCCCTGGGCCAGGCCGCGCATCGGGGGACGCTCCTCCGTCTGGCGGTAAGGAAGGCCGGGCGCGAGCACGTGCTTTACTTCATGAACGACGACACATCCCGGCTGGCAGTGGAGAAGATCGTCAAGGGGCAATTGCCACTGGGGGAGTTCGCTCCGGTTGCCCCGCTGCCAGCGGACGAGCAGGCGCCGCGAAACATATATAGTCTGTACGAGAGCAACATCGGCTTGCTCACACCCATGATCGCCGAGGAGTTGAAGGACGCCGAGAAGCTTTACCCTGCGTCCTGGATCGAGGATGCCTTCAAGGCGGCGGTGGCCCAGAACAAGCGCCGATGGAGCTACATTTCGCGTATCCTGGAACGCTGGGCAATTGAGGGAAGAGGCGATGGAACGTCTGGGGGACATGCTGAAAAAGAGCCCTACGACTTCTTCAAAGGGGAACGAAGGAATATCGCCGAGCGCTGAGCCAGTGGAAGCCCCTGCCGAAGCCTGTCCGTTCTGCCATGGCGCCGGCTTCTTCCGGTCTGGCGCGCCAGCCGGCGACCCGGACTTTGCCCGGCTCATCCCCTGCTCCTGCACAGTCTCGCGCCTGGAGGCCGGGCGGCTGGCGCGCCTGGAACGGTATTCAAATCTGGGGCCGCTGAGCCGCTTTACGTTCGACAACCTTGTTCCTCGCGGCCGCAGGTCCGACGCCGCCAGCCAGGAGCGGTTCCAGAAGATCGTGGAGACGTCACGCAAATTTGCCGAGCAACCGGAGGGCTGGCTCGTCCTTCTCGGTCCGCACGGCTGCGGGAAGACCCATCTGGCCGCGGCCATCGCCAACTACCGTCTCGGCCGGGGCAAGCCGGCCCTGTTCATCCTGGTCCCGGAGTTGCTTGACCATCTGCGCTCTACTTACCGCCCCGACAGCGAGGTCTCCTACGACGAGTTGTTCCAGCAGGTGAAATCGTCTCCTTTGCTGGTGCTGGATGACCTGGGCAGCCAGGCCACCACCCCCTGGGCCGCGGAGAAGCTCTACCAGATAGTGAACAGCCGTTTTCTGGAACGGCTGCCCACGGTCTTCACCTCTTCGACGCCGCTGGAGGGGCTGGACGAAAGGCTGCGCACCCGTCTGGAGGACGCGGAGTTGAGCCGTGTGTTGTTGCTGGAGGAGAAGGCGCCGCCAAGTCCGGAGGCCGAAAGCGGGCTGGAATTGCTACAGCACATGACCTTCGAGAAGTTCGATGTGAAACGCGTCGACTTGAGCACCGAGCAGCGGGAGAACTTGCAGGAGGCCTTCCGCGCGGCTGATAACTTCGCTAAGAAGCCCTCGGGTTGGCTGGTATTGGGCGGGGAAACTGGTTGCGGCAAGACGCACCTGGCAGCGGCCATCGGGAACTACCGTGTCGCCCAGGGGCTGCCCGTCGTGTTCGTGTCGGTGCCCGATTTCCTGGACCACCTCCGGGCCACCTTCAACCCCCAGAGTCCGGTGAGCTACGACGAGCTTTTCGAGAAGGTGAAGACTGCCCCCCTGCTAATCCTGGACGATTTTGGGGAGCAGACGAGCACCCCCTGGGCCCAGGCCAAGCTAGACCAGTTGATAAACTACCGTTATAACGCCCGGCTTGCCACAGTGTTCACCACGTCCCGTAATACAGAGGAGATGAATGCCCGGGGCGAAAGGCGGATGACCTCGCGTTTGGGTGACGTTGAACTCAGTAGAGTGATCAGTATCATGGCATCCGATTACCGGGCAGGCGGGCTGGGGCGACGCCCCGGCGAGCGCCCCCCGCCCCGGCAGACCGCCTACCGCCGCAAGTGAAGGGAAGTCTCGTAGCTTCGCAGGGCAGGTCTCCCGACCTGCCTTCGGCCACGGTTACGTAGGGTGGGTGCAGTCCCGAATCCTCCTTCGTCCCCCTTTACTAAAGGGGGCAGGGGGATTCCCTGCGCAACCCACCATCCCAGCAATGGTGGGTTGCGCTTCGGAGGCTGTCTCAAGCGTCAGATAATCGTATCTGGGGTGGCATCCGCTTTTGATTCAAGGAATCGATTTGTGAGACAGGCTCCTTCGCTTCACCCACCCTACGGGATACGATCTCTTGTCTCTCGTCACGCCACGTGGGGCATCTGGGTTGGCTGGGCCGGCCCTTTGTAGTCGGGGGAGACCTCTTTTTGCTCTATATCGCAGCCAGTGGCATCCCGGAACGGGTCGTAGATGAACGCCAGCCACTCCGATGGCTTGTTGGGGTCGGTGTTGAAGTGCTGATGTTCGCAGCCCCCGTCCTTCACCGGGAGAAGGATGAGATCGTCCTTTTCCCAGTCGTACTTAACCCCGTCCACTACGGTGTACCCTTTGCCCTCCAGAACATAGATCCCCAGCCCACCCTGGTGGCGGTGCTTGCCTGACTGACGGATTATGCGATTGATGAACAGGAACCAGCCGGGCGTGCCCACCTGGTTCCACACCTTCGGCGTAAGGTAGAATTTCAGCAACGCCTGACGCCCCTGCTCCCAGGTCAGGTCCCGGCCATGGATGACAACCTTGCCTTCCCGCATATTCCGGGCTTTCTGATTATGCCAGGCGAAAAGGTACTCATAGATGTTCTCCTGAGGTTCGGGTTCGCGGGCCCGCTGGGTTACTTTTTCTACCAAGGTCCACTCCTTTTTTGAAATTCATACATAAGGACACTGTCGTTGGCGCTCACAATGCGCGAAATCGGGACTCTAATCTGAAGTTGGACGCTCACCGAACGAGGCGAGAATCCCTTTAGGCCGGAGCCTGCCGCCACGTCATTCCAGCGAAGGCTGGAATCCAGCCCTATGAGATATCCTCGTACACGTCCTTCCGATCGGGATTAGTCTCTTCAATCAGCCTGATCTTCCACGGCCTGTGCTCCCCACTTGTCGGGACTTCCCACGTCCTATCGCCGACGCCACATCGCCACATTCCTCAAATCGTTTGTGACGCCCACGTACAGCGTACCGTTCCGTTTGCTTGCCAGTATGTGAACATAGCTGCCCTTCAAGGGGGCCTCCTGGATTCTGGCTCCCGTATCAGGTACGGGACAGCCTTTCGTCAGAATGACGGTGGGTTGCATGTGGGGCCGTTTCAAGGCCGTATCCGTCGCGGTACCCATTGGAGCTTGGGGTTTGGGATTTGCCCCCCGGCCTACAGCACCCCCTCTGCCCGCATCCGGGCGATCTCCTCCCAACTATAGCCAGCTACGTCGAGCAGCACCTCCTCGGTATGTTGTCCAAACTCCGGGGGCGCGTTCTGGATCCTGGCCGGTGTCTTATCGAAGTGCATGGGCAGCCCGACGGTTTTCACCCTGCCCATCGTCGGATGGTCGTACTCGACAATGTAATCATTCACCAGGGCCTGGGGATCGTTCACCACCTCTTCGGCTTTGAGGACCGGCCCGCGGGCAAACTGGCAGCCCTTCTGCTTGAAAATCCTCAGCCATTCATCCCTGGGCTTCCCGGCAAAGATCCTGTCCAGAAGCGGGATCAACTCGGCGAAGTTCTGGCGGCGGCCCTCATTGGTGTTAAAGCGCGGGTCCCCCGCCAGCCCCTCGGCCGCCAGGGCGTTGGCGAACTCCGGCCAGAACCTGTCGGACTGGGACTCCGCGAAGCGCAACCACTGTCCGTCGGCGCACTTGTAGTGGTTGTCCAGGGGGTTGCGACAGCGGTCGCGGGAGTGCCGGGGGATGGGCCGTCCCTGCCAGACGGTGGCATTCAAATTCAGCGCCTGAAGGTGGAGGGAACTGCCGTAGAGGGAAACATCGAGACACTGGCTGATACCCTGTCGCTCGCGGACCAGGAGCGCAGTCACCAGGGCAAAGGCGAGCATGGTGGCCCCGATCTGGTCCATCAGAGCCCCCTGTACAGTCACCGGTTGTTCGAAGTCCCTGTCCCCGGCAGCCCACATCAAGCCGGTGCGGGCCTGGGCCAACTGGTCGAACGCCCGGAGTTCGCTGTCTTCACCCTTGAGGCCAAAACCGGTGTTGTAGGCGTAGATCAACCTGGGGTTCACCTGTACCAGGTCGGGGTAATCAAGCTTCAGCTTGCGGGCCACAAATGGGCGGTAGTTGGTGAAGAAGATGTCGGACTTCTCTACCAGGCGGTGGACTACCTCGCGGCCCTTCTCGGTCTGAAGGTCCAGGGTGATGCTCTTCTTGCTGCGATTGGCGTTCTCGAACGGCGTGGAACGCCTCCCGGGCAGAAAGGCATCGGCGCCCGACAGCGTGGCCACTCCACGGGCGGGATCGCTCTCGCGGGGGTGTTCGATCTTTATCACCTCCGCCCCCAGGTCGCCCAGCATATAGCCAGCCGCAGGGCCGTTTTGCCACACGGCCCATTCGACGACCCGGACCCCTTCCAACGGGCTGTTAGCCATGCCTGTCTCCTCCCTGGCGATGTCCAAGCTGGGAAAAGTATGGCTTATTCTAATGCGGGGCGTCCGTTTTTGCAAGGGGCCTTCGGCGGGACCGTAATCCGTGAATCGTGACAGCTTTGATGAGAGCTCTGAGACCCCTCGCCTTTGACGGAGAGCGCCTGGTGACCTAGCCCTCGGTCCCTTCCCAAAGTGGGACCTGCCTAACTCTCTGCCTCCAGGGGAATGGTCTGTTTTCGAAAGAAAACATCTGGGCGGCCCCCCGATATATCGGGGGGCCGCCCAGGTACGCGTTCGCACAGAGTAACCGGCCTCTAGCTTTCTTTGCCCGGCGTAGCCTCGACCGCGCGCTGGGTGATGAACCCCTTCAGTCCTTTATCGCGCCGCACCTTGTACATACTGACCTCTTCGGGCCGGAAGTGGACGTACTGCAGCATCAAGTGCTCGGCGTAGTGCTGCCGCCAGGCCGTGCCCATGCCGGTGATGTCGGTGATGCCGTTGAGCCACTCCTTGGAGAAGAACAGCGCCTGGGGCGGCATCTTGCATATCATCTGGGCCCACTTCATGACCTCGGCCTCGAGCTGGTCGCCGGGAACGGCCTTGGTGATGAGGCCCCGCTCCGCCGACGCCTTGCCCGAGATCTCGCCCATGAGGTGTCCGCCCCAGGCCTTCTGGGACTCGGCCGGCCAGAAGCCGGGCCAGTTGGCGATGCCGAAGGTGAAACGTCCGAAGCCGCGGACGCCGAACTGGGCATCCTCAGCGGCGATAACGAAGTCGCACATCTGGGCAATGATCTCGCTGGCGCCGATGCAATAACCGTGTACCTGGGCGATAGCTATCTTGGGGAAGTTCATGACGTCCTCGTGCTTGCCGCAGCGGCGCCGCTCCAGGCCGTAGTAGTCCACGCCCGTTGGGTTGAGGGCCGGGTTTATAGGCGGCGACTCCTCCTGGGTGGGCGAGGAAAGCTCGTGGCCGGAGCCGAAGCTAGTGCCGGCCCCGCGGAGTATCACCACGCGCACGTCCGGGTCGTCGTTGGCCTCGTGGAAACCGGCCAGCGTGTCGTTGAACAGGCCGTCGCTGAAGGCGTTGCGCCTCTCGGGCCGGTTCAGGGTGATGCGGGCTATGTTATCGGTCAGCTTCTCGTACAGGGCGTCCTTGTATTTGCGGCCCCGGTACTCGATGGCCTCCCACTGGTTCTTCTGGTACTGAGTCCTGAAGTCCCAACCAAATCCGGTGGGCATTGGTAACCTCCTTGTATCTCGGTAATTCCCCCCAGCCCCCAAAGGGGGTGCTCGGGGACCTTATCTGCGAGCCATTTCCTGAGAAGACCCCCAAACCCCCTTGAAAAGGGGTTCAAGGTAGCCCTTCGGGCTATTTAAGGTGGAATCCCGATACATCGGGATTAGACCCCTGCCAAAGAGGGCTCGGCCCCTCTCTGGACTCACCCGACATGATCGCCACCTCCCTGAAGTCGTCGAAGGGCGACGGTGCGCCTGTGCTTCGATCCCGATGCTCGGGACATGGCGCGGCCCACTACGGGAAGTTCTTGAACGGGGCGTCCCGGGCCTCCAGGGCGGCCCTCAACCCCTTTTTGTCTCTCAGTTCGTAGAAGGCCAGGTCCTCGGCCTTGGCCGGCCTCTGCAAGCCCGCCATCTGGATATCCGTGGTGAAACGGAAGGCGGCGCCGACGCCGCGGCACTCCATGACTCCGTTGATGGCGTCTTTGGCGTAGGCCAGGCCATCGCTGTGGAGCCGGGCGATGCCCTGCGCCCAGCGCAGGACCTCCTCGTCCAATTTGGAGACGGGCACCACCTTGTTCACCATGCCTATGGACTCCGCCTCTTTAGCGCCAAAATAACGGCCGGTGAAAAGCATCTCCCGGGTCTTCTTCATGCCGACTACCCAGGGCCACAGGGGCATGGTGGGCAGGATGCCCATGCGGGTGACCAGGTCTCCAAAGGTAGCGTCCTCGCTGGCGATGGTGATGTCGCACACCATAGCCAGATTAAGGCCGGCCCCCAGGCAGTAGCCGTGCACCTGGGCGATGGTGGGCTTGGCCATGTTGAAGATGTATTCCCACCGCCTCTGACGTCTGCGTTCGCCCTCGAGGAGTTCCTTGGACGTCACCCGGGACCAGGGGTCGGGGTGCAGGAACTCCGAGGTGCCTACGCCGCTCATGTCCTGGCCGGAGCTGAAGGCCCGTCCGGCGCCTTTGAAGACCAGCACCTTGGCCTCCAGGTCCATCTCCGCCTGGTTCAGCACCTCGTCCAACTCCCGGGACATGGCGTCGTTGATGGCATTGAGCTTCTGCGGCCGGTTCAGGGTGATCCAGCCGATATTGTCCTTTACTTCGTACTTGATGTTTTTCCAGCCCATAGCCTACTCCTAACTCGCTTTCGGCGCCGCCGGCGCAGGGAAGTACTTCTTCGTGGGCTCGTCGCGGGCTGCCAGGGCGGGTTTGAGGCCCTTCTCCCGCCGGATTTTCGTGAAGTCTACCCCTCCCCGGTCGATGTAGCTTCTCCCCGGCCTCTGGATGCTGCTCTGGCCGTAGAGATAGCTGGAGAAACGCCAGGCGGCGGCCAGCCCGGCGATGTCCATGTTGGTCTCGTGGGCGACGCGCCAGGCGCTCTGCATATCGTAGCCGCCGATGCCGCCGAAGCGGAGCTGGGCCTCGGCCTCTTCTCGCACAAACTCGTCCAGCTTGAAGGCCGGGACGGCGGCCATGGCCAGCCCGATCTGCTCGGCCTCCTTGCCATTGATGTAACGGCCGGTGAGCAGGAGTTCCTTTGTCTTCTTGAGCCCCACCCGCCACGTCCACAGGGGGTTGGGCACGGCCAGGCCCATACGGATGGAGGGGTCTCCAAAGACGGCGTCCTCCGTGCAGACAAGGGCGCGGCAGCACATGGCGATAGTGGCGCCGAGGCCCAGGCAGTAGCCGTGCACCTGGGCTATGGTGAAGCGGGGGAAGGCGTAGAGGTGGCGCAGCCGCTCGCCCAGCTTCTCAGCCCCCTCGAAGATCTCGCTGAGGTATGGCTTGGCGTGCGGGTCGGGGGGCATAACCTCGGCGGTATCCACGCCGGAGAGGTCCTGGCCGGCGCTGAAGGACTTGCCGGCGCCTTTGATGATTACGAGCCAGATGTTCCCGTCCTTGCGCAGCTCCTCCAGGCCCTCTTCGATCTCCCGGAGCATGGTATCGTTGATGGCGTTGAGCTTATCGGGACGGTTGAGGGTAAGGCGGCCGATCTTGCCCTCTTTCTCGACGATGACGGTCTTATAGGGCATACCACATACCTCCTCCACTGCCGTTTTCAATTGAAAGCAAGCCCATTATAGATGATAAGCGGGGGGCGGACAAGGGTTTCCACGGTGCGTTAGGCGTATTGGGTTCCTTGAGTTTGCTGGGTTGCGGGACTGGCACCGCAGGGGCCGCTCCGTCAGATCGAGGGTCTTCGACAGAGAACGCGGAGAGGGAGAAGACCCCCGCAACTCAAACGAACCCAATAGACTCAACAGACCCAACGAACTCTGCCAACTCAACAAACTCTCCAACCCCTTACTCCGCGCCCTTCGCCTCTCCGAGTGAGGCGAGGCCCCCTTTACTCCCGGCCCTGTCTGGTCTACAATAGGCCATCGCTAGAACAATAATCTTCAAGGAGGCAACAACTTGGACTTCACTACCATCATCCTGAAGAAGGAGGCGGGCATCGCCACCATGACCCTGAACCGCCCCCAGCGCCTGAACGCCGTCAACCCGGTCGTGCACCGGGAGATGCTACAGGGCCTGATGGACGTCAAGAACGACAGCTCGGTGCGAGTCTTTGTGCTCACCGGCGCCGGCCGCGGCTTCTGCGCCGGGGGCGACTTCAAGGGAGACAAGGACAGCCTCATCAAAGGCGAGGAGTGGCTGAAGCCGAACCAGTTCCTGAACCTGTACCGGTCGCAGATCCAGCCGTTCATCATGGGTTTGCAGGCCCTCGATATCCCCACCATAGCCATGGTCAACGGGCCGGCCTTCGGCGTGGGCTTCGATTTCGCCCTGGCCTGCGATATGCGCGTCGGTTCTCCCAACGCCCGTTTCTGCGCCGCCTGGACGAGGCGGGCCATAACCACCGCTGGCGGAACGACCTGGCTGTTGCCGCGGGTAGTCGGTGTGCCCAAGGCCGCAGAGCTGATCTTTTTCGCCCGCGAGGTCAAGGCGGAAGAGGCCGAGCGCCTGGGCATCCTCAACAAGCTGGTGCCGGCGGAGAAACTCGAAGAAGAGACGATGGCCTGGGCCAGCGAGCTGGCCAAAGGCCCGCCGATCGCCTTGAAGCTGTCGAAGATGAACCTGTACCGCGGCCTGGAGCTGGACCTGCCGGCGGCGCTGGACCTGCTGTGCACCTCCCAGGGCATCGCCCTGACCACCGAGGACCACAAGGAGTCGGTGCGGGCCTTCAGGGAAAAGCGGGAAGCCATCTTCCGCGGCGAATAGGGGTGGCGCCCACGTCATTACTACGAAAATAGACACTCTTGTCATTCCGGTCCCGAAAGGTCGGGAGAATCCAGGCACATCGCTCCACCTGGATTCCGAATCAAAGCCTGCCCCGTACCTGATACGGGGTTCGGAGTGATCCCGACTGGTCGGGACCATTTTCACACTTCGTGGCCTCCCTGCGGGTGGGACATGGGGCATGTACGATTCTGAGCCGTAGGCGAATCCGATTCATCGGGATTGTTGCGCTCTAGTTGAGTTGCTTCCACTCGGTAGGCCATTATATAAAGCAGCGGAACAACTGACTCCTATCGCGTACCCCGATGGACCGGGGCACGCACGAAGCTGTCCCGGCGCAATGAGGAAACTGCCCCGGTGAGCGTCACCAGAGGAGTCCCGGCGGGTCGGGACGGCGAAGCGATCTCCTGCAACTAAGGGAGATTGTTTCGCTTCACTTGCAAGATCTCTCGCCGCAGAGCCGCGGAGCGCGCAGTGCATTCTCGGTTTTCTCTGCGGCCTCGGCGGTAGAGTCCTCTCCGTTCCGGATTGTCCGGGGTTAGGGGGGCGTCATCGGCGTGGCAGCTCAACCATCCTTTGAGGCCAAGTTGGCCTCGTACCTGGGGGCCAGGATGCCCGGGGCCCACGGCATAGCCATATCCGGGCTTACTAAAGCCACCGAGGGCCTGTCGTACGAGACCTACATCTTCGAGGTCTCGTGGACTGAGGGCGGGCAACCGCGGCGCCAGGGGCTGGTGGCGAGGCTTCAACCGCTCCACGGCCCCGTGCCGCCCTACGACGTGGGACCCCAGTTCCGCATCCTGAAGGCGCTCCATGGGACGGACGTGCCCGTGCCCCGGCCCTACTGGCTGGAGAGGGACGATTCCATCCTCGGGGCGCCTTTCTTTATCATGGAGAAGGTGGAGGGCGAGATCCCGTTGCCCTGGAAGTCGGCGGGGACCTCGTACAACGATCCGGCGCAGCGGGAGCTTATGGCGAGGGAGATAGTCCGGGTGCTGGCTGCCCTGCATACGGTGGACTGGAAGGCGCTCGGCGTCGATTTCCTGCCCCGGTCCGTCTCTCCGACGGACTACGCCTGGCGGGAGGTCCGGCGCTGGGAGGCGGTGCAAAGGGAAAACGAGTACCTGGCCGAGCCTGTCATCGCCGAGGCCATGGGCTGGCTGAAGGCCCGCGTGCCTTCGGCCAGCCGGACCACGATAGTCCACGGCGATTACCGCCTGGGGAACTTCATCTGGTCGAAGAATGGCCGCATCGCCGCCTTCCTGGATTGGGAGATGGTGGCCCTGGGCGACCCCATGAGCGACCTGGGCTGGATGTGCATGAAGTGCTTCCAGGGCCATACCGGCAAGGTCAATGGTCTTATGGACAGGGAGGAGTTCCTCCGCTCGTACCAGGCCACGAGCGGCATCCCGGTGGACCCTGAAGCCGTCCTGTGGTGGGAGGTCTTCGGCTACGTGAAGCTGGTAGCCATCCTGACGGCCGGGCTTCGCGCCTACATGGATGGCCGCCGGGACGACGTCCGTCTGGCCATCTTCGAGTTCGATACCCTGTCCCACCTGGACATCCTGGCCAGGACGCTAGGCTTTTAGGCGTAGGGCCTCGTAATCACCGCTGAGGTCGCAGAGACCGCAGAGGATACGATAGGAAATCCTAAGCCGAAATCCAAATGCACGAAAGGAAAGGCGGCAGTGAAGAAGGAGCGAGGTTCTCAAGCGTGAATTGCGGTGCAAGGCTGTCGCTCAGGTTTGCGTACATGAGTTTTGGGCATCTTGATATTGTTTGGTATTTGGCGCTTAGGACTTGGAATTTCTCCGGGCAGGAGTCGAGATGCGGGTAGTCCCTTTCAATCTCTTGCTACAGAGGATAATCGCTACGATAGACCGGGGCCTGGTTAAGGAATTGCCCACGTCGTACCTGCGTTCCGAGGCCATCGCCGCCGTCAGCCTCCTCGGTAACCTGGCGGAGCGGGCCGAGGAAAGGGCCGACCTGCTGGCGCCAGCCAACCGGGAGATGCGCCGCCTGCTCGCGGACGCGCTCGACCTGGTCTCCGGGGTTGCAGAGGGGGAGAAGCTGGTTAACAGCGTTAGGGAATGCCTGGGCGCGGGCTATCCTTCCCTGGCCGAAGAGAACGTTGCTTTGCGCCGCTGCCTGTACGACGCCATCGAGTCCCTCTACCAGTGGCAAGACAGTCTCAATGCCGGGAGGCTGGCCGCTCTTCGACTTGGCATCCGGACGCACCTGCGGGGCCAGCTTGACCAGGACATGGCCATCTACCATCCGGTGCGGGCCGGTCGCATGTTCCGGGGCGGGTAGGGGATAAGTCTCCACGCCCGTTGGAAGCAACCCCGTCACGACGGCTAACGCCCGTTTGGCAGGGCGCCTATGGCGGAGGAGGCCTGGTGAGGATTACCGGGTCCGAGCACTTGTCGTTGCCCCATCCATTTTCGCTGCCGTAGTGGTAGCCGGCTGCCGCGTAATAGGCCCAGGAGCAGGCGCGGTGTGTGCTGGTGTCAGGAATACTGGGATAATTTCTTACGTCAATTTCCATGGTCACCGTTCTTGGCTCAGTATACAGGTGAACGCCTGCCCAATAGGGGGAACTGGTCTCGGTGATCTCAGTCCACACGTCATCGTCCAGGTATTGGAACACTATGAGATGGGATATCTCCGCCCAGGCCAAGTCCTGCCAGCGGTAGGTGGCGATGGGGCCGTTGCCGTTGGCCAGGATGGGCAGGTCGCCGCGCGTTTCCACGCCAGTCAGCGGGGTGCCTCCCCGCCAGAACATGTCCACACGCTGCTTGTCCAGCCCGGTGGGTCCATTACGCAAAGGGCAGTTCGGATCGTCGCTTGCGACAAGGTTCACCGCGGTACCTTCGTACTGGTTGCATACACCCAGCAATCCAAAAGGAGTCTGGGCGACAAAATAGCGTTCGTCCAGCCCGTAGTGATGCCCTATCTCGTGGGCTATGATGCCCCGGGCTAAAGCGCCGGGTGAAGGCACATTGTCCCTATTTATCTCTATTGTGGCGGTTTTCCAGTAAGAGGCTCTTTGGTTAGCGTCGTACGTGGTATTGGTAGCGGTTACCGAATGGCAGCCAAGAGCATCAGGACCACAGACTTCGGTCTGATAGTAGAAGATTAGCCTCGGCGGGTGTTCTGAAGTCGACTCCTGGTAGGGCAGGTAGGGTATGGCAGCCTGCCAGTTGCCAATCACTGCCTCGATATCCGCCTTTATGGGTACGTCCGGGGGGGTTGAGGCACCCCAGTACAGTTGGTATGGCGGCGGTAGCGCCGGGTCCAGGCCCGACCACGACCAGTCCACACAGTTGTCCGTGCCTGGCGAGTCTATTAGCTGACATTTCCCGTTTTCAGCCTCATATACATATGGCGGGTATGCCACCACGGTCACGGTGGCTGTAGCTGACCTCGTCGTAGTCCCCTGGGCTGCCACAACCTGGACCGTATTGTAAAACGTGCCAAGAGTGGCGCCGGCTTTGAAATTCGCGTAAGAATAAGGCCCATCTGTGCCCGTGCCGATGATCGTGCCGCCCTGATTTACGACGCTCCAGGTGAATGTCAACCCGGAGATTGGAGCATCGTCAGTGTCGAAGCCTCCAGCCCAGAACTTAAATTCGTCGCCCGGTAGCAGGTATTCCACGTACGCCGCCAAGGCGACGTGATCAAGCACGCCCGGCGCGGCTTGCGCGGGAGCGGGAAATACGCCGGCCACCAGCCCGGCCAGGGCCAGAACGAAGAGGCGCCTCACTTCACACTCCTGTACTTGAGACCTAACGACCTTACCAAGGAGTATCGTATTGCCGCCTCTCCATCGGGGTGCACCCACTCCCGGGGCGCCCGCTCCGCCCATACCTCTCCATCCACGGCTGAGAACTCAACCCAGGACTGGCTGACTGCGATGCGGTATAAAGGGGCCTTGGCGCAATCTGCCCGGCAGTAGATGCTCACTATGAAGGCATCTATGTAGGCATCGTCGGGGAGCTTAACGGACCTTCCCGCGATCTCTATATTGGTCCCCTTGCTGGCTGGGCCTGCTACTGCTGGAGGGGGAACCGTGGTCGGCGGGGCGGTAGTGGGAGATGGCGTCTTCCTCTTGAGGCCCAAGAAGTCAAAAGCGCCAAGCTCCCCCTGTGCTATCACTTCACTCAGTACTTCTCCATTTCCGGCAGAGAACGCAAAGCGGGACTTACCCCGCACTATCGAATAATAAGGTGTCGGCGGGCACGCCTTTCCGGCGGCACACAATACCTCCGTCACAATCTTGTCTATGTAGGCATCGGGAGGGAGCGTGATAGGCAACGCCCCTCCCAAATAGACCTTGCCGCCCTTGGTAGACGGCCCGGTCAGTTCCGTTGTGACTGCATTGACCGGCGGCGAATCAGGTGGGCGGGCCGGCGGTCTTGGCGGCGACATGTCCACACCGGGGGGCAGCGGGACCGGCGTCAATATCACCATGCCGGGACGCGGTGTAGCCTGCGGCGTTGGCGCAGGCGTCGGAGTAGGGGTGGGCGTGGGGGTAGGCGTTGGCAAAGGCGTAGCCACCTGCGCCGGCACCGGCTGTTCAGGCTCTTTCAGCCCGGCGCCATCCTGGGGCGCCGGCCGGCAGGCAAACACAAGGAAAGCTGCAAACGGGGCCAACCACAAGAGCCTTCTGATGTTTTTCACCGCAGCGCCTCCCTTACACTATTTTATCAGGGTCTGACCAGTTCCACCGGCATGGAGCACTGCCCATTGCCATACACACCGTAGGCGGCAAACACTGCCCAGGCGCAGGCGCGGTGCCAGCCCGCGGGGACAGTAGAATACTCGGGCGCTGTAAGGTCGATGGCTATGCCCATAGCCCGGTCCTGCGTGTACATGTGCACGCCGATGTATGCCGTGTAATTGGGGGCGGAAACAAATGTGACCCACTGGCCGCTGGCGTTCTGGTACTGGAAGTCCAGGTAGTGGGAGTACTCGGCCCAGGCCAGGTCGTGCCAGCGGTAGATGGCCAAGGGGCCATTGGCCCAGGCGCTGATGGGGAGGTCAGCGTGCAACGGAGCGCCGCCGCTCCAGAAAGCGTCGACGCGCCATTTGTCCAGGGTGGTAGGGCCTTCGATTGCGTCGCAGTGGGAAACCCTGCCCGTTAGTGACCTGAAGCATGTCCATTATGGTCAGTTCGTCGGGGTTGCAACTCGCCGGACTTGTGAGATTCCTCTCGTGCAGACCGTAAAACTGCCCCAATTCGTGAGCTATCGCCAGCATTCTCGCGGACGATAGCCATTGAAGGTTTGTGTCGGGGTCTATGTAAATTGCAGCCCCATTTACGTAGGCCGCCTGTTCTCCGGTGGGAGGATTGAAGGTATCTATGACTTTGTAACAGCTAGGAGCGCCAAGACCGTCCGGGCACGCCTGGTAATACACCCTGACATTGGAGCCAGCCTCATCGGCTATCGGGTCTGGATACCATGGCAAGCCGGGGATCAACTCTTTCCATTTGGCGACGGCTGCCTGCGCATCCGCGGCGATGCCCGGGTCCGCGTACCATTGGAACCAGTAATTGCGCTGCCACCAGGCCATGACGAAGTTGTCCGATCCCGAGGTTAGGGGGTCCTGCTTATCCAGGTCCTCGGCAAGGTATGCCTTCTCCTCTTAAGATTCAGGAAACTCTTCAAGGAGTCAAGAATTGAGGGGGCATCTCCCTCAGCGACCCTTTCCTCCACAATCTCGCCATCCACCGCGGAGAATTCGATCCAGGACTCACCCTTTTTCACGCGATATATTGGCGCTTTGGGGCAGGAAGTACGGAAGCAATAATAGCTTACTATGAAAGCATCTATGTAGGTATCATCGGGTAGCCTGGTGCTCTTTCCACCAATTTCCGTGCTTGCCCCTTTGCCAGCGGGGCCTGTTGCCGCCGGCGGTTGAACTTGCGGAGCAGGAGCTGGGGCGGTGGATGGGGCTTCTCTTTTCAGATAGTCCTTTAGGAAGTCAAAAGCGCCGGATTCTCCCTGGGCTATCAACTCCTGGGACACCTCTCCGTCTATCGCCGAGAATACAATCCTTGATTTCCCCCTTACTATGCTGTAGTAAGGCGCCTTCAAGCAAGGCTCCCCGCGGCACATTGCGCTCAATATGCGGACTCCGATGTAGGCGTCGTCGGGCAATTTGATCACCTTGCGGGCTATCGAGATTGGCGCTCCCATAGTAGTGGGCCCGTCACTCCTCTGGATGACCCCCGGTGGAAGTCCCTGCTCTTTGCGGTCCTGATTTAGCATGTCCAGACCTTCCTGCATGGTCTTCGGGGGCGGCAATCGGGGCGTGCGCCACCTGGCAGGTGGTGTGGGTGGGGGCGGAACTGAGAAGTCCATGTTGGGAGGATACGTCTTCTGTGGCTGTGGCTGTATGTAGGCCACCGTCGGCGCCGGCCTGACAGGGGGTTTTGGAGTGGCGGCGGGGATTGGGGTTGGGGTTGGAGTTGGCGTCGGCGTGGGAGTCGGGGTGGGCGCCTGCGCCGGCACAGGTGGCTCGATGGCGCGCACGGGCACGTCGGCCGGCGCTGACGGCCGGCAGGCGGTCGCCAGGAGGGCCAGCCCCAGCGCCAAAAACAAGAGGCCCTTGAAAATGCTCACCGCAGGCCCTCCTCTGGAGAGACTCCGCCCTGGTGTTATTATGGCAAACATAATATCTTGAGTGGCGGGTATTTGTCAAGTACCTTATATATAGTAAGGACAGCGATTCATCGGGGCGCGACACACCGTTCGTTCCCATTGGACTGGCCAGTTTTGCGGAAAGATAGTATAATGTCTTTGTGATTGTTTGCACCAAAGGAGGCTCTCGTGGGTAAGAAGGACGTCAAAGGCAAGAAGGCCGGGCGGCCGCAGGCCCGCAAGAACCCATGGTGGCTCTTTGTCGCAATAGGCGTCGGCGTGATCGGTCTGGTTGTCTCACTTGTCAGCTTTGCCGGAGGCGGTGGCTCACCGACAGGGGGAGCGACCCAAAATAGCGGGCCGCTGGCGCAATATGCGTCGCTGCCAATCTGGTTGTCCCGGGCCCCGTTCTCCACCCAGGAAGCCTACGCCTATGCCGCCCAGCACCCGGAGACCCTCAACTATGTACCCTGCTATTGCGGCTGCGGGCTGCACAGCGGCCATCGGAACAACCGCGAGTGCTTCGTATCCAGCGGGACCGGCGCCAATGTGGCCTGGGACCGTCACGGGGCCGACTGCGCCATGTGCATAGACATCGCCATGATGACCAAGAAGATGCTGGCCCAGGGCAAGACCCTGGCCCAGGCCAGGCAAGCGGTAGTCGAGAAGTACAGCTCCATCGGTCCAGCGACAAACACGCCGCCCGTACCCCAGGGCTAAGCCGAGTCAACAAGAGCGTCTGGCGCTTCAGCCGGAAAGCAGGCCCCGACATGTCGGGGCCTTTGTTTTTTGTGTGTTCGTCCATCAGAGGTACAATTCCCCAGAAAATAGCGTCCCCGACGGACCCCGCTGTAGGGGCAGACCCCCGTGTCTGCCCTGGGCGACCGCTCCGCGCACGGAGTCCGTACGAGTCGGACCGGTCGCCCCTACGTGAGACGCCGCCGCCATTTTCATGCTTCGCGTGCCCTGTGCAACCGGGCATGAACGATTCCCGCGAAAATAACCTCTCCCCCGCTTCGCTGCCCCCTCTCCGAGCCGGAGAGGGGGCTACGGGGGTGAGGTTTGTTTTCATACTTCGCGGCGCCCGGCGCAGGCGGGCGTGAGGGATTCCCTCGGGATGGCCCTGCCTTCCTCCGCCGGGTTGGGTGCCAGCACCATTGACGTGCGTTTGACGCAGGCTTACTATTTACCTTGTGCATATGAGAAAAATAATTCGCTTGCCCGCCAATCGATTCCTGTTACTATCCGTGGCCAGCCTCGTGGCCGCGGTGGGGGCGGCATTCCTTTTTTCTTACCTCACGGCTTTGCCGTTGAGGGAGAGCATGCTGGACTATGCCACGGACGAGGCCAGGAATATGGCTCTCCACGTGTCTCGGCGCCTCGCCTCCGACAATCTGGACACGCCCATGAGCGGCGAGCGTCTGGAATCCTTTCATCACTTTGTCCAGGACATCTCCAGCCCGGGGTTTCTGGCCCGCGTCAAGGTATGGAACAGACAGTCTACTGTGGTCTATTCCGACAACTTCTCCCTGATTGGCAAGTCTTTCCCTGACAACCATCATCTCCAGGAGGCGCTCGAAGGGAATATCTCGCGGGAGATATCTGAACCCGACCGGGCAACAAGCGAAACGGAATCTGCGTTGGGCGCGGTGATCGAGGTCTATGTGCCTTTGCCCGCGGACGTTTCCAGGCCAGCCGGCGTTGCGGAGATATATCTGTTCTACGCTCCCTACGGAGCGGCCATTGACCGCCAACAGCGCATCATATTCGGCGCCAGCCTGACGGGTCTCCTGGCCCTGTACGCCGCGGCCCTGGGTATCGCAATCCACAGGAGACAGCTCCAGCAGCAACGGCTGGCCGTGGCCCAAAAAGAGCAAGAGGTCAAGTCCTCGCTCGAACTGAATCTCAAAGTCCTCAGCCAGCGGGACAGGCTGGCCGAGGATACGGAGCGCCATAGGCGGAGGCTGGCAGACCTCAGCCTGGCGCTTACTCTGGCCGATGGTTCTCCAGGGCCCCTGGAATTGGGCCGGGAGCTGCTCGGGGTAGTCCAACAGGAGGTGGAAGCTGACTACGCCAGCCTCGCACTGGTGGGACCCGATGGCGCGCTGGGGAAGCAGCTAGAAGCCTTCCTCCAGCGGACGAAGTCGTTTCCGACATCGTCACTCTCCGATGGCCTGGCCGACGCCATAATTCGGACCGGCCGCACGCAGTACGTGGCTGATGCATCGAAGGTCGCCGAATTCGACCGTTCGCTGGTTGCCGCCGGCGTCCGCTCCTATCTGGGAATCGCCATCAGGGCGGAGGACGAGGTCGTCGGCATACTGTCCTTTTTGTCCACGAAGCCGGACGCTTTCAGTGAGGACAGACATTTCCTGCAGTCTTTCGCCAGTATCTGCGCTGTGCCTCTGCAGCGGGCTAAGTTGCTTTCTCTCATGGAGAATGCCAAGCAGGAACTGGAGTCCACATTTGACGCCGTACCCGATGCAGTGGCGCTCATAGACGAGGACCGGCGGGTCCTTCGTTCCAACCAGGCGTTTGCTCGACTGGTGGGCATGCGCGTGGAGAGGGTGGCGGGCGCCAACGTGTGTCGGCTCCTCCATGGCAACGACAGCCTGCTCCACAGGTGTCCCTTCGACAAGAGCCTCGCGAGCGGCCAGCCAGACGTGGTGGCTTTCCGGGAGCCTCATCTGGGCAACATCTCCCTGAAAGTTGGCATCTATCCAGTGAGTACCCCTCCGGAGCAGCGCCGCCGCTTTGTCCAAATATTCCGGGTGGCCCAGAATTAGTCGGCCGCTGCGAACGGTGCGGCGCTCTTTGACTCGCAGAAGTGGATTGCTTGCCCGGTCCAGGCAAAGCCTCCGACAGGCAAGGCGCACCCTGCTATCGAGCCGCCGCGCCAAAGTCGATCCTTGTCACAATGCCGGTGTGGAATCCTCCGGGTTCCCCTTTACCAAAGAGGGCAGGCCCGTTTCATTTGCCCGGGGGATCCTGTTTCCCGGCCGCACCGAAAACCAGGAGGCCCAGGCGAGCGCCTGCCGCCTGGGCCTCCTCCGGGGCTTTCCCATATCTATTTTGGTGCCGA
>JACQTY010000068.1 GCA_016210545.1 Chloroflexota bacterium
GAACGTGGACTACGTCATACCTGTTCCTGCCGAGCAGTCTCAGGAACAGCCCGGGGACGAACTGGTTGTTAAGCGGTCCGAACCAGGAGCGGAAACGGTTGACGTGGACACCGTGGTCACCCTCACGCCTGGCGGAGGGCGGCACGTTGGAGGTGTATACAGTGACCTGGTGCCCGGCCTCGACGAGCTTGCGAGTCAGCGTCTCCACGTGGACCTCGATGCCGCCCACACTGGGCGGATAAAACGGCGTGACCTGAAGGATTCTCATTCATGGCCTCGCGGGCGCGATGGCGCCGGAAATGCCTTTGCGCGTACATCGTAGGGGCGCAGCATGCTGCGCCCCTACAGACCTAATACCCGTCGGATCGGGGCGAACTGGAACGTCCTCAGCATAGCCTCGAACTTCTTCAATGTGGAGTTGATGCCGTAGTAAAGTACAAAACTGTCGAGGAGAGATGTGTTCTCCAGTCGAGGTGTTCGTCGGAACGTCTCCCAGGGATGGATGTAGAGCGTGCCCGGCCGCGTCCGGTTCACCCTCGTCAGCGCCCAACGGGAGAACCACAGAGGGGCTGCCCGCAGCCAAAAGCCGCCGGCCACGGGGAACTTGACGCCCAGATTGATCACGGTCAGCGGCAGCTCCAGGATATCGGTGCGGCTGTCCTCTTTAGACAGGTCGGTCAAAGACGGATGATAGCGGCCCAGCGGAGCGCCCGGCACCCCGTACTGGGGCGTCCACACCGGGCAAAGGCTGGCCTCGTATTTGAAGCCATACTTGATCAGTATCTCCATTGCCCAGAGGGCCCTGTTGTTGATGGAACACGTCGGCGCTCTGAACCCGATAGGCCTCCCGCCGGTGAGGGAGCTTAGCTGGTCGACCGACCTCCGGATCTCGTCTTCGAACTTCTCTTTCCCCAGGGCGTAGACCGGGGTATGGGAGTAGGCATGGGAGGCGATCTCGTGACCCTTGCTGTGTATGGCCTTGACGAGTTCGGGATGCTTTTCGCCCACCGCGCCCAGGACGGCGAAGGTGGCCTTGACCTTGTAAGCGTCGAGAAGCTCCAGAATGGGCGCAGTAGATTCTACGATCTGGTCATCGGCCACGTCGCCAGCACGCTCCCGGACCTCCTCGGCAGAAAACCAGTATTCCAGGTCTATACACAAAGCGTTTAACATCTATGTACCATCTTACTTCCCGATTGCCCGGACTAATACAAGCATACCAAGACCGGAGGAATCGTGTTCGCGGGGCATATCCGTCTTTGCGAGCGAAGTGAAGCAATCTCCAGCCTTTCTGTGTGGCCTTGCCTGAAGAAGCTGAGATTGCTTCGTCGCTCCGCTCCTCGCAAAGACGAGCCATTCATCACCACTCTTTTACGTTCATATTGGGCCTGGCTTGCACTGTCCCGGGCGACGAGGGTTTTCGGGACTTCTCTGCTCCCTTTATCAAAGGGGGGACGGGGGGATTTCACCGTAGCGGCAATTCATGAATTGCCGCTCCAAGACGCGCGCTGAGCGACGCGCCTACATGTAGAAGCCGCCGTTTACGTGGATAATTTGACCGGTAATGTAGTTGGAAGCGCCGGAGGCCAGGAAGAGCGCCGCCTGGGCCACCTCTTCCTCTTTGCCAAAACGTCCCATCGGAATCTGCTGCAATATGTTCTGCTGCACCTGGGGAGTCAGCCGCAGAAGTATGCCCGTCTCAAAATAGCCCAGGGCCAGAGCATTTACATTGATGCCCTTTCGGGCCTGCTCCTTGGCCAGTGCTTTGGTGAAACCGAAAATCCCTGCTTTGGCAGCCGCATAGTTGGCAGTGCCGATGACACCTATCTGTCCCACCACCGACGAGATATTGATGATCTTGCCGCTGCCCCGGCCCTGCATGTGTCCTATCACGGCGCGCGTGCAATTAAAGACCCCGGTCAGGTTGACATCCAGCACCTTCTGCCACATCTCAACGGTCATCTTGCCCAGAGTGGCGTCCCAGTTCAGGCCGGCGTTGTTCACCAGGATATCCACCTGGCCAAATCGGTCCACCGCCCCTTTGAGCAGCCCCTCAGCCTGCTCGTAGTTAGAAACATCGGCCTGGATGGCGCATGCCTTTCTCCCCAGGCCCTCGATCTCCTTAACGACAGCCTCGGCCTTCTCTCGCTCTTTGAGGTAGTTCACCACGATGCTGGCGCCCTCCCGGGCGAAGCCCAGAGAAATGGCACGGCCTATCCCCCGGGAGCTGCCAGTTATCACGGCGGTCTTTCCTTCAAGCAACATTCAGGGTTTAGCCTCCTCGGTCTCATTGAATGCGGATAGACGTTTAATGACTCTGGCGGGGACGCCTCCCACCATGGTATGAGGCGGTACGTCCCTGGTCACCAGAGAGTTGGCAGCCACGACCGCGCCCTCTCCTACCGTAACGCCGGGCATTATGTTGGCGCCCACGGCGATCCAGGCGTTTTTCTTGATCACTATGGGAGCCACGTAGCTCTCGAAATCCTGCTGATGGTACTTCAGCGGCGTCACGTGGGTCAACAGGTAGTTCCAGCCCGCTATGGAGACGCCATCCTCGATGGAGACGAAGTTGGGGAAGACGTAGTCCGGGACCACATTGGGCCCGATCTGGACGTTTTCGCCTATTTTTACGCCGCGGCGCCGGTGGCACCACACCACCACCCCCGGCGACATGCTCAGCGGGCTGTACTGCGCGATGCCGAGCAAGACGTAGTCCATCACGGCTGAGAAAGAGAACAGGAGAACGTTCCAGAAGCCGGTGTATCCATGCTGGCGGGCGGACCGTTTCAGAGTGGCCCATGTCGGGGAGAACTCATAGCATTCCAGGGGCTGTTTCTCGATCTTCAGACGGCACTTCATTGGAGTTGGAATCCCTTGATCAGGTACAGGCCTCGTGTCACCAAAGGTTCCTGGCGAAGGTACGGATGAGGTCCGCCGGGAATTTCAAAAGCTGGCGGGGGGAGTAGCACTTGGTCTCGCCGACCTCCCGGCTGAGCATTATTACCGGCATCTCCATGATGCGAAACCGATTCTTGGAGGCCAGGAGACACTCCTCTATGTCGTTCGTATTCGTGAGGTGGAGTCTCGGCGACTTGTCGTACACGTCCTTGAAGTACTCGGTAACCTGTCTGACTTCCCCTTTGAAACCGGAGGTGGGGTCGGTTATCCAGCGTCTAACCTTAAGCGAGACCAGTATGGAGCAGATCAGGCGCGGGATACGGAGGTGAAAAGGCTCCTTCCAGGCATACTGGCCAAGTTCCCGGGACCCTCTAACAATGTCGGCCTCGCGTTTCAACAGCGGGTCCAGTATACGACCGATATCGGCGGCCCGGTGCTGACCATCGGCATCGGCAAAGAGGACTATTTCATAGCCCTTATTCCAGGCGAAGCACCGGCCCGATTGTATGGCCGCGGTGTAGCCCTGATTGCCATTGTGGCTCAGTACCAGCGCCCCCTCCTCACGGGCTATGACAGGCGTACGGTCATGCGAGCCATCGTTTACCACGAGAACGTCTATATCCGGATACTGGCTCCTGATCTCTCTCAGGACCCGCCCGATACTTTCCACTTCGTTCCACGCGGGCATGACCAGGACAACCTTGTGCCCGACAACACCCGGAGTCTCAGGCCTTCGGCTTGCTAATAATGTTCTGCTTGTACCACTCAACGTATTTCCTGACGCCTTCCTCGAAGTCCACCTTGGGCTCCCATCCCAGTTCCCTCTTTGCCCGGTCAGAGTTGGCAATCTTTCCCGCCTGGTCACCGGGGCGGGCCTCCTTGTATTCGATCTTTGCGTTACCAACGTACTTCTTCACGGCCTCGGCAACTTCTCTGACGGACACCGGCCTCATGCCCTCCAGATTGTAGACCTTGTTTCGGGCTATGTCTTGCAGGGCAGCCACGTTGCCCTCGGCCAGGTCTTCCACATAGATAAAGTTGCGGTACTGGTTGCCGTCGCCGAAAATGGTCAGGGGCTCGCCACGGAAAGCCCGTTGCACAAAGGTGGCCAGAACGGTCCCACCCCGGGCTCGAGGTCCGTAGGGAATGCCGTAGCGCAGAATAGTGAAGCCCTGGTTGTACAACTTGTAATAGCTATGGCAGTACATCTCCGCGGCAACTTTGGACGCCGTGTAAACGTGGTCGGTCTTTTCCACCTGAAGGGGAGTTTCCTCGTCAACAGATTGGGGGGCTGCCAGGCCGTAGACCCAGATCGTGCTCGACAGCAGCACCCGGCTGATGTTGTTGCGGCGCGCCGCCTCCAGTACGGTGGCCACGCCCATAACGTTTATCTGGGTGGCCTCTATGGGATTGCGGAAGACATCGTTAACGTCGGCCATGGCCGCCAGCATGAAGACGGCGTCATAGTAGCCGGTCAGGGCAACGGTGGCCTTTTGCACATCGGTGATGTCAATGTAAATATGCGCCACATCAGAACGATGCGGTTTCTTCATATCGAAGACCGTGACCTCGTGGCCGTGGGCCAGCAGTTTATCCACGACGTGGGACCCTATGTATCCGGACCCCCCAATCACGCCTACATTCATTTCAACACCTGTTTCATGGAATCGATAACATAGTTGGACTCGGCGTCCGTCATGACGGCTGAGGTGGGCAGGCAGATCATGCGGCGGGCCAGGTCCTCGGAGACCGGGAAGTCGCCTTCCTTGCCCCCGACAATTTCTTTGAAGACATGCTGCAAATGGCAGGGAAGCTCGTATACCTCTCCACTGAGGCTGACGCCGTGCTTCTCTTTGAGTTCCTTCTTCAACTGGGCCCTGTCGATCCCTTTGTCCAAGTAGGCAATATACTTGTAATAGTTGGACTTCACGTAGGTAGGTATGCGGAGCGGACTGACCGAACGGATCTCGGGCAACCGACGGTCGTAGATGCTGGCAACCCGCCGGCGCGCCACGATGAACTCCTCCAGGCGCTCGAACTGGGTCACGCCGATGGCCGCATGAATCTCGGACATACGCCAGTTATAGCCCATCTCGGTGTGGATATTGCCCAGGAACCCGGCTTTCCCCTGGTCGCGGAAGACGAGCGCCCTCTGATAAAGTTTCTCATCGTTGGTGGTGATAATGCCGCCTTCGCCCGACGTTATCACCTTGGTCGGGTAGAATGAGAAGGCGGCGGCCTCGCCGAAACTACCCGCTTTCTGGCCTTCCAGCGTGCTGCCGTGGGCGTGGGCCGCGTCCTCCAGCAGGAAAAGCCCGTGCTCCTGACATATCTGGCGGACCTCTCTTGTCTGCGGCGCCACGGCGCCGCCTATGTGGACAAGAATAACGCCTTTGGTGTCCCTCCTGATGGCCCGCTTGACGCTGGAGGGGTCGAGACAGAGATTATCGGTGCAATCGGCGAAAATCACCTTGCCGCCCGCGTGGATAACCGCGGCTGGCGTGGCAAAAAAGGTGTTGGTAGGCACTATGACCGAAGAGTTCTCGACATCGAAGCAGCGGAGAGGTATCTCCAAAGCGCTGGTACCACTGTTGACGGCAATCGCACGATTGACGCCAACATAAGAGGCGAACGCCTCTTCCAGTCTCTTGCCATAGCCACCTAAGGTAAGCTGTCCGCTTTCCAGGATCTGGTCGATCCAGGCAAGAATCTTCTTGCGGTCTTCCGGAGGGAAGTGTATCTTAGCGGCTGGTATTTGCATGTAATCCGTTCATGATATACATTATTGAGTCGGTTGCCTCCTGCTTTCAGTAGTGTGGGACAGCTTAGAATGTTAATACTCCAAATACGGATTGTAACCTGCGAGGGTTGGCGATGTCAAGTTTGCCTCAGGTTTGGAAGCCGCCGTCCAGTCTGCTTTCTCGCGCCTCAGCTTACAAATTGGAGGACAAAATAGTGGTCTGGTAAGCAACTATCAGGGCGCGCCGGAAAACTCCGGCGTTTTGCGGCGTTGTGGAGCTGGCGCCGGCGCCCCATGCCACCCCGGGCATGTCGGATAGGAAACGTGCCAGCGCGCCAAAAGGATAGGGCTGTCGCTCCGAGAATAGTTTGGAGCCATCGCGAGGCATCCCGATGTATCGGGATGTTACTCGGAGAGCCCGTCGCAGCGTTGTCCCGACGGACCGGGGCCTGGAAGGCTGCGCTCGCAACAGGAGGGGCGGGCTCGTCGCCCGGCGCTCCAGATGAATTCCTGTGCCGCCCGCGGCTACACGATTACCTTGCCGTCCTTCAGACGTCCGATGTCCTCCCATGTGTAGCCCAGACCGAGGAGGATTTCTTCGTTGTGTTGGCCCAGTTCCGCAGTGCCGCTTCTCACCTGAAACGGGGTCCGGCTGAACTCCAGGGAGTTGGTCCAGGTCTTGAAAGGCCCGAACTGGGGATGCGTGACCTCGGCCACGTAGTTGTTCTCCCATACCTGCGGGTCTTTGGCCACCTGGCCATACGTGAGAGAGGGCGACCAGTGGACGTTGCGGCCCTTCAGACGCTGCTCGACATCGGACATGGTCAGCCTGGCGAATGTAGAGTCCAGGATGGATATGAGTTCACGGCAATGGTTCGCCCGGCTGGCCGTATCTTTGAACCGCGGGTCATTCTCCAGGGTTTCCAGGCCGAGAGCGGCGCAGAAGTCGTGCCAGTTGCGGTCGGGCTGTTTGCTCGATATCATCAGCCATTTGCCGTCTTTGGTCACGTAGCTGTTGCACAAGGGGTTGGGTGAGGCCAGGCGGTCCTTCTGCGCCACCTCATGATCGGTGGCCAGGGCCGCCTGGAGACTGGAGGAGCCGGCATCCAGCAAGCTCCCATACAAGGAGACGTGGACAAGCTGCCCCTCGCCGGTGCGCTCCCGGTGATACAGGGCCAGGCCGATGGCGGCGAATAGGTTCATCGCCGCTACGTGGTCGCCGAAGCCAGGCTGGCACTGCACCTGCGGCGTTCCCGGCTCGCCTAAGCTGGCCATGAGCCCGGTGCGCGCCCAGACGCCGAAGTCGAACCCGCCGCGATTGCGGTCCGGCCCCCTTGTGCCATACCCGGTGCCCAGGGCGTAGATGAGCCGTGGATTGACCTTCGATAGTGTCTCGTAGTCCAAGCGCATCCTTTTCAGGGTCTCCACCTGGAAGTTGGTCATGAAGATGTCGCCGCGCTGGACGAGTTTGCGGACAATCTCCTGCCCCTTCGCCTGATTGACGTCCAGGGCCAGGCTCTTTTTGCCGCGGTTGTTCTGGTCGAAGTAGTAGTTGATACCCACGTCGGGCAGATGGCTCTGGCGTTGCACGAAACGCATCGGATCGCCGCCGGCCGGGTTCTCTATTTTGATGATCTCTGCCCCGAAGTCGGCGAGATGAGTGGCGCAGTAGGGGACGAAGATAAACTGCCCGAGCTCAATGACCTTAATGCCGTCCAGTAACATGCAGGCCTCCTCTATGGTCGTTCAGCGGCTCTTTGGGGGAAGATTACAGGAGCGACGGCAGGCTGTCAAGGGAGCGGGGCATGTGGTTTCCCAAACAGACCGAGGGTGCATTGCGAGTCCCTTAGGTCGGGATGGCCGACCCAATGTAGAGCGACGAACCAAATGGCAGTGAGGGCAATCACGCCCAATATCCACGGTTCATTTGAAAGCGAATACATCCTGTCGTTGCGAGTGGCCGAAGGCCCTGGGCAATCCGTATCACGGCGGGGGGGGCAAGGGGTTACCCAACGGACTTGCTTCGCCGCAGCTTCGACAAACTCCCGATGAGGGCCACCGACAGCAAAGCGAACGCCATTACCAGGGTAAGGAGCAGGACCATGCTCAGGGTCGCGGCGACCAACAGGGGCGCCATGAGCACTTTGAGCCAGGGGCGCCTGGGTCCGACGCTCACCCATATAGTGTGGGTGGCAGTTCCTCCCCTGTGCAGATATGTCCTGGCGACCTCTATTGTTCGGTTGGCCAGGGGTCCCGGGTTCTTTGGGACAGGGAGGTTCTCTTCCATCGAGTCCTTCACGTGGCCGGTTGTTGATAGGGATATTGCACCACAAAAAGCGGCAGAGGTCAAATGGTCAGGGGCGGGAGGGGAACCTTCTATCCCCCGATTGGGCCAACGTCACACGCACGGCTCGCCTTTGGACCGGCATTGCGGTTGGGCCTGTTTGACGGTGAATTCAGGAGTAGGGGCTGGGGGGTCCCTCCGCTACACCTACTTCAGTTTCAGCCACTCCCGGTACAGTTCCTTCTTCTTCAGCCCCGTCTGCTTGGCCACCTCGGCAACCGCGTCTTTCGCCGATAGACCCTCGGCCTTGAGCTGTCGCAGCCTGTTCTCAACGCCTCTTGTCATCTCTGCGGGTTGCTCCTCACGACCGGCCACTACCAGCGTGAACTCCCCTTTAGGCTGCTGGAAGTGGGAGCGCGCCTGGCTCAACGTCCCCCGGAAGACCTCCTCGTGGAGCTTGGTCAGCTCCCGGCAGACGGCGACTTTGCGGTCGCCGAGGCATTGCTCCATATCGGCCAGGGAAGCGAGAAGACGGTGGGGGGCCTCCAGGAATACCAGGGTGAAGGGGTAGGCCGCCACCGACTGCAAGAGGCGGCGACGCGGGCCGGGCTGCCGGGGTGGGAAGCCGAGATACAAGAACTGGTCGGTGGGCAGGCCCGAGACGGCCAGCGCCGCTACCGGGGCGCTGGGGCCGGGGATAGGCGCCACAGGCACGCCGTGCTCCGCGCACGCGGCCACCAGCTCATAGCCCGGGTCGTTGACCCCGGGCATACCGGCCTCCGAGACGAGGGCGACGTCATACTCCTGGAGACGTTGTAACAGATAAGGTATCTTGGAGCGTTTGTTGCGTTCGTAGTAGCTGGTGAGCTGGGTCTTGATGTCGTACCTGGCAAGGAGGATGCGGGTGCGACGGGTGTCCTCGGCGGCAATGAGCTTGACCTCTCCTAACACGCGAATGGCCCGCAGGGTGATATCCTCCAGGTTGCCGATAGGGGTGGCGACGAGGTAGAGAGTGGGCATAGTAAACCCATTATAGCCGATTCGGACGGGTACCCCGGCCGCCGCGGCGTGTACGTATGCGGGGAAATCCCCCACGCCCCCTTTACTAAACTGAACATGTCCCACATCTTGCGCTGGACACAAGGGTTTTGAAGGGGGGATACACTATTGCAATAACTGAATGCTACCCATCTTCGGGGTCAGACATATCGAAATTGAAAAC
>JACQTY010000063.1 GCA_016210545.1 Chloroflexota bacterium
GGGGATGGCGCTGAAGGACCAGGCGCCCCCGGCCCAGCGGAGACCGCCCCGCTCTTTGGCGGTAGCGTAGTCCCGGTAGTATTTCTCGCGAAGTTCTTTGGCCTTCTTCCAGCACTGCAACCGTTTGGTCGGATACATCTTAACGCTAACAGGCATCAGAAAAGCTCCCCCTCCCGTATAGTCTCCAGGAACGCCTCCACCCTGGTGCGGAACTGGCCGACGGGTTGCTGAATATCGAACTCAAGGAATAGGGTGGATATGCCGTTGGACTCCAGTAAGGCCTTCAATGCCGGGGTATCGCATTCGTGCGGGTCGCAGAATTTCTGCTGGGTCAGCAGCACTGCCTGCACCCGGTAATCCTTGGCCAGTTGCAGAACGTGATCGGCGCGATTCCTTTTCTCCCAGTCTTTGCTCGGGCAGGGGACCCGCTCTATATAGCGTTTGGCCAGGGCGAGAAGCCTGTCCGGCTGCGGTTCGACCTCTTTCCAGAAGTAGCGGGAGCCAGTGCAATGGTCATCGATGACGATGTTGCTATTCAACGACTCCACCATATCTATGAATTCCGTATCGTCGTCTTCGCTGCCCACGATCATCAGCCGTGTCCCCGAGGCGGGGCGGTTCGCCCGATGCGGCAGACGGGCAAGGGCCTGGCGGAGCATATTGTTGACCTCCGCCTTGTCGGTCAACTGGCTGGCCAGCACCATCTCCATCGCCTCGACCCCGGAGATGGCGGGGGGGTCTGACTTGCGGGCCTCATAGACCTGCGTTAGCAGGCGGCGGTTATCATTGTACACGTTGATCGCCTCGTCCAGGGCCTTGTCGGTGATTTGCCGGCCCGTCCAGTCCTCGACGGCCTTCTTGAACTTTAGCAGTTCGCCGGCCAGATACGGGACTGCCCGCGGGCTTTGCACTTTCATAGGGTGAAGCAAATAGTACGAAAAAGAGATCGGCAGGTGCATCTGCCAGCTAAAGAAGGTCTGCCGAATGTGCAGGCAGGACTGGGCGATGGTTATGCCGTCCAGGTAGTTGTACTTGCCCTTTAGCCCCTGGGCGAGGACGTCCCGGCAGAAGGGGCAATACATGGAGTAAATATGCGGGGCGCTGACGTCCTCCGGCTCGTGGCCGCCGAGGATGCGCACGGGCAGGGCCCCGGCGGCGTAGGCTATTTCCTCGGGCACATAGGTGCAGAAATAGCCGAGGAGCTTGTGCCCGGTGCGCTCCTTCCACTCTTTGGCATACTCGTGGCGGCTCTTCTGCCGCCGGGAGAACTCCTGAAATACCTCGTCGGCGGTCAGGGTTTCTTTGACGGGTGATTTTGCTGTAGCCAAATGCATTCTCCTTCCGGGCACAGAGGATGGCGATACCAGTTCTCATTTTAGCACAGCTTTGAGGAAAAACAAAAAAGAGGGACAAAGTTGTTGCCGTGGACAGGCTGGCCCGGGGTAGGTGAGGACTCGTAGTCAAGGAAGAGACCCCGGCGATCGCCCCAAAACCAAGGGCTGGTGCGAGCCCCGCCCGTAGGAAAGGTCTCCTTTGCCTGCGCCGCGACATGATATATACTAGTATTGGCGCGTCTATCTGCACATTCGGCCCCCGAAATAGTGCGAAGCCCGAAACTTGTGGTCTTGAGCTTGTTTGGGATTTAGTATTTAGAATTTAGGACTTGGAGCGGAGCGAGTATGGTTGTAGGCACAATTAAGCCCATCAAGATAGAGGAAGAGCTGCGCAACTCCTACCTGGACTATGCCATGAGCGTCATCGTGGCCAGGGCCCTGCCCGATATCCGGGACGGCCTCAAGCCGGTACAGCGGCGTATCCTTTACTCCATGCAGCAGATGGGCATACGCTCCAACACAGCTTATAAGAAATGCGCCCGTATCGTCGGCGAGGTCATGGGCAAGTACCACCCCCACGGCGACGCGCCGGTATATGAGGCCATGGTCCGCCTGGCCCAGGACTTCTCCATGCGATACCCCCTGGTAGACGGACAGGGCAACTTCGGCAGCATAGACAACGACCCTCCAGCGGCCATGCGCTACACCGAGGCCCGCCTGGCGGCCATCGCCGAGGAAATGCTGGTAGACATCGAGCGGGAAACAGTCAATTTCACGCCCAACTTCGATGGCACGTTGGAAGAACCTACCGTGCTCCCCGCCCGCCTTCCCAACCTGCTGGTAAACGGGGCGACGGGCATCGCGGTGGGCATGGCCACCAACATACCTCCCCATAATCTCGGCGAGGTCTGCGACGCCATCAACTACCTCATCGACAACCCCGAGGCTACCCTGGACGATATTGTAAAGATCATCCCCGGCCCCGACTTCCCCACCGGCGGTATCCTGATCGGCCAGGAGGGCGTCCTCAAGGCCTACGGCCAGGGACAGGGACGCTTCATCCTGCAGGCCAAACACAAGATAGAGACCACGGCCAGAGGACGGCAGAACATCATCATCACCGAGCTGCCTTACCAGGTCAACAAAGCAGCCCTGGTGGAGAGGATCGCAGACCTGGCCCGCGATAAGAAGATAGAGGGTATTGCCGAGCTGCGCGATGAGTCGGACAGGGAGGGCATCAGGGTCGTTATCGAGCTAAAGCGGGACGTGCTGGCGGAGGTGGTGCTGAACAACCTCTTCAAGCACACGGCCTTGCAGTCAGCTTTCTCGGTTAACTTCCTGGCCCTGGTTGACGGCCAGCCCCGGCCCAATATCAGCCTGAAGGAAGCTCTCCAGCTATTCATCGAGTTCCGGCGCGACGTCATCGTCCGCCGCACCCAGTATGAGCTGAGACAGGCCCAGGCGCGGGCGCACATCCTGGAGGGCTTGAAGAAGGCCCTGGACAACCTGGATGCCGTCATCGCCCTTATCCGCCAGTCGCCCAGCGCGGAGGCCGCCCGCGAGGGCCTCATGTCCACCTTCGCCCTGTCTCAGGTCCAGGCCCAGGCCATCCTGGACATGCAGCTACGACGCCTGGCCGCATTGGAACGCCAGAAGATAGAGGAGGAGTACGCCGAACTCCTCAAGACCATCGCCTACCTGGAGGACCTCCTGGCCAACCCCCGCAAGGTGATGTACCTTATCCAGGAAGAGACAAAGAAGCTAAAAGAGAAATACGCCGACCCGCGCCGCACCGTCATCCAGGGAGGAGAGATAACGGTCTTCAGCGACGCGGACCTTATCCCGCACCAGGATGTGGTGGTTACGTTGAGCCAGCGGGGCTACATAAAGCGGGTACCCTGCGACACCTTCCGCCTGCAGCACCGGGGCGGCCGCGGTATACAGGGCACGGGCGCCAAGGAGACCGATAGCGCCAGGCTGCTCCTGGTGGCCGACACCCATGACAATCTGCTCTTCTTCACCAACCGGGGCAAGGTATTCCAGTGGCGTACGTATAACCTTCCGGCCGATGCCTCGCGCACGGCGCGGGGTACCCCGTTGATGGGCCTTATCGAGGCCCTGGACCCCAAGGAACAGGTGACGGAGATGGTGGACGCGGACACCACCCCCGGCCTGAGCATGATAATGGCCACCAGCCGCGGCGAGATAAAGAAGACATCGCTGCACGAGTTTGCCAATATCCGCAGCAGCGGGCTGATCGCCATGGACCTGGAAGAGGGGGATGACCTGGTATCGGTGCGACAGGCCGCGGAGGGAGAGGACGTGGTCCTGGTTACCAGGAACGGACGGGCCGTCCGGTTCTCCGTCGACAAACTCCGCTCGGCCTCCCGCGCCAGCGGCGGCGTCAGGGCCGTCCGCCTGGACCCCGGGGATGCCGTCGTGAGTATGGACGTAATATCTCCCAATGGCTATCTGCTCACTATCTCGCAGAACGGGTATGGGAAGCTAACCGATGTCTCCCGGTACCCCCGCCACGGCCGGGGCACCCATGGCGTGCTCACGTTCAAGATCAACGACAAGACGGGGGATGTCGCCGATTCGCGGCTGGTGAAGCCCACGCAGGAGCTCCTGCTCATATCCGTGGAGGGCGTCGTGTTGAGGACGTCCATGGAAGAGCTCCGCATCTCGAGCCGCCACACCCAGGGTACCCGGATAATGAACCTGGATGAGGGCGATAGAGTGGCCGCCATCGCCGTGCTGGAACGCCAGTGCCGCACGCCGGTTCTGCCCAACGAGGGCGGGGATGGGACGGCCAGGTAGCCGGGGCCGTGGAATTCACGCTTCGATAGTCTCGGTCTCTTCATGCCAGGCTTGAGGCCGTAACAAAGAACATCCGGGTCAATGTCTGCGCCGTTGTCCCAGGCAATCGCGCCGCCTTCGACCTTCATCGCGCGAAACTTCCCGGGATCGCTTCGGAGGGGCCTTGCCCCAAAAGTGCCCTCACTGTCACCCTGAGTCCCGATGTATCGGGACGAAGGGTCTGGGGCGGAGGGTCAGCCAGATATGAATCCCGATACATCGGGGCCCAGATTCTTCCCGATACATCGGGACACGTCGAGACTCCTCAGAATGACATTTGAGGCAAAGCCCTTCGGAGGGGTTCGAAAATAGGACCATGCAAATAGGGTTCAAGATCAATTTCCCTCTGCACACTATTGTCAAAGGTAAACAACACCTTGAACCCCTGCCGAGGTACTGCTGCTCTAACACCCATACGAGGGCCTAACTTGTCCATGGCCTGCTCCTCTCAATCCAGCGGCTTCATCTGCTCTAAGGGCAGTCGCTCTCTTGCTCTGTTCCAATTGGCTCTAAGTTCGGCGCGATGAGTCAGCGCCCGCTCCACCGCCATGATATGAGCTCGGCGAGGTAGACTGCCCCGCAAGGGGTCCAGAGTGTCAATAGCGTAAACCTATTCGAACTCGCCGTACTCAGCATGGAAACGAGGCGGCAGGTGATCGTTGAAGTACATTAAGGCCACAATGCCAAAGAACTCCGAAACCCTCGGCCCGCCTTCACTCTCCTGCGTTTGTCATACACCAGAGGGACGGGTGGCAGGCGATCATCTCACCGACTGCTGACAACTTACTTTTCCCAACCCCCGCAACTATGCTAAAATACGCGGAGCAAACTGGCAAAGTTGTGGCTAAATCCAGCCTGTCGGCGCACAAGTTCTTACGTCGCTTTCCTCTCATCTTCTTTCATCCTAGACTTGGCAGCGCGCATTCCGAACGGAGGCACAGACCATGTTTCCTAAAGACTGGCTCACCACGATGGATGCCTGGCACCGGGAGATGGAGCGCTTACTCGATGATTACTCCAAACGCAAGCCACCCTCAGGGCAATTCTCGCCGCTGTACTGGGAACCCTCGATAGATGTTTACGAAAGCGACGACAGCTTCACCATCCTGGTAGAGCTGTGCGGCGTCCACAAGGATGACATCGAGTTGACAGTTGAAGGGGACAACCTGCTCATAAAAGGATTAAGAAGGCGTCAGACTCAGATAGAAGGCGCCCATTGCCAGCGGCTGGAGATCTACTGGGGAGACTTCGAAAGACTGGTGCCCTTGTCCTGCCCGGTGGACCCGGATAGCGCCCGGGCCACAGCGGAGGACGGCATCCTGGAGATAGTCCTGGACAAGGCAAACCGCGAGGCCAAAAAACAGGTACGTGTGTTACGGCGAAGGCAGAAGCGGCCCAGCGCCGTTTGACGGAGGCATTGCATGATGCTCTTAAACGAACACGATGCGCGCCAGAGCGGCAAACATCCCATCCCCAAGGAGTTGCCGATTCTCGGCAGCGGCGAGCACGTAATATACCCGGGTATCGTCATTCCGCTGGCCAGCGAAGAGACCAGGGTCATCCGGCTCATAGATGAAGCTGTAGGCAAAGATAAGCTCGTGGGGGTCTTCGCCCAGCGACCGGGCGGCGAAGACAAGCTGTCCCCGGACAGTCTCTACAGGATAGGTTCCGTGTGCCTCATAGTCCGCATGCTCAAGCTCCCCGATGGCTCGATCCGGGCCTTCGTCCAGGGGCAAGAACGGATCCGCCTCAAAGAGGTCACCCAAACGGAACCCTTTTTTAAGGGAAAGGTCGAAGTCGTAAAGGGAAAAGCCCAGAAAACAACTGAACTGGAGGCCATGGCCCGCAACCTGGCCTCCCAATTCCAGAAGGCAGTCGAGCTGGCGCCCAACCTCCCCAACGAGCTCTCCATAGCCGCGACGAACATCAGCGATCCGGGCAGCCTGGCCGACTTCGTCGCCGCGTACATCAATTTGAAACTGGAAGAGGCCCAGAGCATCCTGGAGACCCTGGACGTTTTTGAACGCGTGCAAAAGGTTAGCGCGTTCCTCCGGCGGGAACTGGAGGTGCTGGAACTGGGCAGCAAGATCCAGTCCCAGGTAAAAGACGAGATGACCAAGGCCCAGCGCGACTTCTATCTGCGGGAGCAGATGAAGGCTATCCAGAAGGAACTGGGCGAGACGGATGAGCGCACCGTCGAGATAAACGAGCTCAAAGAAAAGATCGAGAAGGCAGGAATGCCCGACGAAGCCCGCAAGGAGGCGGAGAGGGAGCTAGACCGGCTAACGAAGATGCCGCCGCAGGCCGCCGAATACTCGGTGGCGCGCACCTATCTGGACTGGATAACCAGCCTGCCGTGGAGCACACGCACCGAGGACAAGCTGGACGTGGAGCAGGCGGCCAGGGTCCTGGACGAGGACCACTACGACCTGGATAAGGTGAAGAACCGCATCCTGGAGTACCTGGCCGTCAGAAAGCTCAACCCGGAGAAGAAGGGACCGATTCTGTGCTTCGTGGGACCGCCGGGGACCGGCAAGACCTCCATGGGCCAGTCCATCGCCCGGGCCGTGGGCAGAAAGTTCTTTCGCATGTCGCTGGGCGGCATTCGGGACGAGGCCGATATCCGGGGCCACCGCCGCACCTATCTCGGCGCCCTGCCCGGCCGCATTATCCAGGCCCTCCGCCGCGCCGAGTCCAAGAACCCGGTTTTTATGCTGGACGAGATAGACAAGGTCGGCGCCGACTTTCGCGGGGACCCCTCCGCAGCCCTGCTGGAGGTCCTTGACCCGGAGCAGAACCACAGCTTCGTCGACCACTACCTGGATGTCCCCTTCGACCTCTCCCAGGTTATGTTTATCACCACCGCCAACCTGGAGGACCCCATCTTGCCCGCCCTCCGGGACCGCATGGAGGTACTGGAGCTTCCCGGCTACACTGACCAGGAAAAGATCAACATCGCGGTCCGCTTCCTCATACCGCGTCAGATCAAGGAGAACGGTTTGCAGCCGGGCGCCGTGGACATAACTCCGGACGCCCTCCTGACCATAATCCGCGCCTACACCCGTGAAGCTGGGGTGCGCAACCTGGAAAGGCAAATAGGCACGATCTGCCGCAGGACAGCCCGCAAGGTCGCCCAGGGTGGCACGGAGGTTGCCCAGATAACCCCCGACAGACTCAATGAATTCCTCGGCCCCCAGGTCTTCCACTATGAGAAAGCCATCGATGGTAAGGACGAGATAGGGGTGGCCACAGGGCTGGCCTGGACTTCTATGGGCGGCGATATTCTGTTGGTGGAGGCTTCCCTGGTGCCGGGCAGAGGTAACCTGATCCTCACCGGCAAGCTCGGCGACGTCATGCAGGAATCGGCAAAAGCCGCCGTCACCTATGCCCGCTCCCGGGCCAGCCAGTTGGGCGCCGAGGAGACTTTCTACGAGAAAAACGACGTTCACATCCACGTGCCCGCCGGCGCCGTCCCTAAGGATGGCCCTTCGGCCGGTGTAACCATGGCTACCGCCCTGGTCTCCGCCCTGACACGACGTCCGGTGAGCAAGCAAGTGGCTATGACCGGTGAGGTAACCCTACGTGGCAAGGTGATGCCCGTCGGCGGTATAAAAGAGAAGATTCTGGCTGCCCACCGCGCCGGCATCCGCAAGGTCATATTGCCCAAAGAGAACGAGAAAGACCTGCAAGAAGTGCCGGAGGACGTCCGCCAGGAAATCAACTTTGTTCTCGTGGACCACGTAGACCAGGTACTGCAGGAGGCGCTGAAGCAGACACAGCCGGAGCCGGCCAGGGTGGCAGCGTGAAATCCATCGGCTGTAAGTTGAACGCCCCGTCGCACGGTTCGCCGCGCTCAGGGCAGGCTTATTGGCCTCCCGCAATGGGCAGACAGAAGAAAAGGCATCCTGAAGAAGGGAGAGCCACTAGAACACCGTGAGTGAGATCCGTAAAGCCGTCATCACCGCCGCGGGCTGGGGGACGCGCTTCCTCCCCATCACCAAGGCCCAGCCCAAGGAAATGCTGCCCCTGGTGGACCGGCCCATCATAGAGTACTCGGTGGAGGAGGCCCTCCAGGCAGGCATCGAGCAGGTCATCCTGGTCACCGCCCAGAACAAGCAGGCCATTGAGGACTATTTTGACCGGTCGCCGGCGCTGGAGCATTTCCTGGAACAGCGCGGGCAGCACGAGTTGCTCAAAATAGTCCAGCAGGTGGGAGGCAGGGCAGACGTCTGCTATATCCGGCAGAAGGAGCCGCTGGGACTGGGCCACGCCGTACTCACCGCCCGGCATATAGTCGGAGAGGAGCCGTTCGCCCTTTTCCTTCCCGACGATGTTTTCATCGGCTCACCCTCCGTGATGCAGCAGATGATTGACGTCTACGGCGAGCGTCAGGGAAGCGTCCTGGCCATTGAGCGCGTCAGCGTTGAGGACACCCAGAGATACGGCGTAATATCCCCTGAGAAGCTATCGGATAGGACGTATCAGGTGAAGGACCTGGTGGAAAAGCCGGCGCCGCAGGAGGCGCCTTCGCAGCTCGCCATCATGGGGCGCTACATCCTGTCGCCCAAGATCTTCGACGCCCTGGAACGCACCACCCCTGGCAAGAACGGGGAGATTCAACTCACCGACGGCCTGCGCCTCCTGTTGAGGGAGCAGCCCATCTTCGGCTATGAGTACCAGGGCACGCGCTACGATACCGGTGTGCCGTTGGGCTGGCTCAAGGCGACCTTTTCCCTGGCCCTTGACCATCCGGAATACGGGCCGGCGCTCAGAGAGCATCTGCGGGGATTGGATATAGGCGACTAGGGCCTACTTTCAGGGAAAGCTAATATTATACAACCAAATAGCAGAATCAAACAAGTAATTTTCAAATCTCCTTTGCTCCATTTAGTGGACATTTCGCGCACTATTTGAACAACAGAAGTTTACCTTTTCAGAGTAAAAAACGAACGCCCTTGTTAAGCTCCAGTTTAATAAGCCCTTTCTTTATTAAACAAAAACAGCATTTCGTTTTGTGGCAGCTTCCCATCCAGATACTGGATTGGCGACCTTATGGCCTGATTCTCAACCCGTTCTCTGAGTAGATTTCTTCGGCTTCCTCTCAAACAGCTTGAGCACCTTCTCCCTGAGATATCGCTGCACGAAGGAATTGACCGTGCCATCTGGGTACAAGATCCGGTTGCCGACAAGTGGTCTCATCCTGGTTTCCAGGATTGATTCAGAGTATGGAACCCCGGTCTTGGACTTAAGGTCTGTCAGGTTAAACCTGGTATTCTCCCAGAGCCATCCCCAGATTTCGTCCTCAGATTCGTTGTTGAGCTCGGTTAATCCATCGGCATGCTTTACCTCAAGATTCGTCCAGGCCACAATAATCCTGATAAGCTCCTGGTTATCGGCTACCACCAGCACCGCTTCCGGCTTCTCGTTCTGTTTGAACCAGGCCAGTTTCTCCACATAAATACGCTCAGACATCCTATGCTCCTGTAAGGGACAAATTGTCAAGGTAGAAGCGGGCAAGTCGAACCAGAGCTTGACTGCGTGGAAGGTCCACCTTGGCCCTATCGATGACCAGGTCTAAAGCCAGATTCAATTCCTTAGCATCTGACTCATCCAACATGAAATTGAGCATTACGGGAACTTTCAGTTCTTGCTCCAGGGCTGTTTGCGCAGAAAGCTCATCCATCTGAAAATGGGAAAGCCGTTCAAGTTGCTCTATCTGTTTCCTATTATCCGGAAGCAAGGCGGTCAACTCTTCGATGTCAAAGGCATGAAGCAGGTTATCCAATAGAGCGGCCCGGCGTTCAGGAACGTCCTTACCGGATAGACGATTGAGGGTGGCCAGATACAACCTGGTCTGCTTGTCATCCAGATGCCAAACAACGCAGCACGCTGTCCGGTAGTTGAGCGCACGAAGAACTCGCAAACGGTTGTGTCCATTGATCACCTGGAACTTTCCTTCTTCGCAGGGATGCGGGCGTACCGTCAACGGCTCATATCTCTCCGTCTGCTCGATGTGCCGCCGTAGCTTTTGAGCGGTCGCCGCATTCATAGAATTACTGTTCTCGGGGTGCTCTAACAGTAATTCGATAGGAATTTCTTGCGCTTTAATCTCTTTCATAGTATATCAATCTCTAGACAAACAAACTCGGCTGCACTCCATTCGTCGGCCACTGACCCGTGATGTTGCATGTGCCGCCAATATCAGGGTTCATACAACCGCAAATGGATAGGTCCATGGCATATTTTCTGGCCGCTTGCCTGAAACGAGAGTATATCTCCTCTCTTTTTGGTCGCGATAGCGGGATGACAGAAGAATGCTCCGCATGTACCGCTATACGCTTCGCATCTCTATAAAAATCTAATAGATTATCCAAAGTGCTCTTGTCCGAAATGCGGCGTCGCAAAGATGCTTCGATGGCCGGCCTCAAAAAGAGCGTACTCATAGCCGCCTTCTTAACGCCGGTATGAAAAATGGCGCGACCCAGGCGGTCAATAGAATCAAAGGAATCAGTGAGGCCGGGAAGAATAGGAACCACCCTCGCCTTAACATCCACGCCGCCGGCAGCCAGCGTTGCCATCTGTTTTAGTCGTATATCAATCCTTGCGGCATACGGCTCGAATATACGGCGGATATTATCATCGTAAGTAATGATACCGACCTGTGCCTTCACTTTATTAGCATGATTGAGCAGGAGCCTCAGAGTTCTTTCCGGTATCCGTCCCTTAGTCAGGAAAGCAATGCCGATATCCCTGGAAAGTAAAAACTCCAATAGTGAATGGCTAAGCTCAAGCACTTCTGGAATAGGTTGGAAGATATCACTGGACGGACTGAAATAGACTGCCTGAGGTTTGTTCTTTCTGCGCAGGAGTTCGTTTTTTAGCTTGTCCAGGATGTTATTGTAGATAACAACCTTATCTTCACCGGGAAAGCCACTGTACCCACGAGCATAACAGTAAACACAATCGTGCGCGCAGCCAGCAGTCAGGTTTATCGCTGGAATACTGGCTAAGCAAGCCAGGCTCGATGAAGAGAGAACGGATGATTTACGTTCGGCCCAGCCCACATTTACCATATCTGTTCACCTGCAAGCAATGGGGCTATTTCTCTCTTTGGCCAAATTACATAGATATAGTTGCCTTTCAGCTTTAGCGTTTTCGTCATATCCCGAATCGTTAGAGAGCCGAGGGAGAAGTTGAACGCGTGGTCAACCAAATCCCTGGGCCTGAGGTCGGCATCTTCAACAATGATGTAATCGCAGTTGGCAGCCGAACAGGAGATTACACTTTTACCGGCCTTTGTGATTAGACATTCAGGAGCAAAGGACCTGATAGGCAAAAAGAGTCCTGCTGCGGAAATTTGGGCAAAATCAGTCTGCCGCGATAGCAGATATAGGCCCTGATAGAAGGTAGATAGAGACAACTGAACAAAAGTTTTGCCATCTTGAAGAGAAACTCGGGTATTAGAGATTACCAGCGACTTTTCACCTTTTCCACCTGGAGCTAAACAGATTGATGGAAAGCATGTTTCGCCGTCCGGATATCCCTCCGTCCTCTCAAGGAACGGGGATAGCTCTTTACCGGATAAATGCCGTATTGAGAAACGGCTAAGATTATTGAACAGTTTCGATACCAGCGCTATGCGAAGACAATTAGCATCGGGAAGCGGTTTAGGTCGGCTTAACCAATCACGGTAGTCGTCTCCAAGAAAAGTCAGGTTATCAACAAAGATTCTTATGTTCCGGTTTCGGAAGAACCTGGTGGGGTTAGCAGGCTCCAGGTCAACAAACCACAATCGAAACTTCGGACTGAGACCCTCATTTAGAATCTCGTGGCAAATTGCAGCGCTAAGACTCCCGCTACCGGCGCCGACATCAACCAGTTCAAGCGCAATCTTCTCCGATTCGTAAGGTTTGTTCGCCTCCAATATGGGCCGAATGATGCCCTGGTATAAGCGCTCTGCTCGCTGGTGAGTGCGAGGGTCAATTCCGTGGCTCATACCACCTACTAAAGCGTTGATGAGTCTGAAGCTTGCCAAACGCTCCTGTTCAGAAACCACAGGATACAGAAGGAGCGAGAGCGAAGAATCATGAGACATCGTGTATTGTCTGTAATGATAGAAGAGTTCTGACTTCCCAGCGGACGCAGTCGTAATA
>JACQTY010000066.1 GCA_016210545.1 Chloroflexota bacterium
CCCGCCGCCGGTGCGGCCAATCGAAGACTCTCGGAACGGAGTGGAAAGTGTGGCGCCAAGACCCTGACCATGCCTCATTTTTCCGTTCAAATCTTGGCACAACTGTAGAACTTCGGTCTTTCTTCACTCTGGCCAGTTCCATCTCGACTTCGGTCAACGGCCGATACGTCTTGCCTACGTCTCCAAGCTTACCAGCCTTATGGGCCTTCACCCAGTTCGCCAGCGTCGATGCCGGCAAGGACAGCCGCCGGGCGGCCTCCGGTAATGATAGCTTCTCTTCCGTTACCAGTTTCACCGCTTCCTCGCGGAATTCCTTCGTGTACCTTCCCTGCGGAATCCCTTTCACTCTGACACCTCCGTCCGTCTATTCTAACTGACTTTGGTGTCCGTTTTATCCATCTTACCCCACTATCATCGTGGTCACGAATTCTCCCTCCAGGTCTCCTGGCAATGGCGGCGAAGCCGCGCTCAAGCATCTGCTTTGGTACCAACATTCCAGTTTTCTGCGGATTAAATGCGACAAACTTGATATTCATGCAACCACCAAAGGACGAAGATGGGCGTAGGCGACGTTAAGTGGGTACCCGTCTACCCAATGGACCAGTGGGCAGAAGGAGGTCAGGATAATGGTCTGGAAGATATTTCTTTTGGTTTGGCTGCTCATCTTTGTGCCCCCTGCCATCTTCGGCGTCTGGTGGGGAGAGACCTGGATGTGGAGAACTATCCCGGGGAATTGGCGGTGGATATGGTTGTGGGCGCAGGTCGTCGTGGCGGGTGCCATGCTGGGCGCTGTTGGCTATATCAAGGGATTGCTGCCGTTATTGAAACGGCTCAACGAGAAGAAACGACAGGCCGATCTCCGAAAACAGCAAGGGGACTACGAACGGCTTGCAGGCAGCAGTTGCCTCTACTTGACCGCGGCTGGCAGTATCTCCAAGGTCATCTGGAGCGGCTTCGCTAGATTCCTCCACGCTATGCAGGAGCAGCGTTTGAAGATATATCTCAATGTGCCGAGCGAGGACGAATATGCCGCCCGGGCTGAATTGGAAAGAAGCCTAAAACTGGCCGCATGCCTTGATCCGCCGCCAGTAAGATTAAGGGCAGTGGCGTCAGGCCACACAATGAACTCAGGCGCCGACGCCGCCCGGGATGCAGAAGAGAAGGCCGTCAGCGCAGATTTCTCTACCTGGGAAACCAAAGCCCTCCCAAAGGCTCGCTTGGTTCTGCAGTTTGTGGGCATGCCCTCTGCAGGCAAAGAAGGGAGAAAGGGGTTTACATCCCAAACATGCTTTCGATGGGCTTTCGTGGCCCTGCGCCGGACCGTCGGAACCGGGGGAGGCCATGCGGTGGGGGATGTGGCGCGGTGGGTGGTGCTGGTGCAGGATATGGAAGTGGACGAAGGGGATGACGGGGCAGCCGGGGAGGCCACTACTGACCTCGACGCAGCGCATGCGGTGACGGTAGGCCCAGAGGATGGGTTGCCGCTGGAGGCCGAGGCCATGCCCGCAGGTGAAGACGAGTTAGCCTTTTCCGGGGAAGGAGTTCGCTGAGGAGGAATTCATGGTTGACCACAATGGCTGGCACGACCTGCAGACCAATGTTGGGGGAAAAGAAGAGGCAGTCCGCCGTGCATATAGACCTCAGGGAAACGGAGTTGCTCCTGCCAAATTGGAACCGACGCTCCTGGAAAAGTTCTTCGGAGCGCTTGAACGCCAGTGGCGGCCATACGACATGCTATTCCACGTCACCAATCCGATAAGACCTGGGCAGGATCCCCAGACAGCCCGCTCGGCCATGAACGAGATACTGCAGACAAACACGCTGATCATCGTCGACGCGCTGACCAGGAAGTACGCCGGGTTCGAGCTGTTTGTGCTACCGCGCGCCATCGGGGGGGGTGCCTGGACCATGACTCCGGCATATGAGGTGAACGATGCCAGCCAGCTGCAAGACGTGGTCGGGGCTGTTGTAACCGAGATGCCCACGCTCGTGCCGGGCATGAGGGGAACCGGGGTTCCAAGAGCCCTTGCGGTGATCGGCAGCGGCGGCGAAAACTTGCTCATGCCATTCGCTAACGGTATCCATACCGAGTTGCAGCCGGTGAAATGGGGATGGTGTTTCGGCGGCGATCGCATGGCTCACTCGGCCCGGGCTTTCCTCATCGTCAGCATGACCGGAATGGAGATGAAACAGGCTCTGGGTCATGACGGTCCGCCACCGCCAGCTATCATACGGTGGCTCAAGAGGATTCAGGAACTTTGGGAAAGGACTCTGGAGAAAGACGGTAATGCCGTCAACAAGAAGCCAAGAGAGTAAAGGACAACAAAGGAGGGACACATGCGGAACAGAAACAACCTGGGCTGGGTTGCCAACCTTGTCATCGCCATGCTGTTGATAGTGGCCGTCCACGCAATGTGGTCCAACAAGACTTCGGCAGCCGACGCTCCGCCTCGCACCTTCCTGCGGGCGCGTCTAACCCCGGGGACTATCACAGCCCAGGTCAGCGGCCAGGCATCCCTGGAGGTGACGGTGGATAGCGGCAAGGGAAGCACACCGGTCACGCTGACCCAAGGCCAGCCCGTCGCTGGGGAGGTTCAGGTACCGTTTGCCCAGGGTACGTACGTGGTGAAGTTGTTGCTCAAGAACTCCGACCAGGAGCGGGAGACCCTCCGGGTGCGTGGATCTTTGATAGCCAAAGGTCCTGGAATATACGAGCACACCTCTGTAGAGACCCTGGCTGACCCCGCGGCGCTAGGTTTTGCTGCCCAGGGTTCGGCACTGGTCCTGGAAGCCGGCTCAGTCCGGGGCTCGGCTGTCCTGTTGTTCATGCCAGCCAAGGACCAGCAGTATCAGGTTGCACTGACCCTGGACTCCAACGGGGACGGGAGGATAGGTGACGACGACGTTCGGAAGGAAGGGGTGGTGCAGGGGCAACAGGCCGAGGTGGAGACGCCGGCTGTCGATGGCCTTCCCTTGACCAGTACAGTTCGAGCGGAGGTCCGGTCCGGAGCGATGACAGTATTGAAGATCGAGGGCCCGTACGACCTGGCAAACATGCAGGCCAGCGCCAAGCCCAGCCAGGAACTCGCCCAGGATCAGGTGAAGGCCTTCGTGGTGTTCATAAAACGCGTCCCGGTGTTGACCAGGGTGGAGATTCCCGCGGTCCGTCTAGCGCCGCCTCCGGAGACGGTGCGCATCCAGCCCCAGAACCCGGCGCAGAGCACGGTATCGGCTTTTGGGGACGCCAGTGCCGTCAAAAGCCTGCTGCAGAGCGTACACCAATTGGATGAGTCCCCGACGACAACCGGGGGACAGTCACTTTCCGGAGTACAGGCGACGCCAGTGCCTGGAGAAAGCTCTAAGGTCACGCCGACGCCTGCGGAAGGCTCCAAGACCGGGCAGCCGTCTGAGGGGCCGTTGGAGGGCTTGGGAAAAGCCTTGGGTCCATACAAAGGTGTCCTCATACCGGCGGCCATTGTATTCGGGGTTATCCTCGTTGCCGTGCTGGTGGTTCTCATTCTGTGGGCCGCGACTGCCAGAAACAGGCAAGTGGGATAGGGTGCCTCGGGTGGACAAAGTGCAGTTTCCCGCACCTCTATTCAGACAAACTTGAATGACAGTTACGCCTGGACCGAGTACCATCGTCGTAGGCAAGAACAAAGGTGGTGATATATGTAACGAACGGTTACCCATGAGGTCACGGCACTAGAATAACTGAATCAAGAGGAGGTAAGAGACAGTGACGCAGACACAGACCCAGGTCAACAAACACATTCGCATCGGTGTGCCGGGAGCGGAAGGGACGCATGAATACAAGAACGTGGAATTGCTCCCAGGCACCCGAGCCATGGACATCCTGAAGAAACTTAACTTGGAGAACATGGCTCTGCTAAAGGCCGACGGTACCGAGTTTGCTCCCACCGAAAGTGTCTACGATAACGTCAGCGAAGGGCAAAAGCTATACGCCAGCCCGCGTGACGTTACCGCAGGCTAGGCTGCCGAAGGTGCGCTTCGGGGAGTCAAAACCGGCCTGGGAAGACGAGGAAAAGGCCATCATCCCCGGGCACTCCCCGGGCGCACCTGAAAGAGGAATTCCCCCATGAGATTTCTGGACCGCCTAGTCGCTACTCTCAGGAAGGGTAAGCCCAAACGTGAGAAGGGCAGAACGTCAGAGGGAGCAGGTGGAATACGCTTCTTTACTGCGTTGGCGCCCACTGGGCAGCGTCAAGCAGGCCCGATTGGCGGGCCCCAGACCGTCAGGATAAGTCGCAGGCAGGGCGCGGATGTCGCTCAAATATCGCGGCCTCGCCCGGCAACCGCAGGGACGGCAGCCACCTTGTCGCGGCCCGGTACCGCCGGTCCTGGGGTGAGGCAACTGGCTACCAACATCTCGACAGGCGGGAGTGTGAGACACCAGCCGATAAACGTAACCCCTGGAGCGTCAGGGGACGGCAACGGAGCCTCTTCTGTGCGCATCAGCGGCCCGGTGCCAGGTGTTATCCCGTCTTACCCTTCTGTTCGGATTTCGCCGGGTGACGGGCGCAGTCCCAAAACCATCACCATCGGGCCGAGCATTATCCAGCCCACCCACATGCAGATAGAACCAGCCTCCCTCCCCATATGGCAGGAGAAAGGGTGGGACAGAGTGCAACTCGATGGGGGATGGCTGTATCGAGGGAGATACTATATCCACGACCGCGCGCAGCAGAAATGGCGCTGGTGGCCAGGGCTGATCCGGGTCCACAATCGGACGGTTGAATCTCTTATCGAGAACCCTCCCCCGGAGGTCCGCCTTCACCCCAAAGGCCCCTGTTTCATGCTGTTCAGAGACGACTGGTTCCGCGTAAACTGGTGTAAGCACCCCCGGAACGCGGAGGAGGCAATCCTATACATTGAGCGTGTTCTCAGCGAGTCCGTTAACGCTATACCACGGAGGTAGAAATGCTGACTAAATGGATCAGACGCATCAGGGTGCCGTCCAAGACCGATTCAGAGGCGAGGAGGGTCTTAATACAGACGGAGGCCCACATTCGAAAGGAGTTCCGAGCGTGGCTAAGGCGGGCGACCGACGGCAATCACTCAGGCGAGACCTTGGAGGACACGAAAGAGGCCATCCCGCACTGGGTCAATATCGTTTTGGAATTGCACAGGGCACGCGGCGCCCCCGGCCCGTACCAGCAGACCCTGTCACCTTTGTTGGGGATGACTACAGAAATGTGCTCCAAGGCAAGCTCACCACGCTCCAGACAGCGGATGGCGCAGCTACTACAACTTCTGACCTCCTGCGATTGCAGGCTGAACTTACTCTACTTGACCGCCAAGGCCAGGACTGCAGTTCAGGATGGGGCTGGTGCGGTGATAGGAGAGGCAGCCGGGGCAGCACTGCTTTCCATTGCCGCTGATTCCAATAAAGACGTCCTGTCCATACCGACAGAGATCCTCGCCCAGTGCCACGACATTCTGTTCCCGGCTGAAAAGATGGCCTTCGTCGCTGGCCGCCGGCTCGCAGACGGGTCCATACAGGCGACGGCCGTTTTCGACGTCACTGGGGACTGCGGGAGCGGGCACGTCCGCGGTGCTCCGCCGAAGATACACCGGGCCCTGATAGCCATGGAGGAGACGGGATCTTTCCTGGCTCAGTGGGTCCACTCCCATCCCGGGGCAGGTCCCGGCTCCGCTCACCCCAGTCCAGTAGACCACCAGCAGCATCAGGAGTGGCTCCGCACATATCCCAAACGTTTGGTAGGCATGATCATGGTCAGGGACGGATACATGAGGTTCTTTGGCGATGCCGTGGAACAAGACCTCGTACGCGTCCGCCCTGAAGGAAGCGCTATCGAGGAGGTTGGCGATGGTGAATTCCGGCTTTCCCTCCCTTGGCTCTCAACAAACTGAGATCTTCGCGGTCCCGGACCCTCCTCAGCATCCATCGGCTCCTGACCTGATGGATCGCCAACTAAAGAGCCCGGGGCACAACCAGGAGGCTCTGGAGCAGGCGCGCGTAGTACAAGTGGGCGCAGGCGGACTAGGCATTTGGTCAGCCCTGGGTCTGGTTCGCGCTGGCGTCCGATACCTGACAGTTGTGGAAATGGACTGGGTTGACCCCACCAATCTGCACCGGACTCCGTACACCCATGACCAAGCCGGACAGGCCAAAAGCCACGCGGCGGGAGAGGTGCTGGTCCGCAATGCTGTTAAAGGGTCCCAGATCACGTCTATCCCCCTGTCTTTCGAGGAGGCGGCCCAGCGTTTCACGCTGGCCTGCGATCTGTTGAAAGTGGATGTGGACAGCAACGCCACCCGCCTCGCGGCCGCGGCTTGGGCCCGCAAGAACCGCATACCCTGCGTGATAACGGGTATTGATCCTAAGGGGGGGTGACAAAGCGGTTCAGACTTTGCCGAAACAAAGAGACACTGTCTTTAGTACTTTGCTCCCTGTTGAACGCATGCCAGCATGGGTCTACGGCGTCCCTTGCGGCCTGACCAACGAGAGATTAGTCAGCGAACAGCTTGGTCGGCTGCGTTACGGCGAGATGGCGCCGTTCATCCTCCGCTCAGGCATGCTGTTCGCGTTTCAAGACCTGAACGCTGTCGGTAATCCTTTTGCCGCCCTGGTTCCCGGCCGTTCAGCGGAACGATTCGATCTTGTCGAGTGGGCTGGCGACCCAGATCGTTCTCGATGGCTCGCTGATCTCATGAATCGTAGTCTGAACAAGTTAACAGGGCGCCTAGGGCTGTCCCTCGATAGAGAACATCACCGATATTACTTTCCCATGCTGAAGGAAGGTCAGGAACGGGAGGTCCAGTACCGCCCACTAAACCAGAAAACGGCAAGCCGCAGGGTCGTCTGGAGGCGGCGCAACAAGCGGACAGGAGAGCTAAGGAGGAATTGGTATCACCGCGCGCTGGCGCTCAGTTTCCTCCGAATCGGACGAGTCGATTGGGTCCTATGCATGCGCCCCGAGCTCCGGGTTACCAGAGACGGCATCACGCCCATTGCATCGCGCAAGGTGGGAGGGCAAGTCACACGGGAGAAGTCCCGTCGATTCAATGCCGATCTCCTCGCTGAGGTCAATTTTTGGCGTGACTACCTACGAGACGGGAGATCGAAGATTATCCTGCCATTCGGTCCAGGTCAGGGAATGGTCATATCCACGGAGATACTCACCGGGCTGATCGACTGGCCGGGCATTCCCAAGGAGTACGCCGTACCTTTCAAGAATGTGAATTACATCGACGACCTGTTTACCTGGGCGGAGCTAAACCAGATGGACGCAGTCGTGGATGATGACGTGGGAGTCGATGATCTGAACGACGCCGAGGAGCTGGAAGATGACGACACAGACAAGTAGCCGTCCAACGATCCGATGCGAATACTTTGCTGAGCCGCTCCTTTTGTTCGGAGAAGACGGCTTGCACATCGACCCGAAGGCTGGCATTGCACGCTATGGTCCGCGTTCTTACAAGCTGCGGAAGCACCCGTCTCGCGTCCGGGTCGGAGTTATCGGGACTTCAAGCACCATCGAACTCTCCCAGGAGTGGTTGGTCAAGAACTCCGAAGGTGTCCCTGGTGATGAAAAGCATCCAGAGTTTCCCGGGTTCCAACCTGACCGAGGTTTCTTCTCCGCCATTGCGCTCGACTCTGGATGGGTTCAGCAAATCACCCAGTCAGAACTGGAGGAGGCCATCAACCGCAGGGGGCCACGTGACGGCTTTGAGTTGACCCTACACCTTCTAGAGGAGAAACTCCGCCTCCTGGCCGAAGGTGACCAGCCGCCCGACTACGTGCTTGTTGGCCTGCCTGACGATCTGTTGAGTGCCTACGCGTCGGTTGAGTATATGGATGATACCCTGGGCCAAGTCCATCGGGACCTTCGGCGCGCTTTCAAAGCTGCCGCAATGCGGTACCGAATCCCCACGCAGATTCTTAGGCAGCCCACCATGGAAGGGAAAGATAGAGATCAGCCATCGAAGATCGCCTGGAATTTCTTCACAGGCATGTACTTCAAGGGAGGGGGGACCCCGTGGGCGCCAACAGGACTGGAGCCGGGGACATGCTACGTCGGCATCAGCTTTTATAGGCCTCTTGGCTCCAAGTTCTCAACTATGCAAACTAGCATCGTTCAAGCCTTCGACGAACAAGGGGAGGGGCTCGTGCTCCGCGGCCATGAGTTCGAATGGGACCCGAACAAAGAGGGGAGTCGTTCGCCCCATTTGACAGAGCAACAAGCTGGAACCCTTATCGAGATGGTGCTTGAACGGTATCAACAAGAAATGAAGCAGACGCCCCGTCGTGTTGTCGTCTACAAGACCTCTCAGTTCTGGCCTGCGGAACGGGACGGCATGCGGACAACCCTACGAAACCGGGTCGGACGGTATGACCTCCTAGCCATGGAGGGCCAAAGCACGGCCCGCCTTATCCCTCCGAGCAAGTACCCTCCGCTACGTGGGACACGCTTTAGCGTCGGCGATCTGGATTTTCTCTATACCACTGGATTCGTCGCGGAGTTGGGCGAATTCCATGGGACACACGTGCCGTCGCCCGTACGCATTTCCGACCACGTGGGCCAGGACACCCCTCGGCAGCAGTTGGTTCGCGAGACGCTGATTCTCACCAAGATGAACTGGAACTCGGCCCACTTGGGTGGGCTCTGGCCCATCACTATCCGCTTTTCGCGACTGGTCGGGGACATCATGCGCGAGATGCCTCCGAATCTGGACCCCCTGCCTCAGTTCAAGTTCTACGTGTGATTGGAAAAGTCAGGTGCTACAAGTTATTGAAGGGTGGTCACCCTGCTGAAGGTGAAGTGCACATGCTATACATCAGTCGAGTGTCTATCAAGAACTACCGTCGGCTCCGAAATATCGAGGTCCCGCTGAAACCTCATTCTGTTGTGATCGGGGAAAGCAATGCGGGCAAGACCTCCTTGCTTGACCTTCTGGAAACAGCACTCAGCCCCACGCGACGATTTCCTTTTCTTGAGGAATCAGACGTGGCCCACGGTCTCAAGCCCGAGGACACCGCTATCGAAGCGCTTATCGAAATCTGCCCCCTGAACTCCAAGGTTTTTGCTACCGAGGAGCGTGTCAAGCTAGACCCGAGAATAGACGTAGCCGCTGATGGACACGAGCGGCTGCTACTCAAACTGGACTATTCTTTCGACGCTACTGAGGGTGCATTCCGAACTCGCGTCAGGTTTGTAAAGTCCGACGGGAAGGATGCGGGGGCTCTCAACTCGCAGATACGGAGAATGCTCTCATTCTTCGTGGTCCAGGCTCTCAGGAATGCCGCTCGCGACATCGTGGGCAGGGGTGGGACTTGGGGCAGAATGGTTGGCGGCCTACAGCTTCAGCCAGCGAGCAAGGACAAGATCAAGGAGGTCGCCGAAAAGGCAGCTTCTGAAATCCTTGGACTCGTGCTTGGTGAAGCAGCGTTCACCCAAACGCAGGCCCGATTCACGGAGTTCCTCGCAGCGGTCCTCTGGTCAGAAGTCCAACCTGGACAGCTCACCTTCTCAGCTTTCCCCGCAGAGCAACGGGATCTCCTCCAAGCCATGCAGATTCTCGTTAAAAACCCCGGGGACCTCGAAGGCGTCGGCATCCTTGACCACGGTGACGGTACTCAAAGCGTTGCCGTTGTCGCCCTGATGCTCGCCTACATCGAGGCCCTTGGATATCTAAACGCTCGTATAGCGGTGGAAGAGCCTGAAGGTCATCTTCATCCTCATGCAACCCGTGCTCTCGTTAGGCACCTGTGGAGCAAACCTCAACAAGTGATTTTGACGACTCACTCCACCCACGTTACCGACGTGGTGAGCTTGGGAGACGTGGTTCTGCTGAAACGACGAGGCTCACAGACAGTCGCTCGATCTATCCCAGACCGTTACTTCTCACCTCAGGAGCTCAGGGAATTACACAGGCATGTGCATACCGCAGGCAGCGAGTTTCTCTTTGCCAAGTGTGTGCTCCTGGTAGAGGGAGTCACGGAGTTAGCGGCGCTTCCCATCTTCGCGAGGGCGCTTCAGATTAACTTTGACCGGTCCGGGATATCAATCGTTCAGGTCGCTGGGCAAAACTTCCGCCCGTTTGTCAGGCTCTTCCAACCCTCTGCCCTTGACATTCCCTACCTGATTCTCTGCGACAACGATCAGGCGACGGTCGATACGGCGTCGATGCTCAGGGATATTGGACTTCTCCATGTGGACGTTCAAGCAGCGAGCACACACACGCATCGAAAGAATCTTCACAGTGCGGGTCTCTATTTCCTTCCGAAGGGAACCTTCGAGACCTATGTAATGTCGGAGGGGCACGTAGCCCCCTACGAGGAAGCAATCGCACGAGTCTTTGGGAAGGGGAGGTTGGAGTCCTACATCAAAAAGCGCATAGCCTCCGACAAATCCTATGCTCTTGTACCGAAGGAGCAACAAATCATGGATCTTATCAAGAACGATGGCAACAAGCCAGAGCTCGCGTATGAGGTTGCTAGCATCGTGACGAACGATGGAAAGGACCCGTCAAAGATACCGACGTACTTCGGTGAGGTGCTGAAGGCAATCACCGACATAGCCAGAAAGGAACTTGCGGTAGAAGATGGAGATTCTGCGCAGCCAGCTAAATGATGAGCAGCTAGCCATCGCAAAGGAGCTCGGCAACAACCGGTTGGTCATCGCTGGACCTGGGAGCGGAAAGACACGCCTGCTCGTCCATCGGATTGGCTATCAGCTGAGGGCGTCGAGCGGATCGGCGTTCAAGGTTCTTTGCCTGACTTTCACGACCGAGGCCGCAAAGGAGTTATCCTCGCGTCTCAAGCCCATTGTTCCTACTGAGGACCATTGGCGGGTTTGGGCTGGCAACTTCCATCAGTTCGGCCAGCATCTGCTAGCTAGTCATGGGCATCTGATCGGATATTCCCGTGTTTTCGAGGTGATCGACGAGTCTGAGGCATCCGAAGTACTGGATGACGCGCTGCGGCATCTTGGCATTCGAGGAGTAGATGCGGCTCGCCTCTACTACAGCATCTCGGCTTTTCGGGGACGTGTGCAAAAACCAACCTTAGAAGAGTTGGCGGGATCGGCCGGCAGGTTCGATGAAATTCTGAAAACCTATGCGGAGCTAAAGAGGTCCAACGCAATCATGGACTTCGATGACCTCATAGATATCCCGCTCAAGTTATTGAAGAATAATCCCCACCTCCAAGCCTATTTGAGCGACATATACCCATATGTCTTCGTTGATGAACTTCAAGACACGAGTCTTCTGCAGCTGGAGCTACTGAAATCTCTCTTCAACGCCGGGCGTTCGGTAATATTCGGGGTGGCGGATGAGGATCAGGTCCTATATGAATGGCGAGATGCCCGTTTGGCAACCATTAGGGAGTTTGAGGAACATTTCAAAGCTGAAACTACGTTCTTAGTCCTCAACCACAGGTCACCTGAGCCGATCGTGACCGTGGCCAATATGCTTATTCGCAACAATCCGGATCGCTACGATAAGGAATTGAAGTCTGCTGTGATGGATAGGACTGGGACTGTTCACCTACACTCCGACAGAAATGCAAACGCAGAGGCCGCCTTCATCGCTGAGAGAATAGCAGCAACCATTGAAAATGACAACCGATTGCCAAGGGAGTTTGCCATTCTCGCGAGGGTCAATTGGCTCCTTGATCCCTTGAAGGAAGCTCTCATTGCTGCTGGAGTGCCGTTCGTTCACGTGGGCGATCCGTCGATCGCAAAGAGCGCGCCTGCCCGTTTGATAAAAGGGGCAGTCAGGGTTGCCGCGGGGCATCCGAACAGCGAGCAAAGAATTCAACGCCCTATTGAAGAAATCAACTCTAAGCTGGGCATACAAGCCTTGACTGTCGAAGGCTTCTTGGCACTCGCACAAGCGCTGAACCATGAAGATCTCAGCGTCTTCATCCAGCGTCTGCTTGATGAATCTGGCCTGTCCTCGGCAGCCGAGGGAACGGATATCCAGAATCAATTGTCGGTCGCAAACCAGGTCGTCGAAGCAGCAATTCGATCAGGCGTCAGAGACCTGCCAGAACTCATGCGGCTGCTGGTCTTGGAATGGAATCGGTTGCAGTCTGAAGTGTTGAATGCCCAAAATAAGGTCAAGGTGATGACAATTCACCAAGCCAAGGGTCTCGAATTCCCAACAGTCTACATCCCCCGCGTCGAAGAGCGCTTGCTTCCTTACAGAAGGAAGGATTCCTACACAAATGTTCCGGAGGAGCGTCGGCTCCTTTTCGTAGCGATAACGAGAGCGCAGTCAGAGGTGGTGATGTCTCTTAGCTCTGCCCCATCGCCCTTTCTGGGTGAAATCGCCGAATGCGACATCTCACAGATCTGAAACGTTTGGCCTCAGGCGCCAGATTATCGTGCTTGGCTGCGCCACATCGTTTGGCGGATGTTCCCGGTGCGGCGTGACAGCGGCGGCAAAGAAGCGGGCCAGGGCCAGGCTCTTTTCCAACGGCCCGCGATCACGGCGGTACCGAGTCGACAACACGTCCGAAGGTGTACACGTACCTGAACCTTTGTGGAAGCTTCGCGTCAGCTATCTAGCGAAGCTACACAGCCGCCTGCGACCGTGAACCAAATAGCCGCTGCAATGCTGGGACAAGCTTCCGCTTGTCAAAAAGTAGTTCGGGAACTGTCGCTTTTAGTCCACCATAGAATTACCTCTCTTCTGGCCTGCAACCCAACTCCCTCTACGCACAGACTGAACCGTGTTGCGTCAAATGAAACTGTTACCGAACCGTGAACTTGAACTTCTCGCCGCATACGTGTATCCTCAAGGCGCGTGGCCCTTGAACAGCGTCCGTCCCACATCTGGTCCGAAATCCACTAATCCGAGAACATTGGAGGCGACTGAGGCGGTGTCCGAGACCGAAGAACTGGAAGTCTTGCGCCGGCACCTAATCGAGGTAACGGCCGAGAGGGACCGGCTGCGCGTAGATAATCGCCGCCTGCGCCGCCGTTCATCCAGAAGTCCCCAGGAAGCTCGTCAGTTGAGTCTGCCTCTTACCGATCCGGGTCTCGACCCGTTACGTGCCGATGCTGAACCGGTCCCTGCTCTGCCGCTATCCGGCAATTGTTCGCCCCTTTCAAACAAGGTGCGCCTCTTTCATTCCCTGTTTCGTGGACGTGAGGACGTGTTCGCCAGGCTCTGGTGGAGCAGCAAGAGCCAGAAGACTGGATACAGCCCGGTGTGTAAGTGCTTTGGCAACCTCATCGCCCTGCCGCTGCAAAAGGAGCCCGTCGAAAGAGGCAACACTCTTTTCCTGGACGACAGCTTCAGACCCCACCAAGACCAGTGGGCTTTCCTGGCTTCGCTTGAGCGCATGGAACCATCTGCTCTTGAAGGGATAGTCCGAGAGGCGGTCCGGAGAGGACAGGTAATAGGTGTACGGGCCAGCCTTTCCAGCGAGGAAGAGCAACCGTGGGTTCTGATGCCGTCAAGGTCTCAGCAGGGGCCACCACTCACCGGCCCCGTCCCGGGCAGAATCAAGGCGGTGAAGAGTAACCTTATCTACGTCGAAAAAGAAGGGCTGTCCTCACAACTGCTCAACCGGATAAAGCGCCTGGCAGCTTTTCAGAATCCGGAGTTCTACAAGAGGCAGAGCCTGCGTCTTTCCACTGCTCTGACACCGAGAGTTATCTGTTGTGCCGAGGAGTTCTCCAAGCACTTGGCTATTCCCCGTGGTTGTTCGGAGGAACTTCAGGAAATGCTGGGAAGGGCAGGCATTGAACTTGATATAGGGAATGAATGTTTCCAGGGGACAAAGATCAGTGTCAGTTTTCGGGGACAACTTAAACCAGAGCAGCAAACGTCCGCTTCCCAGCTGATGCACCACAACGACGGCGTTCTGGTGGCGCCATCGGGCTATGGCAAGACAGTCGTCGGCATCTCTTTGATCGCGTCACGAGGAGTCAACTCCTTAGTCTTGGTGCACCGGCGGCCTCTTATGGAGCAATGGCGTGCGCAACTGGCTAACTTTTTGGATGTACCCGAGGAGTCAATAGGTCAGATTGGCGGCGGCAAGACTAAGCAAACCGGCTTCATTGACATAGCCATGTTCCCGAGTCTCATAAGGAAAGGCCGGGTGGAGGATCTCGTGGCCGGGTATGGCCAAGTGATAGTGGACGAATGTCATCACCTTCCCGCTGTCACCTTCGAACAGGTGTTGCGGCAAGTAAAAGCTCGGTACGTGGTTGGGCTTACGGCTACACCATACCGACGCGATGGGCAGCAACCAATCATCCTCATGCAATGCGGACCGGTACGACATGTCATTGGTCAAAAGGACGCGGGACACGAGAGAACAGTAATGCACCGTCTTCTCTGCCGGAATACGGCATTCGCCATTTCTGACAAAGATGGAGGGCCGTCTATCCACGAAATCTATTCTGCGCTCATTGATGATGAGCCGAGGAACCAGTTGATCCTTGGTGACATGCTTCAGGCTTTAGACGAGGGCCGCTCCCCCATCTTACTGACAGAGCGCAGAAGACACTTGGAATTCTTTGTCGCCAAATTGGCCAAATCTGTGCCCCACGTCATTGTGTTGCAAGGAGGATTGGGAATCCGACAGCGTCGCGCTGTGGCAGAGCAACTGGCAACGATTCCCCCTGGTGAGAAACGAGTCTTGCTGGCCACCGGACGTTACATTGGCGAGGGCTTCGATGACGCTCGCCTCGATACGCTGTTTCTAGCCATGCCCGTCTCCTGGAAGGGCACTCTGGTACAGTATGCTGGCCGGTTGCACCGGCTTTACGCCGGAAAGACGGAGGTGCGCATCTATGACTACGCCGACCGCGACAACCGAATCCTGATGCGCATGTTTCAGAAACGCCTCCGCGGGTATCGGGCTATGGGGTACGAAACAAGCCAACCGGATACAAAGCGAAACGCGAGAACTTGATCCCACATTCCGCCCTGGTTGAGGCTCCTCCATCCTGAGTTCCAAGACTGGCTGGAACAGCCATTCCTCCTATTACTTGTATTCCACGATCATAGAGATCGCGGCCGCTATTTCTTCCATGATGGTCGACGAAACCCGACCCATTCGCCGCACGAATCGCCGGACATCCACGCTGCGCAACTGCAAAGCATCTACCGCCGAATCCTTCTCAAGATTGTTGAACCGGTCAGGTCCGATTCTGACGTGCCAAAGGTTTCGGGCATAATGCTGTTTCCACTCCGTGATAGGAGCGATGAGTTTAACGGGCAGTTTGCCAACGGCATCGGAACTCACGACGACTGCGGGACGCGTCTTGTTGATCTCGGCGCCTATCGTCGGATCGAAGTTGACTACCCAGATTTCACCCCGCCTGGGAGATGGCGTCTCAATACTCAACGGGTTCTCCACCTTGGAGATCGGTGTCCTGTTCGTAATGAGAAGCCATATCCTCGGCCTGCGCAGCCAGTATGCGGCGACGTTCTTCTATCGCCAACTTCATGAAGGAGCGGCGCTCCAGCAGAGAGCGCGGCGCTTTCGCCCCGGTCTGTTTCCCCAGTAATCTCTCAGCCTCCTCTTGCGCCACCAGTCCCTCGGCCAGCGACCGAAGAACTCTTTCCTGTAACCACTGCGGTTGCTCAGGAGGCAACTCCAAGGGCTCGTGCCGTCGCCAGCCGAGGCGATTGACATCCATGCACCATTGCCTGTAGTAAGACTCGGTAATGACGCCCAGGTCACGCAGGCGGTACAGGCCAGCCTGGAGGCTCAAGCCAAAACGCTGTTTGAGCAGCAACAGCTCCTCACTACCTATCAGGCTTCGCCGGCGACCGGCGGCCCGGTACACTGCTTTGGCCGGAGCCAGAAAAGCACCGGCAAAGCGAAAAGCTGCCTGCTCTTCATCCGCGTCCTCGGCAACATTGAGAACCAGATGACCTAGCTCGTGAGCCAGATTCAGTCGTTGTCGCTCGCCAGGAAGCCCGCGTCGAGTAACGACCGCCGCGGCTACTCTCTGTCCATCTTCAGAGTAAGCGACGGCGGAAATGCCATCGAATTTCTCGCCGGCCTCCACCTCCAGCACATGGACGAGATGGTCCTCCAGTACGCTGGTAACGCTGGCAACCGAGTCGATTCCCAAGTCCCACTGGATCCTCAGCGACTCTGCGGCATGCTCGGCATCTTCCACGGTGTTCACAGGTATTTCCTGCACTTGCAGGCCAATACCTTCCGACGGGTAGCTTAGCGCCTGCAAGCGAATCCGTTCTTCCAGTACCTCCGTGACAAGGCTCTTCACCCTCTCCTGTTCCCGTTTGAGCAAACCTGAACCTTTTCGGTAGGCAATGAACTCGACCCGAATGGAGGGATCTCTCCATAGGTGTGCGGCTTTCACGCCCAGGGTCGAGGCCAGCATGGTCAGGACAGCAGGCGATGGTTTTGCCTTCCCTTGCTCGTATTTTGACAGAGCCTGTTTGGTGATGATGCCGCCAAGTTCTGCGGCCAGTGCTTCCAGCGACAGACCACGGGCCAAACGCAGCCGTTTGAGCCTTTGGCTAATCATGATGCAGCTACCTCTTTCTCAGTCACCTGCCCTTTTTCTTGGGCATGGTTTCAATGACTATTGTTCAACGTCGTCTCGTTGCTTCCTTGACAGGAGGGTCATTCCCTGTCCGTCGCCCCTTCCAATCCTTTGTTGTCCGTTGCCGAGGAGATCGTAGCTCCTCAGTTGACAATACTATAATAACATGATGTATTTGTCAACCAACGCATTCAGTTTCGTGCCGCGCGGAATATCGGTCGGCTTGGCGGGCGAGTAGGAAGCGGTGGTATGGATGGGAACTTCTGTGAAGAGATCAGATTCAGTCGCCTCTAAAGGCGCTACACGGGTGTGACTGCGGACCCAATAGCCGCTGCAAGGCGGGGATAAGCTGCCGCTTCCCAAAAAGAAGTTCGGGAACTGTCGCCTTTAGTCCACCAAGTTCCCCTCTCGTTCCCTCCCCGCCCAAGCTCCAAGCACTAAGAAATTATCTCAAAAAGGGAGGCACCACGCCTAGGCACAACCAGTAGGGCAGGTTTCCTAACCTGCCGATTACTTGGGGTCGGGTTGGGAAACCCGACCTACGGGATTTTGAGATAGATTCTAAGCCCTAAATCCCAAACGCAGGGCTGTCCCGTCATTGGCGGTTAAGAGCGCCCCGATACAATCGGGGAGGTAGTCCACCAGGCCTTGATTAACTGCGCCGCTGAAGCTACAATGCGTTGGGAATACTCCCATGTGAACGCAAAGGTGTCTGATGGATAGGCCAGATTCCGACCTCAAAGTCATCCACAGTCGCGAGGAGATCCGCCAGGCCGTTCAGCGTATGGCCGCGGCCATCAGCCGGGACTATCAGGGCAAGACCCCTTTAGTAGTCGGCGTTCTCAAAGGGTCCTTCATCTTCATGGCCGACCTGGTCCGCGCTTTGACCATCCACATCGAGATAGAGTTCGTCTGGCTATCCAGCTATGGCAAGGGCACGGAGAGCAGCGGCAAGATAAGAGTAGGCCGCGACCTGCTGTGCCCCGTCGAAGGCCGGGACGTCCTGGTGGTCGAGGACATAGTGGATACCGGGCTGACCCTGAACTACCTGCTCGAGTACCTCCGCGAACGGAAACCTGCCTCCCTGCGGCTGTGCGCTCTGGTGGACAAACCGTCGCGGCGGCAGGCGCCCGTCAGTATTGACTACCTGGGCTTCACCGCACCTGACCGCTTCATCGTCGGGTACGGGCTGGACTGGGACGAGAAGTGGCGCTGCCTTCCGGACCTGTGCGTTGTGGAGGGAATGTGAAAGAGGCTGTGGCCAATACAGCCTCGCTCATCAAAGCAGCTCGCGGCCTGGAGCCAGCCGATTTGCTGCTGGCCAATGCCCGCGTTGTCAACACGTTCACCGGCGAGATCGAGCGGCAAAATGTGGCGATTCTCGGCGACAGGATTGCCGGCGTGGGCGATTACAGCGAGGCCAGGGAGACGTGGGACCTGGACGGCATGTACGTCGCTCCGGGATTTATTGATGGCCATACCCACGTGGAAAGCTCCCTTCTCCACATAACCCAGTACGCCCGCGCCGTCGTGCCCAGAGGAACAACCTCCGTCGTGACTGACCTCCACGAGATTGCCAACGTATGCGGGCTGGAGGGCATCAAATATGTGCTGCGCTGGACTCGGCGCTTACCCTTGGATGTCTATGTCATGGCCCCCTCCTGCGTCCCGGCCACCTCTCCGGACCTGGAGACTTCCGGCGCGATATTGGGGCCGGCAGAGATAAGCGCGGCATTGCGCGAAAAGGGCAATCTCGGCCTGGGCGAGATGATGGACTACCCGGGCGTGCTCTCCGGGGATGACGAAGTTATCCGGAAGCTGGAGGTCGCCCGCGGGAAGGTGGTAGACGGCCATGCTCCCAGGATGTCGGGCAAGGAGCTGAACGGCTATATTGCGGCGGGCATCCATTCGGACCACGAGTCGACGGCCCGGGAGGAGGGGGCGGAGAAGCTGCGCAGGGGCATGCGCCTGTTTATTCGCGAAGGCTCTTCGGAGAAAAACCTGGAGGCGCTGCTCCCGCTGATCACCGATAAGACCTATAAACGGTGCTCCTTTGTGGTGGACGACCGCACCTGCCTCGATCTCCTGGAGGATGGGGACATGGACGCCATTGTCCGCAAGGCTATCAAGCTCGGCCTGGACCCGGTCCGCGCCATTCAACTTGCCACCATCAACAACGCCGAGTACTTCCGGCTGTGGCGGCTGGGCGCAGTCGCTCCGGGATACACGGCCAATCTGGTCACGCTCAAGGACCTATCGTCGGTAAGGGTAGATAGAGTTATCTACCACGGGCAACTGGTATCCAGGGCCGGCCGTCCGCTATTCTCCACGGCCCCGATTCGCGGGAATAACCTGTCGGACACGGTGCGGATAAAGCCATTGGAAGCGGAGGACCTGGCTATCCCTGCCGGCAAATACCCTCCGCTGGCCATTGAAGCCATCCCCGGCCAGATCGTCACGAGGAAGCTCGCGGTGCAGCCGAAGGTGCAGTGGGGAAAGGTCGTGGCCGATATCGAAAGGGACCTGCTCAAGTTGGTGGTGGTGGAGCGGCATAAGGCCACGGGAAACACCGGCCGCGGGCTGGTCAGGGGCTTCGGGTTGCGCTCCGGGGCGCTGGCCACCTCCATCGCCCACGACTCGCACAACATCGTATGTGTAGGGACAAATGACCGGGACATGCTGGCAGCTATCAAGGAAATCGAAAGGTTGCAAGGAGGTTTGGTAGTGGCCGAGCGGGGCAAGATACTGGGGAGCCTGGCGCTGCCTATCGCCGGGCTGCTATCGCCGGAGCCTGCGGAGGAGGTGTCCCACGACCTGCGGCAATTGGAGGTGTTAGCGTTGGGCATGGACTGCCGTCTACCGTCGCCTTTTGCTACGCTGTCCTTCTTGGCGCTGCCCGTCATCCCCGAGCTACGCCTCACCGATAAGGGGCTGGTGGATGTGACGGACGCGCCGAAGCTGATTGAGATGTGAGAGGCGAGAGTTGGGGGACGGGAACCCCCCACCCCCTTTATTAAAGGGGGCGAAGGGGGATTCCCGCCACGACGTTTTACTTCAAACATTAATATACTTTTCTTACGTCAGGGTTCCCCATGACGTAAGCACGCTTATCAAAGATTCTTGTTGGGGTGGTTGGCGGCACGTCCAATTCCAGCAACGTATCTAAAGTGCCATATCGGACTCTCCTCTCGTCCAACTCGGCCTTACACAGCTCGAGAACCTCCCAATACGCCTTTAGATTGTTGTACTTTTTGTAGCCAACACCCCAGGCCGCCCATTTATCTAACATTATGAGAAATTCAGGAAACAAGAAGTGCATGGTCTTGGTCGCACCGACACAGAAGGCCTTGTCTTCTTGAGACAAACAGCCCGGGCCCCCGGCGGAAAGCTCTTCATAGAGGATGCGTGCTTCTTCCCTGAATTTCGCAGGATTGTCCAGGGAGATGTTTGCATCGCGCAGCCTTATGACAGCGTCGCGAACAGGCTTTTTCGCGAGTTTGCTGACAAGCCTTTGCTTAAACTCCGCCTCCTCGACCATTTGGCGTCGCATCTTGAAAGGACCCCACAATGTTTTGTCAATCAAGTTGAGTGTACTGTTGCTCATCTTTCCAGACGGGTCAACGTTACTGGTCGCTCCCCCTCTAGCCTTCAAGACCATTCGGTATGGTGAGTTTGGGGCACTGGCATTGGGGTGATACTGGTACCATGCTTTCAGCTTGTCCTCACCATCATTGAGAATCCATATGTTTGTCATCCTTTCCCTTATCGTTCTCAGCCAACTCTAAAGGGTCCGTCAGGGCCTGTCCATATTAAATTACAGTCGCGGTCGATGCGCGTTCAAATTCAGCGCGCGCAACGCGAGTGAGCGCAGCCCCTCAGCAGACGCTTGGACAAAACGCGTGCATTCCCACCGCACTCCGCCAGTCACATTCCGTAGTCTAACTTTCCTTCCCCCTCTACCCTTTCATCGACAGCATCGGGCCGGGCGCCACGTTGAAATGGACCCGACGCATCTCCTGTCCCTCAACGCGTGCCACAATGATTTTCGTGCCCGGCGACTCGAGCCTGAGGCTCATGTTGATGGCCAGTTGGATACGCTGCTCCTGACCCTGGGGAATGCCCGGCGGACGTCCTACCTCGAACTGACCGCCAACCTTCAACAGGCTCTTCGGCTGTTCGGTTTGCGGGTCCTCGCTGGTCACCTCGACTTCGAAAACGTGCTTCTGGTTCGTCTCATTCCACGGCACCCTTACCGACAGAGCGATGGCGCAGCGCTGATCGACAGGGAACCCCGTGTTCACGGTTAGCCGGTCCCATCCCCCTCCCAGCAAATAGAGCTTGTTCCCCACCACCTCCGCTGCATCAGCCAGTATGAGCCACTCTACTTCCACTTGACAGCCCTCCTATTTGGAACTACAATTACACTACAAGTGTAGTGTCAGAGTAGGACAATGTCAAGTCCACGTATAGATACACTTCTGATTGACGAGGAAAACGAAGAGAAGTTCGCCGCCCACGGGGTTTCAGCCCGCCAGGTTACCGAAGTGTTAGGGAACGTCCACGTGGTCTTGAAGAACAGAAAACAGCGGCGTGGCCTCTATTTGCTCGTTGGCAAAGACAAAAGCGGCAGGTGCATCGCCGTTCCGGTAGAGGCCACCCACAAGAAAACGCTGTGGCGTCCCATAACAGCGTGGCCCTGCAAGCAGTCTGAGGAGACCCTCCTCGAGAAAAGAGGCAAGCAAGATGAACAAGAAACTTGATCGCGAACTGGAGAGCAGTGAGAATTGGGATTACGACCACCCGGTGGTAAGAGAACCCGTCAAGGCTTCGCGCGTCGTTGTGTCGGTGGCTTTCCAACGCCTCGATTTCAATCGCGTAGCGCAGGCGGCCGAACGCTCCGGCAAAAAAGTCTCGGAGTTCATCAGGGAAGCGGCGCTTGAAAAGGCCAGCGGGTCGCGGGCGGCCAGTATTGAGTACAGCAGTGGCAGCACTGGCGCAGTTTGGCTCGTCGAACGTATGCCGTCGACGACTCAGGTAGCTGCATCACTCATCAAAGAGTTTGAGAGAGGCACCGCCACCACCCACTGAGCGGGTTCCCCCGAAGGCAGGGCGAACAAGCGCCGAGTCCCGATGCATCGTCCCGATTCGTCGGGATTCGACAGGCTCTCCGCGAACGGAGTCTTCGCTTCGCTGCGACAGGATGGCGGCAACTTTGGCATATCTTCGCCCTTTGCGGCGTTCACTTTTCCTGCTTCGCCAGTCTAACGAACTCCCGGTTCATCACGTCGGCCCGGCGTTCCTGCTTCCAGTGGTTCATCCCGTCGAGGTGGTGCAGCGCCTCGAAGTTCAGGGCCGCGGTCACGATCTGCTCCTTATCGCCCGCCTGTACCATGACAGGCGCCAGCCGGGGATACATCGGCCCGGCTATAGTGCTGAAGCCATAGAAGACGTTCTTCCTGTCCACGCCGACCAGGTTGGCGCTGGCAGCATACACGAAGTTCTCCGAGGCGCGAGCCGCGTTGATAGTGCGGGACCACTCGTCCCTGCCCGCGCCGATGCCGCCGGCTGTGGGGTTCAGTACGAGTCTGGCGCCCTTGAGGCTCAGGATGCGGGACAGCTCCGGGTGACGCCAGAAGTCGTAGCAGATCAAGATGCCGATGGGGCCGTACCGCGTCTCGAAGACTGGAAGCTCGTCGCCCGGTGTGAAGCATATGCTCTCGGTGCCCATAGTCCCCGATGCCAGATGGAGCTTGCGGTAGGAACCGATGACGCCTTCCGGGCCGATCACGGCCGCGGCGTTGTAACACAGCTCCGGGCGCTCCTTGTCCCGCTCGGGCATGCCCAGGATGAGGTACGCCGAGTATTTCTTTGTTAGCTCGGCCAGGGCTTCGGTAGAGGGGCCGGGGATGGTCTCGGCGGCCTCGTGGTGCATGGAGCAGGGCTTGCCGGTGCGCTCAGTCCCTTCTGTGCACTCGTAGCCGCTCAGGGCCATCTCGGGGAAAACGATGATGTTGCTGCCGAGGCTCACGGCGGTCTCGATGTGGGCCTTCATTCTGGCCAGGTTTGCCGCCTTGTCGCCCCAGGCGGTCTGGAAATTGACGCAGGCCAGCGTGACTACTTTTTCGTACCTCTGGTATCGCTCCGGTATCATTGGCTGTGACCTCCTCCAACGTTCGTTTAGCCCGAGTGGTAAGTCTCTTCATCCTGCAAGTTGGGCAGACAGGGCACGTGCCACTGTCTTTGCGAGCCGAAGCTCCCTATGCCCAATACTTGAGCGCCACCCCAATGAAAATAGCCAGGGCCGTAAGTTGGCCGCCATCCTGTCGCAGCGAAGCGAAGACTCCGTTCGCGGAGAGCCTGTTGAATCCCGACAAGTCGGGACGACAGGTCGGGACAGCGTTTCGACAGGCTCTCCGCGGCGCTACTTCCTTCCTCGCCACGAGCTGTGCCAGCGGGACGAGTTCGCCGTCTTTGAGCACCGGCCCTTCGCTGTAATGCAATATGCATAGCCCGCGGAAAAGCGATCTCAGTTCCCCCGGTTTCAAACGCAATTGGGGGTCCGTAGGGGCATCCCGATTCATCGGGACCGTGCCCGCGTCAGACAACCCGTGGTGCTCGAACAGCAGCACCCCGCCCGTCTTGAGCGCCCCCACAAGTTTCGGCGCCAGCACGCGGTTGAGATAGAAGTTTACAACTATCAAGTCGTATGTGTCAAAGGGCGACGCAAAGACATCCAGGTCGGCTTGAATACAGTTTACGCTCAGATGTTCCTCGGTCGCTTTCCGACGGACCATCTCCAGGGCAGCCGAGGAGATGTCAATTGCATCTACCGTATAGCCGTGCCGCGCCAGGAACAGGGCATTGCGGCCCGGCCCGCAGGCCACGTCCAGCGCCCTCCCCCGGGGCAGGTGCGGCAGCCACTCCGCCAGCAACGCCGAAGGCCTATCGTTGGGCGTGAATTCCCCCGCCGTGTACCTGGTCTCCCATTTCTCCAGCTCAGCGCGGCTCATGTCGTCCTTTAGTCGTCCAAATTAGTCGGAGCACGATAGCCTGAGAGTTGTTGTCATGCATTTTATGTGAACGGTTTCAGCGTTCGGACTGCTGCCTCGGAGAGCCGCTCCGCTTCAGGTATTCCTCCAGAATATGGTTTTAACCTTTTCTGAGTGTAACGAAGACACAATTTGGGTAAGCTCCTGGCTTACTTGCCAAGGGGCCTGGACTGATCCGCAGTAGGGACAAACGTTAATGTAGCCCCCAGCAGTGTGTTGCACTTCGGCATGCCTGCGCATTTCGGCCAACAAACCGGTCGGAAGCCGCGCCTGCGAAGTTGCGTTCCCTCTGCTGTCCTCACATAGGACCGCTATCCCACGTTCTCTCCCACATTGCCAACAAGGTCCACTCCACGTATGGAAAAAACGTCCCGTTTGCGGGGTGAACCGCTGAAGCAAATGCGCCCCGAATTGATTGAGCAATCTTACCCGCAAGCCTTTCCCTTCAACAATGGCTGCGTCGCTCAGATCTTCAATGGGTATCTCCACCATGACGTCCGCCAACGCGGCGCTTTTCTGACGCTCCGTGGGATTACGGTCAATCACTTCAATGCAGATAATATGCGCTTTGCGTTTACAAGTCACATCCACTCGGTAACCCCGGAAGGTGTCCTCTGTCCTTACATCGGCAAATTTGACCACCTTATAGGGCTCCGTCAGTAGCTTGTGCGAGCACGGAAGTCGAATTAGTAGCGGCTTGCTCAAAGCGGCTGCAATCATGTGCTTGGCTATGGCGTGCCGAGAACCCTCGCCCCCGCACGCTATGCCATGGAAATGAGCGAAATGCCACGTGACAACATTGCCCTTTCGGGCTATGAATCTTCCGCACATTCCGGGCACTGGTAAAGCCCGCCGGGGGCAGCCTCCCGAATGTACACGTAGGCTCCCTCCGTTGTCTTTGCCACAGGCCATCGTATCTTGGGCTTTGGCTTGCTTTCGCCAGAATTCATACGCCGTAACCTTCGGTAGCCGCGTTCGAGCGCTCCTACAAATGCGGCAGCACCTGTTTCTTCACATAGTCGAAGTTCTGCTTGACCGCTGCCTTCCCCGAGATCACGCCCGGGCCCTCATACTGGTGGCCGGTCAACACGTACTCCACATCCAGTTGCGACAGCCGCTCGATACTCTGACGTAGCTGGTCGCCGCTGCCTCCGGGCAGGTCAGTCCTGCCCGTGTTCCGGTAGAACATAACGTCGCCGACTATCAGCGTCCGTTTCTCGGCCCAATACAGGCAGATGTGGCCGGGGGTGTGGCCGGGACTCAGCATCACTTCCAGCGTGAGTCCTTCCAGCTTCCAGTCGCCCTCTTTCAGCTTCGTGTCCGGCTGCAGGTCGGGCACTTTGATGCCTCCCCGATGCTGGTAACGGCTCCGGCCGATCTTGTCGTAGTATTCCGCTTCCAGTTCACCTATGGCCACAATGGCGCCGTTCTTTTCCTGAAATGAGCGACTGCCTTCGCAGTGGTCCCGGTGGGAGTGGGTATCGACGACCAGGCCCACTTCCCCGTACTTCAAGCCGTCGCGCTGCATCTCCTGCGATAGCCTTTCCTGGCAGTCGATGCCCAGGTCATTTACGATGTGCCCCGGGTCGACGATGATGTGGCTCCTCTTGCCGTTGTGCAGGTAAGCGTTGGCAATCACGTAGCTATTGGAGTTATTGCCGAAACGGGCCATGTCGTCATAGGTCAGCCCGGGCCAGAGATAGGCATAGAGGTTATCAAACAGCTTCAAAGAGTGGCTCCTTTTACAGGTTGGGCTTCTCAACCGGCCCGCTCTCCCCCACGGGAATGAAAAATGTAAATCATTATAGTGCCACCTCCTATTGCTGGTCAAGTGGAGTCAGGTTTGTAACCCACCTACGTGTGCGCGGGTTGTTGCAACGGGCTAACCAATAGGGTAGAATGCGCACGGCAGCACCTTACAGAAATGTTGAGATGAGAAAGGACGTTCTTCATGCCGAGCTACGGGACAAAGCAAATCCGCAACGTCGTACTGCTATCCCACTCAGGGGCCGGTAAGACATCGCTTTCCGAGTCTCTGCTTTTTTCGTGCGGCGCCATATCTCGCCTCGGCCGGGTGGAGGAGGGCACTACAGCTTCGGACTTCGACCCGGACGAGATAAAGCGGAAGATAAGCATCAACCTCAGCCTTATCCCTTGCCCGTGGAAAGACAACAAGGTCAACCTGATCGATACTCCGGGCTATGCCGATTTCGTGGGCGAGGCGCTGGCCGGCCTGCGGGTAGTGGAAGGGGCGGTCATAGTGGTGTGCGCCGCCTCGAGCGTTCAGGTGGGCACGGAGCAGGTGTGGAAATACAGCGAGGAACACAAGGCGCCGCGGCTCATCTTCGTCAACCGCATGGACAGGGAGAACGCGGACTTTTACAGGGTTGTAGAGGACATACGCAGCAAGTTCGGCCAGCGCTGCGCGCCGGTCCAGGTGCCCATCGGGGCCCAGCAGGACTTCAAGGGCGTCTTCGACCTCCTCAGCGGCAAAGCCTACGGGCCGGGCGGACAGGAGATCCCCAGTCCCGCCACGCCTCCCCAGGCGCAGGCCCTGCGCGAGAAGATGGTGGAGGCCGCCGCCGAGACCGATGACGCCCTCATAGCGAAATACCTGGAAGGGACGGAGCTCACCCAAGACGAAGTCCGCAAGGCTCTGGTCGCGGGCACCAGAAGCGGTCAGATTGTGCCCATCCTGGTGGGTTCGGCGCTGAAGAACGTCGGTGTGGCCTCGCTCCTGGACTCGGTCTTGCAGTTTGTCCCTTCCCCCGAGGAGGCGCCGCCTCCGGCGGCCTCCAAGCCCTCCAATCACCAGGAGGTCAAGCTGCAGGCCAGCGCCTCAGCGCCTCTGGCGACGCTGGTGTTCAAGACAACCGCTGACCCCTATGTGGGTAAACTGACCTATTTACGCGTCTTTTCCGGCACGCTGGCCTCCAACTCCAACGTGTGGAACGCCAACAAGAACTCTGCAGAGCGCATCGGCCAGCTCTACGTGCTCCGCGGCAAGACCCAGGAGGCCGTCCCGCAACTGGTCGCCGGAGATATCGGCGCCGTAGCCAAGCTGTCCGTCACCGGCACCAGCGACACGCTGTGCACCAGAGAGCAGCCTGTAATAATAGCCCCCATTACCTTCCCCGCGCCTGTCCTGAGCATGGCCGTTCATCCCAAGACGAAGGCCGACCTGGACAAGATGGGGTCTTCCTTGAAGCGCCTGGTGGAAGAGGACCTCACTCTCCATCTCCACATCGAACCGGATACCAGTGAAACTATCTTATCGGGCATGGGAGAGACCCATATCGAAGTGGCGGCGGACAGATTGCACCGGAAGTTCGGCGTTGAGGTAAACCTGGAATGGCCCAGGGTCCCTTACAAGGAGACCATAACCCAGAAGGTGCAGGCCGGCTACCGGCACAAGAAGCAGACGGGCGGGCACGGCCAGTTTGGCGAGGTGTTCATGGAGTTCGAGCCCTTGCCTCCTAATAGCGGCATAGAGTTCGTGGACAAGATTGTCGGCGGGGCCATTTCCAAGAACTTCATTGCCGGTACGGAGAAGGGGATCATGGAGGCGTCCGCGGAGGGGGTCATAGCCGGGTACCCGGTCACGGACGTCAGAGGCACGCTGTTAGACGGCAAGGAGCACCCCGTGGACTCCTCGGATATCTGCTTCAAGATAGCCGGCGCCGGCGCATTGAAGAAGGGCCTCACCGATGGCAAACCCGTCCTCCTGGAGCCTGTCATGAAGGTGAAGGTCACGGTGCCCGACAACTACACCGGCGACATCATCGGAGACCTGAACACCAAACGGGCCAAGGTGCTGGGAATGACGCCGCAGGGCGGGATGAACGAGATCGACGCGCTGGTGCCCCTGGGTGAGGTACAGCGCTACGCCATCGACCTGCGTTCTATCACCCAGGGCCGGGGCGCCTTCACCATGTCATTCAGCCACTACGACCAGGTGCCGGCTCACGTCACCCAGAAGATAGCGGCGGAGAAGGCCGCGGCAGCAAAGAAGGCATAACCTGTGATGGGGGTCCTGCTGGCCATGGTGGCGGCGGCGGGGTTTGGGGCCAGCGGCATCTTCGCGCGCCTGGGTTTCACGTCTGCGAAGTCTCTGAACCCGGCGGGCGGGACCTTCGTCTCGATCATCGCCAGTCTGCTGTTCGTCGCCCCGATCACTCTCTTCTTCGAGCGGGAGGCCCTGGCGTCTGTATCGCCGTCAGCCGTGCTGTGGTTCGCCCTCATCGGCGCTATTACCTTCCCCTTCGCCCGCTACTCCTATTTCAAGGGGGTAGACCTGATAGGCGCTTCCAGGGCTTCCGCCCTGGCAGCCGCCGCGCCCCTGTTTGCCATGCTGGCAGCGGTGGCCTTCCTGCACGAGCGGGTCACGCCGTTCATTCTCACCGGCATTCTGCTGATAATGGGGGGACTCTACAGCCTATCCAGAAGCTCCGACAAAGCCGGTGACCCGCGGGCCGCTGGCGGGGCTACGGCCAAAAGGGCCCATGTCTGGGGCTATGTCTTCTCCCTTTTTTCAGCTCTGGGCTGGGGCGGCGGCGCCGCCATGACCAAGTGGGGCGTAACTAACCTGGCCCCTCCCCTTGTAGGCGTGCTTGTTGCGACCATCGTCGGCGTCGTGGCGCTGAGCTGGCCTGGGGTCAGCAATCTACGGTCAAGCCGGGCGTCCAAGAGGTCGGGGATGGGGTTCTTTCTCCTCGCCGGCCTGATGAGCACCATCGGAGCGACGGCGAACTACGCGGCGCTGGGCATGGCGCCCGTGGTCATAGTCAGTCCACTGGCCAACACGTCGCCCCTGTTTACCCTGCTCTTTCTCTTCACCTTCCTGAGGGGGTGGGAAAGGATAACCTGGAGGACCATACTGGGGATGGCGGTGGTCATAGGCGGCAGCGCTTTCATTGCCCTGGGCAGGTCCGGGTAGCAGGTGAGCGCAGCCAAGCAGACTACGTCGCAAAGGTACCTGTCGCAGGGTCTTTGCGTTGTCCTCTCCCAGCACATCCATAATCCTCCATTCAACTGCCTTGGCGCCAATGTCGCTTGAAGCGCGGCTCCATGAGTGTGCGTCTTGCCCAGGTTCTCCCCCTTTCGCAAAAAGGGTGGCACAACGTAGGGGCACGGCGCTGCCGCACCTGTTCCAACTAAGCCACCAGCATCCTTAGTTTGGGACAAATGAAAAGGAACATCCTACAACCTGTCATTCCCTCGAAAATAGCCCTCGGTAAACGTAGTTGCCCGATTTATCGGGCCAGGTTTGCCCAATGAATTGGGCGACTACGGGCCGCGGGCAGGCTATTTTCATCCCTTCGCTTTGCTCAGGGCAAGCTCTTCGCGGTGCCC
>JACQTY010000072.1 GCA_016210545.1 Chloroflexota bacterium
ATGGCGAAATCTAAACTTCCCGGCAATAAGCGGATAAAAATCACATTATATGAGGAAATTGGAGAAACTTCCCGGTTTGTCTCCGCCGGGATAAATGATAACGGAGACCTGGTTATTTCCGGGCAGGATGTTGGCAAAAATATCCAGGAATTATTCGGTGATTCAGATTATGAATACTGGGTAACTGTATTAAGCGAACATAAGAAAAGAGTCCTGGAAGTCCTCATCGAATATTGTAACCAGAATAAGATACCCATATTGCCCATTCCCCGCACCCAGGATTCATATCTTCTAGCCCTGATAAAAAAAGCCTTTGGCCGTAAACGTTTCGTTTTCGAAAAATTCAGGGATTTCCTCAGCGTCAGCAACATCCCTTTCAAATTTGATAATTACGTTTAGCACGGGAGCGGTGAGAAAGCCAACCGTAGCGACCGGGATAATCCCTGAGGGTAGGCTAGTTCGCGGCTTTGGAGACAGTCGGAGCTTTTCCGGCATGCTGCTTAAGGTGGGCCAGCGCGTCAATTACTATCTTCAGCGCTACCAGTAATATTAGCGCTCCGGTTGGCGACCCTACGGATATTAATATGAATCCGCCAAAGAGAATGGTAAGGTGTAATACCAGCACCCGCTTATAAGGCTGCCACGAAAGGTCGTAAAGACTGGCCTGTTTGTATTCCCCTTTTTTGATATAGTTGAATACAAATGAGATACCATGGCTTATCAATAAAGACACGAATCCCCAAACTAAATTATAATTCTCGAACATTTGCCGCATTATGGTTGAGTTTATTTCAGGGACTTCCGTTTCCTCGGTAATTAGTCCTCCAAACTATGTGTTAATTAATATTCCGTGTACCAGCATAAAGACTGCATAGTGGAAAGTGAAGAAGGGAATCACAAATATTTTGGCTATCCATTTTACGGGGCTGGCAGGGGAACATATAGCTATTTTTAAGATATTAAAAACTCCGATCATGATATTTTCCGTCCAGAAAAGTAGCAAGAGGGGAAAGACCTCCCACCCCAGAAAAAGCACGCCGTATATCGGTAGCAGGTTAGCTATGATTAAGATGATGACAGTTGGCTTTTTCAAATCCGATGGTTTGAATAGCTTTATTAGGCGTCTCAGAAAATTGACCCTCTCCGGGGCCGCTTTTGGCCTCTGCGGTATGCTTGTTCCAGCAGATGTGCTAGACGCAGTAGTCAGTCGTTGCTGGGGGCTGGTTACCGGCGTAATAACAGCGCCGGTTCTACCCCGTTCCCTTCGTTGCTGTGGCCTTTTTCTTGTCGGCATATTTCTCCTGCCCCTTTATTATAACCCGGCTGGCCTTTGAATAATGCTAGCAATCTTAATCCGCCATCAAATCCCTCTCAATCTCCCTTTACCAAAGGGAGAGGTTAATTGGCACCTCCTCAATGGGGATGTTCACCAATCTTGTGATGGAACTGCTGCTTTGGCCAGATTCAGCAGGTGGTGAATTGGTCCCGAATGCAACTTTACAAAAACCGCGGATATGGTATAATCGGGTAATTTTCATCTCCGTGCGCAGGCCGATTGGCTTAAAGCTTCATCCACTGACGAAGGAGGGGTAAGATGAAACTAACGAGTCTGGTAGTTGTGTTACTGGCGTTGCTTCTCGCCGCCTGCTCCCCTAAGCCCACGCCAGCCCCGGCGCTTGCAACACCGGCGCCGGCCATTGCCGCCCCGGTTCCCGTTCCCACCTCCAACGTCCAACCCGTCCGGCAAGCTCAGGGCGAGCCTGTCGCTTCTCAAGACACCTGGGCGAAGGTAGTGGCCGAGGCCCGGAAAGAGGGCAAGGTAACCCTCTATACCTGGGCCTTCGTGGGGGACATCGGCCAGACGGTGTTCAAGGCGTTCGAGGCGCGCCACGGCATCAAGGTGGAGGCCGTTACCGGCGTCGGCTCGGTGCTTACCGAGAGGATAAAAAGCGAGCAGGCGGCCAAGCGGAATATCGCCGACACGCTGGACACATCTATCGCCATAGTGGCCACCGCCAAGAGCATGGGACTCCTGGAGAGCCTTGCGGACATTCCCGTGCTCCAGGAGAAGGGCGTGTGGCAGTTCAATCCGAAGGTGGACCAGGAGGGGATAATCATAGGGGCGGCCCCTGGAATCCTGACCAGCTTCGTTAATACCGACCTGGTCAAATCCGGCGACGAACCCAAGAGCTTCCGCGACCTGCTGGCGCCGAGATGGAAGGGCGGCAAGATAGGTATCGCCTCGCCGGTGACGGCCCCGGCCGCGAACTATATTTACTTCTTCAGGAAAGAGTTCGGCCTGGACGATGAGTACTTCCGCCAGCTCGCCAAACAGGAGCCTAAGATCGGCGCTACCATTCGGGATGCCGAGGGCGCCGTGGCCCGCGGCGAGACCGCCATCATCCTGGCCACCGCCGACGCCGGGCTGGCTCCCTACATCAAAGAGGGGGCGCACATCAAACCCATCGAGATGGAAGGCGGCATCGTGGGCAACATCGTTCCGGGAGTAGCCCTGGTGAAACGGGCGCCCCACCCCAACGCGGCCCGCGTGTTCGTTAACTGGCTCCTGTCCGCCGAAGGACAGCGCGTCTATGCTCAAGCTAAGATCGGTCTCCCCATGCGCAACGACGTACAAGACTTCAGCCCGCCGGTGCTGCGGATGAACCCAAAACGGATAATCCCTATGACCATAGAGGCTTTCGAGGGGGCATCCAGGCTCCAGAGCGAGCTGACCGTAGCCAGACTGCTGAATATTGAGAGATAGAGGAGGTACGCCGGAATGAGTCTAATTGTCAAAAGCGCCCTGTGCATTGTCTTCAGCCTGTTTGTCGGGCTGGCGGCCTGCGCCCCGAAACCCGCCCCTGCGCCTTCCGTACCCGCCAGGCCGGCAACTGCGCCTCCAGCCCCCGTTGCCACATCCAACCTCCCGCCTCCCACTTCTCAAGACGCTGCGTGGGACAAGGTGATAGCCGAGGCCAAGAAGGAAGGCCGGGTAACGCCCTACACCTTTTTCATGGTCGGCGATGCCGGAAAGGCTGTAGCTGAAGCCTTCGAGAAGAAGTACGGGATAAAGGTGGAGTTCGTGACCGGCGTCGGCGCGGTGCTGATGGAGCGCATACGCGCCGAGGCCGCGGCCGGCAAGAACATTGCCGACACCATGGACTCCGCCATAAGCATCGTGGCCACCGTCAAGTCCCTGGGTCTGACCCAGTCGTGGGGACAGCTACCGGTAACCGCGGAGGCCAACGTGTGGCGGAATAGCCCCATCGCGGACCCGGAGCGCCACCTGCTCAGCGGCGGCATAGGGGTGATGACCACCTATGTGAACACCCAGTTGGTGAAGGCCGGCGAGGAACCTAAGTCCTACAACGACCTCCTGTCCCCGCAGTGGAAGGGGAAGATCACCGTGGCCTCTCCGGTGACGGCGCCCAACATCATGTTCCTTCTGGTGACCGGGGTCTACGACGAGGCATACCTCAAGAAGCTCGCTCAGCAGGACCTCAAAATCGGACCGACTATTCGGGACGCCGAGAACATGCTGGTACGGGGAGAAGCGGCGGTCATGGTGCCCGAGGCCGACGCTACCATAGCCGCTTTCCTGACCCAGGGTGCCCCAGTCAAGCCGGTAGATATGGCCGAGGGGGCAACCTCCTACTCCAGCCTGACCGTCGCCATGACCAAGCAGGCGCCCCACCCCAATGCCGCCCGACTCTTCGGCAACTGGCTGCTTTCCGCTGAAGGTCAAGAGGTCTATTTCAAGGCCAAGGGATCCCTGGCCATCCGCAAGGACGTGCCCGACTTCCGCCCTCCGGCAGCCCGGATAACCTACAAGAAGCTGGTATCGCTGGATTTCCCGGGGGCCCTCGAGATGGCCCGCCTCCAGAATGAGCGGGTAGTGGCCAAATGGCTGGGCCTTCAGTAGTTATTACGGAGAGCGTCAAACTGGTTGCGTATCTTTCGAGGAACTATCGCCTTTTCGTTGGGCTCTCTGGACGCCTGCTTTCGCGGGAGTGGCTTGATTCCGCCATTCTCCCGAAAATAGCCCTCGGTAAACGTAGTTGCCCGATTCATCGGGCCAGGTTTGCCCAATGAATTGCGCGACTACGGGCCGCGCGTAGGCTATCTTCATCCTTCGCGGTGAGTATTGCAAATACTCATCACCGTTTCCCGCTTCCGCGGGAAGCCAGTTTGAATGCAAGTTCTATTGTGCCCTGAGTAGTGTCCCCTGACGAAGTCTTGATCAACCCCCTTTATGCCCCAGGCTTGGGGGAAAGTTAAATCTGTCCGACCTGTCGGGAAGACCCCCGTCAAGAGGTTTCCTGAACCTCTTTTTTCAGGGGGAACTAAGAGATTGTCTCAAAATGTGAGCGGAGTGCTACTAAGGTCATTGCGCTTGCTTCGACCTCTCCCCCTCTCCGAAATCGGAGAGGGGGTGGCCCGCTAGCGGGCCGAGGGTGAGGTCGGAACACTGACACACCCCGTATGGACTACCAATATCATTTTGAGATAGATTCTAAGTAGTATTTAGTAGATTGGAAAGGAGTTGCTGTCTTGACCAGGAAAGACATCACCAGCCTTAGAGGCACGCTGGATTTTCTACAAAGGGAGGGCGAGGTCATCCATGTGGAAAAAGAGGTGGACCCGGTCTACGAGATAGCCGGCATTCTCAAGGCGCTCGAAGGGGGACCGGCGGTCATCTTCGACCGTATCAAGGGCTACCCCGGGGCGAGAAACGTGGGCAATATGTTCGCCCGCATGGACCGGATAAGCAAGATATTCGGCGTGGACGACGAAAAGAAACTCAAGTTCAAGTTCCTGGAGAGCATGAAGACCCCCATCCCATCCGTTACGGTGTCCCAGGCCCCGTGCCAGGAGGTCGTCCTGGACAAGGACGTCAATGTTCAGGCTACTTTGCCTGTTATCAAGCACACCACCGGCGACGCCGGGCACATCATAGGCGGCGGCGTGCAGTTGGTAGACGAACGCTATTTCCGGGGTGGGACGCACCTGTCCTTCAACCGCATCTTCTTCCGCGCCCCTAACTGGGCGACCATCATGGCCGGGCCGCCGACCCATCTCGGCGTCTGCCTGTGGGTGGAGCACCGCAGGGAAAGGGTGCCCGTTACCATAAACATCGGCACGCCGCCTGCGGTGAGCATGATAGCCGGCGGCGGCAATATCCACATGGTGATCCCTACTGGCAGCGATGAACTGGGCATGGCCGGCGCCCTCCAGGGAGCGCCCGTGGAGATCGTCAAGGCCAAGACGGTAGACACCTGTTGCATCGCCCAGTCCGAGTGGGTCATCGAAGGCTATTTTGACCCGGAGGTCGCCTGGGAAACGGAGGAGGCGGAGAGGATAGGCAAGGGAGGCGAGGCCGCCTTCTTCCCCGAGTGGACCGGCTACATGGGCCGCGCTTTCCGCTTCCGCAAGTTCCAGGCCACGGCCATAACCCACCGCCGGGATAACCCCATCTTCTTCACCCCTCTGGCCCATTCCTATGAAGGCGAGAACCTGATCATCGCCCTCAGAGAAGCCTGTTTCTACGAGGTCGCCGACCGGGTGATGCCGGGCCTGGTAACGGACGTCCACATACTCCACGGCCTCACCGTGAATGGCGGCGTCGTCTTCCAGGTACGCAAGAGACGGGACTGGGATGAGGGTTACCAGAGGAATATCCTTTCGGCGGCCCTGGGCGCCAGCCCGGGACTGAGGCTGGCCATAGCAGTCGACGAGGACGTGGACATCTACAACGCCGATGATGTGCTGTGGGCGCTGGTGACGCGGGTCAACCCGAACACGGACATTCTCAGAGGTCCCACGGGAGGCCGGGGGATGCTGATGCAGCCTATGGAGCGGCGGGGCGGAGGGCTGGGCGGCTTCGAGGGCGGCATGGGGATCGATGCTACTATCGCATTCGAGGAGCGGCCCCAGTTCGAGCGGGCCAAGTACCCGGTGGACAAGGTGGACCTGAAGAAGTACTTCAGCCCCGAGGAACTGGCCCGCGCCCTGCACAGCCAGGACGAGTATGCCCGAGTGCTGGCCAAACGGGGGTGGTAGGCGGACACGCTATTGGAATGCCTTATGGCGGGCGATGACGGGGAAAGAAGAAAGCCCTTGCCGGTATTACCTCCCCTTTTTCGGCAGCGTGACCACAGGCACGGTGGCTATGGACAGCCCGGCCCCCCGCTTGGTGATGGCAATGTGCTTCAGCCAGTTGGCGTCATCCCGCTTGGGGTAATCGTTGCGGATGTGGCTGCTGCGGCTCTCCGTACGGGTGATAGCAGCGCGGGCTACCAACTCAGCGGTGCGCAGCAGGTTGGCCGCCTCCAGCGCGGCAAAGATGTCGTCACCCGACAGGTCGGGCAGCTTATCCTTTCGGATAGACTTGAACGTTTCGATAGCCTTGCCCAGCCCGGCCGCGTCCCGGACGATGCCGACCTTCTCCCACATGATGTTGCGGACATCCTCGGTCACCTTCTCCGGCCTGGTCCGTCCCTTGATGAGGGCAATGCGGTCACCCTCCTTGTCCACCTGTTCCTTGCTGACGTTGGCGCGGCCCGCCGACTTAGCATAGCTGGCTGCGTTCCTGCCGGCATTAGTCCCGAATACCTGCGTCTCCAGGAAAGCGTCGCCCTGCATCCGGTCGGCGCCGTGGACCCCGCCTGCTGACTCACCGGCGACGAACAGGCCGGAGAGGCACGTCTCGGTCTTCTCGTTTATGTGCGCCCCGCCCAGGATTCGCTGGAAGTCCAGGACAATCTCCACTTTCCCCCGCTTCAGGGCGTCCCTGGCGATAGGCATCTCCATTTCCGAGGCCTTGATACCTCCCACCTCCCACATGATCGGCCCCCAGCCGCCCGTGATCTCCCGGTACAGGGCCTCGGCCATACGGTAGCGAGGGGCTTTCTCCAGGTTGACCGGGTCGTACTTCGCCATGAAGCGCTCGCCTTTGGAGTTCAGGTACTTGCCGCCATACCTGGCCCCCCCCGGCGGAGAGTCGCGGAACTGGATGAACTCCATGTCCACCAACGGCACCCCGGCATCGAAAGCCAGACAGAAGCCATCGCCGGTGGTGCGGTACCTCGGAGCTTTGATGGGGTAGGCGGTCTGAGGGTAGATGCGATTGGCGCCGCCCGCGGCCAGGACTACAGCCTTGGCGCTGAACACGATCACGTCTCTCTTTGGCGTCACGGCGAAGGCGCCGACGACACTCTTTCCGTTCTTGAGCAACCGGGTGACCATGACGTTCGACAGGACCTGCACACGCCGTTTCTTGGCCTCCTGACTGAGCACATAGATAACGCCGGGGCCTTGCCCGCCGTGGTGTTTGGCCGTCAGGCCGCGGGCCAGGCTCTGCCCGGCGCCCCGGTACAGGTTCCGTTCCCCCTTTTCGTCGCGGATAAACTCCAGTCCCATAGCTTCCAGCGAGAGGGCGCTTTCCACACTGTGAGTAATGGCCTCCCACGCCAGGTTCCGGTCGGCCAGGTCGCCGCTGGCGCGGAGCCAGTCGGCCAGGAATTTCTCCGGGGCATCCTCCTTGTTCAGCGAAGCAGCGAAGCCGCCGAGGGACATCTTGCTGGTGCCGCTGTCGCCGAACTCGCCCTTGTCCACCAGGGTTACCTTCACGCCGGAAGCAGCCGCTTCCACAGCCGCCCGCAGCGCCGCCGCTCCAGCGCCAATGACCAGAACATCGGTAGAGATGTTTTCCATGACGCCTCCTTAAACTTACGAAAGAAGTCCGAGGATGCCCGATTGTAACCGCTTTCCGTGGGCATTTCAAGTGGCCCACCGACCCAATATCCGCCGCCCGTTGAATCTTTCCGAAGGCAACATTTCTTCACCACGTTGGTGTAATAATCCGGTTCGAGCCCAGGTCTACTGTAGAGTGTTTGCCTGAAAGGAAGAACACCCTTGCCTCCCCATGAAACGCCGTTCGTAGGGATGCCCCTACGTCTACCGCCCTTCCTGCGAAAGTTGGGAATGGGCAAGGCGCACTCGCAGGGCCACCCTTCAAGCAATAGCGTGGCTGGCAATTTGATGGCGGATTGCGGCCGGCACGCCGCCTAGCTGTCCTGGCCCAGCGCCAGCACAGTGGTCAGCCGCCTTTCGACTTCCACCATGTCTGCTGCGGGCAACGCGCCCAGCCTGAGGGAAATCATATCCTGCTTGATCGTGCGGACTATCCCAGTGACCACGGAAGGAAACAACAGACCGGCCGCCCGCCAGTCGCCTATAAGATGGTCCCCGAACAGCATCCGGTCTGTCCGGCTGGTGATTGCGCTAATAATAGCTTCCCGCCGCTTCTCCAAATAGGCATCGGAGCTCACGATCAGCGCCGGACGGCGCTTGGCGCCGCTTTCATCGGAAAACACAAAAGGCACCAGGACCACATCGCCTCGCCTATAGCCGGTCATAAGCGGCATCCTTCTCGTTGTCCCATAGCTCGGCTAACACGGGGTCCGAGGAAGCCGACAGTGGAAGAACTGATTCCGCCCCGCGCGTGGTCCCCAGCGACCGGGGCACCCCGTCCAGGTCTTCCTTGCGGAAGCGGCGATGGCGTTCACGGCCAATCTGGAAGGCCGGCAGCCGTCCTTCCTTGGTCAGTTTGTAGATGGTCCGCCTGGAGACCCTGAGATACTCCGCCGCCTCTTCCACTGTGAACCATTCCTTTGCTACTACCATCGCTACTCACCTCAGCGCAGTATCACAACGTCAATTACATCAGGGTCATTGTAGCACATAAACGCATATATGAGCAATCACCGGGGGACCAGACCCTTGCTACTTTCCAAGCGGCCAGTCAGTCTTCCCAAACCACCGTCCTTTGTGTTAGAATCGTGCCATTCACGCCCCGATGCGTCGGGGCAGGGACCGAAGTCGTCGATAAGGGAGGGCCAATATGGCTACGGTATCAGGTTCTCGTCTGCTGGCTAAGGCGCTCAAAGACCAGGGCGCAGAGGTCGTCTTCTTTCTCACCGGCGGCCCCATAACGCCGGCATCGTACGCCTGCACCGTCGAGGGCATAAAGGTGATCGATGTCCACCACGAGCAGGCGGCGGCGATGGCGGCCCACGGCTGGGGGCGCGTCAAGGGCAAGCCGGGCGTGTGCATGGCGGCCGCCGGGCCGGGGGTGACCAACCTTATAACCGGCGTCGCCGCAGCCTTCATGGACTGCTTCCCCATGATCGTACTGGGAGGGGCCTTCGCCATGCGCCAGGAGGGGATGGAGGCTTTCCAGGAGATCGACCAGTTGCCCATGATGAAGCCCATCACCAAGTGGGCGGCCCGGGCGGCCCGGACGGAACGCATCCCCGAATACGTGGCCATGGCCTTCCGCTACGCCCAGGGCAACCGGCCCGGCCCTGTGTACCTGGACCTGCCCGGAGACATCCTTCACGGACGCGTCGAGGAGGCCGAGGTAAACTTCCCGCCCAAAGCGCAGCCGGTCCGCCCCCAGGGGAATCCGGAGCTGATCGACAAAGCGGTCAAGGTGCTCTCCACTGCCGAGCGGCCCATCGTTATCACCGGGACCGGCGCCCTCCTGTCCGGGGCAGGCCCGGAGCTGACCGAGTTCGTCGAACGGCACGGGATCCCTTTCTACACCACTCCCCAGGGCCGCGGCATACTCCCCGACGACCACCCGTTGTGTCTGCCCGGGGCGCGCTCCGTCGCCTTCCGGGAGGCCGACGCCGTCCTGCTGGTGGGCACCAGGCTGAACTTCATCCTGTCCTTTGGCCGGCCCCCACGGTTCGCCACAGACGTGAAGATCATACAGGTAGATATCGACGCCGAGCATATCGGCAATAACCGCCCGGTGGAGGTGGGCATTGTCGGCGATGCCGGACTGGTATTGCGTCAGCTCAGCGCAGTGGGGCAAAAGCTGCCTAACTGGGTCGAATCGCCGTGGGTGAAGCGGCTGGGAGAGGCGCACCGGAAACGGGAGGCATCGCAGGAAGCGGTCCTCAACTCCGATCAGAACCCGATCCACCTGGCGCGCCTGTGCCGCGAGATCCGCGACTTTATGGACCGGGACGCGGTGCTGGCAGTGGACGGAAATGCGACGTTGAACATGGCCCGCCAGATAATCCCGACGTATGCGCCGGGCCACCGCCTCAACTGCGGACCTTTCGGCTGCCTCGGCGTGGCCGTGCCCTTCGGCATCGGGGCCAAAGTCGCCAAGCCCGATACCCAGGTGCTCGTCTTCACCGGCGACGGTTCCTTCGGCCTGAACGCCATCGAGGTGCACACCGCCGTCAAGCACAATACGCCGATAATCGTTATCGTCAACAATAATTCCGGCTGGGACCATCTGCAGAAGGACCCCAAAGGGAACCACCCCGGGGCGTTTATCGGCGACAAGGTGCGCTACGACCAGATGGCGGCGGCCCTGGGCTGCTACGGTGAGATGGTGGAGAAGACGGAGGACATCCGGCCCGCCCTGAAGCGGGCGGCGGCCTCGGGCAAGCCGGCCCTGATAAACGTCATCACCGACCCGTACGTCGGCGCCGAGACCCAGGACTTCTACGGGTATTAGGGAGCGCCGCAATGACGGGTCGAGATGTGCGGCGTGCCCCTCCCCGACATGGCGAGGGCGCACACCCGAAGCAATCTCCGCTCCTGCATTTTGCGTGCGGACGCAGCGGCATAAGATTGCTTCGCTACCCCTTCGCTTCCGCTCAAGGCTTTGGCCCGCAATGATTGGCCGGAGCTTGTTGATTGACGCATCAACAATTATTGGTTCGTATTAGTGAGGGAGGTGCGAGGAATGACGCTCTTAAAGAGGCGAACGTCGCTGGTAGTTAGCTCAGCGATGTTGCTGGTTCTCCTGTTTAGCTGCGGCCCCAAAGCCATAGTAACTCCGACCCCCATACCCCAGGCGCCGACGCCGCTGCCTACTCCTGTGGCCACCACTCCGGCGCCGCAGCCCGCGGTTACACCTGTGCTAACGGCCGTTCCTCCAACCGTCGCTCCGACCGTCAATCCCACACTAGTACCCACTCCGGTGCCTACACCAACGTCCTCTCCCGCACCCCTGGAAATCCAACTCTTTAAGGGGGACTACCCGCCCGTAGGTCTGGTCACCTACGTGGACCCGGATGGAACGCAGATCACTGTCTCCGCCGTGACGGGCTGGGTCAACCTGGTGACCGATGTGAACACCGGCCCTGACCAGGTGGCCTCTGCGGCCACCGCCGCCGGCGCCACGGTGATCGAGTCCAATGCGCTATCGGGCATCTACACCCTTAGCGTTCCGCCGGGCAAAGAGGCTGCGGCTATCTCCCGGCTCCAACAGGAGGCCTGGGTTGTGGCCGCCGGTCCGCCGGTCCTTATCGTGCCTCGCGACGGACCGCCCAAGCCAGCTATCGCTGTGGATGAACCTCACCAGAAGGACGACCCATCCAGCGGGAATCTGTGCGCAGACTACCACGGGGATATTGTCGGCATGCTGATGGGTAAGAGCGCCCAGCGCGTGGAGATAGTGGAACCCAGGACGACCCCTGATGACATTCGGCGCTACAAGGACCTGAACGGCAATCTGCTGAGACAGAAAGCCTTCTCCTACGCAGTATTTGGCCGGACCGTCGCGGAGGCGATGAAAAATAGCAGCGTCGTCAATATCAGCATGGGTGCGAACGATGACGTCGCAGGGAAGGCATATGTCCGGTCACAGGACCTGTTCCTCGCTATGGTATTCCGGGTAGCCGAGACCGGTCCTGATGTGCCAGTCGTGGTCGCCACTGGCAACGGCGATGCAAAGCACGCCGGCCACGACTTCACAAAGTACGTGGAATCCCTCCAGAAGCGATTCCCCAACGCTAAGAAGCGCGTGCGCCTGGTCTATGCCGTGGACGACCAGGGGGATGTGCCTACCTGGGCCGACCGCGCCTCGGCGGGCGCCATTGGCGCCCCTGGCGAAGATGTACCCATAGACACGAAGGCAGTGGGGAACATGCCGTCGGGCACTCCGAACACACTCACCTGCAACGGCTCCTCCTTCTCGGCTCCGGTCGTTTCAGGCCTGGTCTCAGCCATGCGCGCCGCGTCGGGGAAGTCCGCCGAGGCGACTTGGTCTGACTTCGATGCGGTTACCAGGGGGCGTGTGCCGTGGAACTGGCAGACGGCCCTCACCATCCCGCTCCTGAACCAGGCCCGAGGCATAAGTGTGAAGACTCTTACCATGTCCCCCAGTACTCCGATTATAGAGAAAGGGAAGAACAACAGCCTCCGGGTGATCGCCCGGGACCAGAATGGCCAGGAGCTCAAGGACTTCCCATCGGCGGCCTACAAGTGGTCATCCTCCGACTTGAAGATAGCCAGAGTGGACGGCAGCGGGTTCATCGACGGCGTCGGCGCCGGGGTTGCCACTATCACCGCCGAGTATATGGGCCTGAAGGCTGTGGCCATCGTTACCGTCACCGTTGCCGAGCCAGCGGTTGTGAAGGTAGATCCTGCATCGGTCATCGCGGGCGATTTCGTAATGGTCTACGGCGACTGGTTCACGCCGGGGACCACCGTTACGGTGGGTATAGACGGGAAAGTGATGGCGTCCACAGATACCGGCAATTCACGCCTTTTTTTCGCGCGGGTCTCTAGCCAGGGCCTTGCCCCGGGCAGCCACGTGGTGACAGCAAAGGATAGTGCCGGGAAGCAAGCAACAGTAATTCTGACTGTTACCGCGCCGTCCCTGAGTGTCCCACCACCGGCCCCGTCTGTGACCATACCGGTCCCGCCCGTTACAACACCGACCCTGCGTCTACCGTTGACAGGCAGAATGGACTGTGTCGGCGACAGCAAGACGATTACGGGCTTTTCATCCGATTTACTGACCAATGCCACGGCGACGCCAACGGTCGCCAACTTCAGCGTCTCTATGACCCGCTCGGAGACGATATACGTACCCTGCTCGGCTACGGGCACAATAACTGTGCAGAAGACCAGCCCGACCCATTGGGTCATCACCCTCGATGCCACCCTCAATGTCAAGCCGATGGGCGTAGACTACCGTTCCGGCCCACTGTTCCAAATGAGCCTTAACTTTGACAAGCCGACCCGCGTAACTTGCTCGGTATCCGGGCAACCATCGGATGGCCACACCAGCGCGATAGCGGGGGCCAGGTGGGGCAATCAGGGTTGCGGCAATGACCCTAAGCTGGGTTTACCGGCTAACTTCAGTGGCACGGCGCCGGCGGGCGCCTTTTTTCAGGCGTGGTTGCGAGGGCTCACCGACCAGTCTGGCAATGTCGTCGTTCATTCAGTTCTTAACCTTCAACTTGAGCCTCAATGACGGAGGTGAAAACCCCAGCCAAGGAATCGGCTTGCGGAGATACGGCGCCGAGACCCAGGACTTCTACGGGTATTAGACGCGTTTGCAGGGGCGGACCTCGTGTCCCCCCGGACTAATCGTAGGGCAGGTTTCCGAACCTGCCCTGCCGGGTATCGGGCGTTGCAGGGGCAAGCAATGTAGTGTACGGTTGAAGCGGAGGGAGCGAAATGTCGTACAAGGTGAGCATAGTTATCGAGAAAGATGAGTATGGCTACTACGCCTACAGCCCTGAATTGCAGGGCTGCCAGACCCAGGGCAACTCCCTTGACGAGGTCATGGCCAACATGAAGGAAGCTATTGAGCTGTACCTGGAGACATTGTCAGAGGATGAGAAGAAGGACCTCTTGAGCAAAGAGATACTGACCACCACCCTCGAGGTCACGGTTGCCTAGACAGCCGAGGCTGACAGCGCAAGAGGCTGAGGCGCTGTTGCTGCGCTCAGGCTTTGAACTGGCTAGAACCAAAGGCAGCCACAGGATTTACATTAAGCAAACCATAAGGGTGATTGTCCCTTTCCATAGTGGCGAGACACTCCACCCAAAGGTAGTCAAACAAGTCCTGGACGCCGTGGAAGCGGGTAGCAAGTAGAAACCGCGCGTCGGCGCCCCTCGGGCAAGCCGGCCCTGATAAACGTCATCACCGACCCGTACGTCGGCGCCGAGACCCAGGACTTCTACGGGTATTAGACGTTGCGCAAGCGAGTGATGTGGTGTACGGTTTGAACGGAGGGGTTGGGGTTGGGGAATGTGCCACCTATTATTAAGGCCGCTACGGTCTGCTCATTTGCGTGCAGGTACTGTGAAGAAAACCCCCAACCCCCTTTACGTAAAGGGGGCAGTTTCGATTCACTTTGTGAATCGAAGCGGGGGTTTTCGACCGCAGGCAAGGAATCTGATTCCGGAAAAACGCTGGCAGGGATACGCAGCACTTCCAGGGTATTGGACGTGTTTGTAGGGGGCGGACTTGTGTCCGCCCGAAGTAATCGTGAGGGACCCATATGCATCAGGAGTAACCCCCGTGCCCGATTTGAGTCGGGTCAGGAAACCCGACCTACAGACCGAAATATAATAAGGAGTCACCCATGATCACCCGTTTCAGCCACTTCGGCCACGCCGTCAAAAGCATCGACGAGGTCTTACCAGTCTATGAGAAGCTGTGGGGACTGAAGCCATCCTACCGCGGCAAGACCCCCGATGGCACGGTCAATGCCCTCATTCCCGTCGGCAAGAACTACATAGAGCTTCTCCAGCCCACCACTCCCCAGGGCCCCCTGGCCCGGTTCCTCGCTGAACGGGGCGAGGGCATATACCATTTGTGCTGGATAGTGGAAGACCTGGGGAAGGCGGTCAAGCACCTGCGCGCCCAGGGGGTCCGGGTTAACGAGACCCCAACCGGCCCCGACATGCCCTTCGGTCAGGCCTGGCTCCATCCGCAATCGACCATGGGCCTGCTCATCGAGCTCGTAGAGGAAGGGCGGATGGCGCGTCAGGGCCACCAGCCCCATCCCGAGGCGTCGACAAACCCTGAGATGCAGCTTACCCACGTGCACCACGCCGTCAAGGACATTGAGGCGGCCATCACCATGTATGAGCGGCTGTGGGACATCCATTCGGTGCACCGTCTGACCACCCAGGGCCAGGGTGTGAACAACTCGATCATGAAAGTCGGCCGCGACAGGTACGTGGAGTTGCTGGAGCCGGCGGCGCCGGGAGGGGTCCTGGACAAGTATATACAGAAGCGCGGAGAGGGGCTGCGCAGCCTGTGCCTCACGGTGCGGGACTACGCCAGAGCCGTCCGCGACCTGCGGGCTAGAGGCATCGAGGTGGCCGAGTACGGGCCCGAGGCGGGCAACTTCCCCATACATAGCGCCTGGATCAGCCCCCGCTACACCCGCGGCCTGCTGACGGAGATCTCGGAGCACCGGGAGATGCTGAGCTTCCAGGACCCGGGGTGGAAGGACGAATAGGGCTTACCGTAGGATCTCTCTAAGCCCCCGTTACTAAAGAGATTATCTCAAAATGTGAGCGGAGTGCTACTAAGGTCGTTGCGCTTGCTTCGACCTCACCCCCGGCCCGCTAGCGGGCCGGGGGTGAGGTTGGAACCCTGA
>JACQTY010000075.1 GCA_016210545.1 Chloroflexota bacterium
CCATCCTTAAGCTTGAGGTTGGAGATGACCTTTATCTCATCGGCGGCGTATGCCGTGCCGTTTATGGTCACTGGAAGCGCCCCGAGAGCCTCGTACTGCCGGTCCTTGACCTCTAACTGGCCGGGCTGCTCCTTGACCTGTCCCACCCGGTCCAGCAGGAGCTGGGTAGCTGGGACGGTCATATTCAGCGGACCGGTAGGGTAGCCGGGTCCAGAGACGCCGGCGAAAGGCCCACCGGGCGGTGTGACCGGAGCAGCCGCCTGCGGAGACGCCGCAGTCGCTGTCTGGGCAGCCCGTAGCGGTGGGAAGACAGTTGTCGTGGTGAGGGTAACGGTAGCAGGCGAGCCGAACACGTTCCCAGTCTCCACAATGGTCATGTTATAGGCGCCATCGGCCACCAGGCCGGCGAATAGGCCGGTGGACTTGCTGGTCTTGAAGGCGCCGCTGGAGGTAATGGTACCGCCGGATATGGTGGCTGAACCCTGGAACGCCAGGGTGATATGGAAGCCAGGTATGGAGTCGACATCCACGTCGATGGTCCCCTGGTGCTGTCCCGTACCATCCTTAAGCTTGAGGTTGGAGATGACCTTTATCTCATCGGCGGCGTATGCCGTGCCGTTTATGGTCACTGGAAGCGCCCCGAGAGCCTCGTACTGCCGGTCCTTGACCTCTAGCTGGCCGGGCTGCTCCTTGACCTGTCCCACCCGGTCCAGCAGGAACTGGGTAGCTGGGACGGTCATATTCAGCGGACCGGTAGGATAGCCCGGTCCGGAGACGCCGGCGAAAGGCCCACCGGGCGGTGTGACCGGAGCAGCCGCCTGGCCGGCCCGCGCCGGCGGGAAGACGCTCACGGTGGAGATGATGACCGTCGCGGGCGAGCCAAGGGCGTTGCCCGTACCCACAATGGTCATGTTGTAGGCGCCGTCAGCCACCAGGCCGGCGAATAGGCCGGTGGTCTTGCTGGTCTTGAAGGCGCCGTTGGAGACGATGACGCCGCCTTCGAGAGCGGCAGTACCACTATAGTTAAGTGTGATGTGGCCGCCCGGAATGGCATCGATATCCACGTCGATAGTCCCCGAGTGCTGGCCGGCGCCGGCTTTGAGCTTCAAGTTAGAGATAATCTTCAATTCGTTGGCGGTGAGGGGCGCCCCGTTTATGGTCACGGGGAAGGCCCCGTTGCCCTCGTACTGCTGGTCCTTGATCTCCAACTGCGCCGGGGACTCCTTGACCTGCCCTACCCGGTTCAGCAGCAGTTGGCTGCTGGGCACAGTCAGGTTCAGGGGGCCGGTGGGGTAACCCGGGCCGGATACACCAGCGAAGGGACCGCCAACGGCAGCCGAGGGGGGTGGAGGAAAGAGTATGCTCTCGGCGCCTGTAGCCGAGAAGATAATGGCGGCTGGTGAACCGGCCGCGCTGGCAACCTCGTTGATGGACATAACGTAGGTGCCCTGCGCCCTTAGTCCGGCAAACGTACCCGTAGCTTTGATCAATTTGAATCTGCCGCCGGACATCATACTGGCCCCATCGACCATGGCTGTTCCGTCGTATTCCAGGGTGAGATGGCCGCCTGGTATGGCGTTGATGTCCACGTCCACGGCGCCTACGTGCTCACCAATCCCGCCCTTGACCTTGAGGTCGGAGATAACTTTTATCTCGTTGGCCGTCATGGCGGCGTCATTCACGCTCACCGAAAAGCTGCCAACTGCCTCGTACTGTCTTCCCTTGATCTCCGTTTCAGCCCCCGCGCCCTTGAGCTGTCCCACCTGGTCCAGAGCGAATTGCGTGCTGGGAATCTTCAGGGTTAGAACATTCGCCGGCGCTGGCGCGGCCTGAGCGGTGTCTGTCGCCGGGGCCGGGGCTGTCACGACGGGCGCGGCGCCTGACGCTGGCGGCGCACCGGATGCGACCTTGAACTCGACGGTGACCGGACTGCCCAGCGCCAGGCCGGGGGCGATGGCGGTTGGGGTAGTGGGGTCATCCACTATGAAGTCGTTGAGACCGACGTGCCATATGTGAGGCGCTATACCGGTCACCGGGCCGGTGAACAGGAAGGTCATCTTGACGTCGGCCGGGGCCAGGGGCAGCGGCCCCGGAGCGGCCAGGGTGATGCTCTCGGCCACGATAGGCCCGGCGGCGAGGGTACGCTTTGCAACGACGCTGACCCTATCGCCTGGCTGAGCATTGGCTGGCGAAGTCGTCCCGATGGCAGTATAGACAGAGATGGGCTGGCTCCCGATCTGCCATTCCCGCCTCATGCCGTCGATTGAATTCACGACTCCCTGGATCGAAAGCAGGACGACTGAACCGGCCGGTATCTCCGGGTTGACGGGGGTTGCATCGGCCCTCGGCTGCGGGAATAGCGGGGCAGGGACCGCCAGGGCCTGCGCCGGGCCAATGCTCAGGGCAAGGAACGGAGGTTCGTTTGCGGCCCCTGCAGTGTGGATGTTTCCCATGGGGGCAATATTCATCGACAGGAGCATCAGGGCAGCCAGGACCCAATGAATACCGGTGTGATATTTCTTCCACAGGAGACTTGCCGGGTGTTCCGTGCTGAAGACCTGTTTCATCATGACTTCCCTCCATTCTTGTGCGAGTCCCGGATAGCCCTTGTGGCTCCTTCTCGGGACTTCGTGTTAGACGTCGGCCCGTGTGACGACATGGAATGAGCGCCGCTTCGCAGGACTGGACGCTCTGCCTCGCCTAATTCATGTTAGCTCCCCAGCAGGATGGTTCCTATCCGCTCCACTACTGAATTTACCTTCAGAAGACCCGTAGAAAAGGCCGGGCACAGTACGTAGGTGGAGAGCTCCCCTGTGAGATCCGAAGGCGTGAAAGGACGCTTAGGGACATACCCTGAATCCTCCATCAAGAAGCCCTGATCCGGGCAAGCTGAACCAGAATCCAATGCAGCGGGACCAGTCCCGGTGCGTGAGGATTACGGCATGTCATTCCAGCCCCGTATCGATGTACAGGGTAAACCCCGGCTGGAATCCAGGTTTACAAAATCCGCTCTGATTCTGGCTTTCGTATCAGTACGGGACGGGCTTTCGCCAGAATCGGTCATCCCGACGAGCTGGGCGCCGCGAAGGATGAAAATAGCCCCCGGCGCTGTCATTCTGAACGGAGTCCCGACGTGTCAGGACGACTGAAGAATCTGGGGTGGAATCGTAATCCCCGGACATCCCCAGACCCTTCGTCCCGACCAGTCGGGACAACGCAGATGTGAAAATGGCTTTTTCGACGGACCCGTTCATGCCCGCTTGCGCTGGGCGCCGCGAAGGATGAAAATGGGCTTCTATGTCACGCGGAGCGCAGGGCAGGCGCCATCCTGAGCTTGTCGAAGGACCCCGACAAGTCGGCACGCGGCGCTTGCTCGCCTTATTTTTGGGAGAATGACACTCAGGCGGATGTTTTATTTCCATGTCGCCCGAGCTCTCGGACTTAGCGGACGACCCCCGCTACCTGGCCAAAGCTGGGTCAGGGCCGGAGGGTAGCACCAACGGGCTGGGAAAGGGGTCCCTTTCGCGAGATTCAACGGGGTGGTGGATATTGGGCTGTCACCGTCATTGATTATTGCTTTCTAATCTTGTATCATAGGCTTTGCCCCTAATACCTTCTCTATGGAGTTGCCGTGAGCAAGCTTATAGATAGCCTCAGCAAACTGTCCAAGTCCAGCCCGACGCCTATGGGTTTCCGGGCGGCGTCCCTACCACGGCCCGCTCCGATGCTTCTTGTCGGGCAGTTGCCGCGTGTCAACAAAGAGACCCTGGACGCGGTGAAGGGCAGCAACGTGGATGCTGTGGTTGCTGAACTCGAAGCCCAGGGAAGCGATCCCCAGGCGCTATCAAGGCTGAACAAGCTGTTGGCCCACATACCCTGGGGCGTATGGTGGACGGCGGGCATTGCAGAGGACGGGGCCGCTCTGGCGGAAGCTGGCGCGGATTTCATGGTCGCCGACCTCGCTTCGACTCCGGCGGCCATACTGGCTGAGAAACGCCTCGGCCATATCCTGGCGATGGACCAGACCCTCGGCGATGGCATGGTGGCAGCCGTTGACGCCCTGGGGACGAACGCCCTCCTGCTCAGGGCGGGGTTTGAGGATGCCTCTTTCCTGACTATTGGCAACCTGCTGGCCTGTCAGCGTGTGGCCAGGCTGCAACGCAAGCCCCTGTTGGTCAGTGTTTCTCTCGACCTGAAGGCAGCCGATCTTCAGGCCCTGGTGGGCGCCGGGATCAAAGGGGTAGTGGTGAGACTGCCGGATAAGGGGGCGGCGCAGCGCGCCGCTGAGATGAAGAACGTTCTGGGGACTCTTTCCGCCGTGAAGAAAGAGGCCGAAGAGGTGATCGTCCCCAGGTTGGCGTCTGAGCCTTCCCACGAGGACGAAGGAGAACCCTAACCTTCGGAAATCCCAAGTCTCAAGCGCCAAATTCCAGACAAAACGCCCTTCGAAAAGGTTGAGGACCCGCAGACCCTCACACTCACGGATCGGGACTTGGAATTTGTGTTTTGGGATTTATCTAGCTAGAGGCTCCTGAGGCGGGGCCGCCAGGCCGTCAACGCTATTGTCCCCGCTACCACGATGAGCGCTCCCCCACCTACCGCCCATGGCGCCCCAATGGCGTCAGCTAGCGCCCCGATGGGCAAGACCCCGATGGGGGTCAGGCCGAAGGTCATGATGTTGAAGCTCATTACACGCCCCCTGATCTCCGGCGGCGTCTCGGTGAGCAGCAGGGTGTTGCTCAGTGACGTGTATCCCAGGAACCCCACACCCACCGCGGTGAGTAGAGCCAGGGAAAGGGGATAAGAGCGGGACATCGAGAAGGAGAAAAGCGCGGCGCCGAAGAAGACCGCCATGCCTATGGTCAACGCTCCCCTTCGCCGCACGTTCCGCAGGGATGCCATTGCCAGGGCGCCGATCAGCGCCCCAACCCCCACCAGAGCCGTCATCCAGCCAAGTCCTTTGGCGCCCACTGATAGCACATCGGAGGCGAATACGGGCAGCATGTAGATGTACGGCAGGGCGAACACGGCAACTATGGCGAACTGTATGACAAGTTCCGAGATGACCGGACTGTTCTTGACATACCTCAGCCCCTCCCTGACATCGACTGCAAGCGAATTGTGGTTTACCTGACGCGGCTGGCCCCGCACCGGCACCAGGGCGATGGTGACAACTGCTATCGCATTGATGGCGGCGGTGATGAAATAGACCTCCACAACGCCTGCGACGCCAATAATGGCCCCGGCTATTGCCGGGCCTACCACCCTGGTGAAGTTGAGGGCCACCGAGTTCAGGGAGATGGCGTTCAGAAGTTGCTTCACGTCTACCAGTTCTGGCATGTACGACTGCCTCGCCGGCGTGTTGAAGGCCATCAGAATGCCGCTGAGGATGCTGGCAACCATGAGATGCCAGACCGCTATGAGCTTAAGCCATATGAGCAACGCCAGACCGAGATAGATAAGGGTGCTGCCCGCCTCAGTGGCCAGGATCAGGTCCTTTTTGGGCAACCGGTCGGCGACGGCCCCGCCGACGAGGGAAAGAGCGATTATGGGGACGCCAAAGAGAGCAAGCACCGTTCCCAGCGCCAGGCTGGAATGGGTCATGTCGTACACCAGCCAGCCCCGGGCCAGTTGCTGCATCTGGGAGGCGCCAAATGAGAACATTATCCCCAGCCAGTACCAGCGGAAGTTGGGGCTGGCCAGGGAGGTAAAAGTGGTTACTCGGATGCGGGCCACGAGGACTTAGCCCCCAATCATTCCGGGCGCAGCCGTCACTTCGGCAATATCACTGATCATGCAACCCACATATTCTGTCTTCTCGTATCGCAAGAAATGAAACTGCCCCCCAAATAGCGGGAGGCAGCCTCGCTGAATTCGAACCGACTGTTTATTACCAGGAGTGCTCTTTGCCCGGTTCCAGGACGATGACCTTCACGTTGGGGGCCTCCTCCTTGGCCAGCGTGACGAAGTTGTCGGCGCTCTGTTCCAGGACGGGGAAGGTCTTGTAGTGCATAGGCATGGCCATCTTCGGCTTCAAAAGGGTGAGCGCTTTGGCCGCCTGGAGGGAATCCATGGTGAAAACCCCGCCGATGGGCAGCATGGCCAGGTCCACCGGAAAAAGCTCGGCCAGCAACTGCATGCCGCCGAAGATGCCAGTGTCGCCGGCATGATAGAGAGTAGTGCCATCCTCCAGCTTTATTACGTACCCGGCAGGCGAGCCGGTCTGCGACGAATGATGGGCCTCGACCATGGTCACCGTGATGCCGTCAATGGCGGCGGATCCCCCGGTATTCATGCCCATGCCGTAGACCGCCTGGGCCGCGGGCAGACCCCCTTCGCTCTGCATGCGGCCGATCGTCTCGGGTTGGGCAAGGACAACGGACTTGAAACGCTTGGCAATGTCGACAGCGTTGGAAGAATGGTCAAAGTGGTCGTGGGTCACCAGCACGGCGTCTATTTTGGGCAGGTCTTCCAGCTTCAACGGACAGCAAGGATTGCCTGCGATCCACGGGTCGACAACCAGTCTCTTCCCCTTTGGCGAGGTGATCAGGAAACATGAATGTCCCAGCCATTTCACTGATTTTGGCAAAGAAGACCCCCTTTCTCGTTGAACCACTGGCGGTATCTACGTGCTGGCTCGCTCAGGCCATGTTCTGTTTCTGGTACCCCGCTCTAATCTGGCCATCAAGCAGTTGTGCCGTTTGCCAGTTAGCGGACCAATCCTCGTAGATTGGGTCTGGCAGCAACTTGTAGTCCGCCTGTACTCGAAGCTCGCGCAACTCGTCGAGTTGGCCGGCAAGCGTGGTACTGACTTGCCTTAGCCGATCGATTGTCGCGGTGTGAACCCCGTGCTTCCTCAGCTTTCTGGGTGGCCCGGTGTTACCAAAGAAATGGTGAGACGCCGCAAGGAAAAGGGAGTAGTAAGCTCTGCTGATAGCTGTCCTCATTTGGGCCTCTGACGGACTCCCCTGAGTAAGCGCCAAAGCTACGTTCTTGAACTCGTTTGGGTCGAATCTAACTGGGGCCATTTCAGTCCCATCTTACTCTGACGGACCATTGCGTTACTAGTTTTCCTTTTAGGTCCGAAGACAAGCCATCGCGCCATTTGTCAATGTGAAGTCCGATTGTATCCCAATAGGCAAACGCCTGGGCCGGATTGCCCAAGACTGTTATTTCGTACACTATTTCGCGGGTGTTCTCCTCGGGGTCTCTGTACAGATATAGGCGAATCTGCTTGATGCTGATGCCGGAAGAAAATGCGTTCGTTACAACTATGGCCGTCAGCCCTTCGTACAGTTCCTGCATGTGGCCGCGAAGCAGCCGGCGGACCGGCGCCTCTATAACCGGGCGCGGCGGGGCCGCCGTATACGTAGCCCGGGCTTCATTGACCCTGTTGGTCACATGCCTGCTCCGATTTGCTTCGGCGGCGCAATGAGGACTCTACGCCTGTCCGTATTTCTCCCGGCAGGCTTTTCTCAGCACCTTGCCCATGGCGTTGCGGGGTAGCTCATCCATGAAGACCACGGTGCGGGGCCTCTTGAAACTGGAGAGCCGTGTCCGCGTGAACTCGATTATCTCTTCCTGGGTGGCCTTGGCCCCCTTCTTGAGGGCTACGCAGGCCCGCGGCTGCTGGCCGTACTCCTGATCTGGCACCGCGATGACGGCCACTTCCTCTACCGCCGGGTGGGCCTGGATAACCTGCTCCACCTCTTCCGGAGAGATGTTCTCGCCGCCGCGGATGATCATGTCATCGCCCCGGCCGGACAAATAGATATAGCCTTCCTCATCCATCCAGCCGACGTCGTTAGTGTGCAGCCAGCCGTCCTTGCTCAGGGCTTTGGCTGTCTTCTCCGGGTCCTTCCAGTAACCCGCCATGACGCGGGGCCCCCTGGCCACGATTTCGCCGACCTGACCCGTTGGCAGGAGCTTGCCGTCCTCGCCCATGATGGCTATCTCCACGTCGGGCAAAGGCTTGCCTATGGACGAAGCCAGGCGGCGCAGCTTCTTGGCCTTCTGTTCCTCGGTACCCTCGATAACGTGGTCTTCCGTGCCCAGGGTGGTGATGGTGGAGGCCGTCTCCGTTTGCCCGAAGGCGTTGATAAACCGCACCTTTGGCATGACCTGGATAGCCTTCTTTATTACATCGAAGGGCATCGAGGCGGCGCCATAGGTGATAACCTTCAGGCTGGAGAGGTCATACTTGGCGAAGTCAGGGTCGTCGATAACCCTCTTGAGCATGGTGGGGACCAGCATGGCCCGGTTGGCCTTTTCCTTCTGGACCGTGTCCATCCACTCCTTGACCTCGAACTGGCGCATCATGGCCACCGTCCTGCCACCGTAGATAGCAGATAACAGCCCCTGGAAGCCGGCCACGTGGTAAAGGGGCACGGTGAGCAGATTAACCTCCTGCTTGTCAGGGTCCGGCGGGTCTACATTCCCCAGAACGTAGACGCCGAAGCTGTTATGAGTGATAGGCACTCCCTTTGGCTTGCCCGTGGTGCCCGCGGTATAGAGTAGGAGGCTCACGTCGTTATCGTCCACCGGCGTGAACACGTCCTCCGGCGACCCTGAGGCCATGAAGTCGTCAAAGAGCACCATGTCCTTGGCCTTTGTCCAGATGGAGATAAAGTGCTTGACCCCCGGCGCCCGGTCCCGGATGGACTCCACCAGGGGGATGTAGCGGTCGCCGACGAACAGCACCTTGGCCTCGGAGTGCTGTAGCAGATAAGCGATCTCGTCCTCTTTGGCCCGGAAATTGAGTGGAACGAAGATGCCGCCTATCTTAGCAGTGGCGTAATAGACCTGCAACACCTCGGGCGAGTTCACCTGGAGCATGGCGATGGAGTCGCCCTTGCCCAAACCCAGGGCAATGAGAGCGTTGGCCAGGCGGTTCGACGATTCGTTTATGTCCGCGTAGGTATGCCTCTTGCCCTCGAAAAGGACCGCCGGGCGGTCGGGACAGATGGAACCGGTGATGGTCAGGAAATCCAAGGTATTCATAGTCTTGTGAACCTCTCCTCCTGTCCCCCTCTCCTTATAGGACAGGGGGGAATTGAACATATAGGGGACACCCCCTTCGGCAGGCTCAGGGCAGGCTCTATAATCCTGTCAGTCCCGACATGTCTGGATTGGACCCTCCTGACGGACTTCAGCCTTCAGTGAACGCCCCGATGTATCTGGGGCCTTTATCCTTTCCACAACCCGGGACATCACTTCCCCGGCTTTTGCGTTGATCACGACCACAGCCTGCCGGTCCATGGGCGTTGCCGTAAGGTTAATTATAGCCAATTTTGCGCCAGCTTCAACTGCGTACTGGGGCATGTAGGCTGCCGGATAGACCAGCAGTGTGGAGCCTATGACCAGAAACAGGTCGGCCCCCCGGGAGTGCTCCGTGGCCTCCCTCAATTCCCGCTCCGGCAGCGCCTCGCCGAAGAGGACGCCAGCCGGCTTAAGGATACCATGACACGCCGCCCGGCAGTCAAGGTCTTCGTCGCCGGCTTTCAGCCGCTCCCGGATGGCCTCCATGGGATACCGTTGCCCGCAGTTCAAACAGACGGCCCACAGCATGTTGCCGTGAAGCTCATAGACCTTCGCCCGGGGCACACCCGCCCTCTGATGCAGGTCATCCACGTTCTGAGTGATAATGCAGTCCAGCTTGCCCAGCCTGTCCAGTTCCGCCAGGGCGTAGTGGGCCGCGTTAGGCGTCACATGCGTGAAGAACTCGGCGGCCATCATGCGCCACATCTTCTTGCGGGTCTCTGCACTTCTGACGAAGCTCTGGATGGTGAACTCGTCCGGGTCGTACCTCTCCCACAGCCCGCCGGGGCTGCGGAAATCGGGGATGCCCGACTCCGTGCTCACGCCGGCGCCGGTGAAGACTACTAAACGGCGCGACGCGAGGAGCAGGGAGGCAAGCTTCTCTGTTTGTTCGGAGACAGGCGAGTTGTCCATGATCATGTAAACTCTGGCTAAGCGATAGCCTGATTTGCCTTGCCCGCTTCCACAGGCACGGGAAGGCCGTCTTCCAGAAGCGCCTCAACGTAGACGTCCATCGCCTCTTTGATGTTCTTGAGGGCATCTTCCTTTGTAGCGCCCTGGGACACACGCCCTTTCCGAGCAGGCGCGCAGGATAGGTAGCCGGCTTTCTCAATGATCGCGGTGTATCTCATCCTCATCTCCCCGCAAACTTCGGCTTGCGCCCTTCCTTGAACGCCCTCAGTCCTTCCCTGGTATCCTCGCTGACCATCAGCGGCAAGGCCAGGTCTCGCTCCATCTCCAGACCCTGCTCCAGGGTCATGTCCAGTCCCCTGTTTATCGCTTGCTTGGCTGCCCTCACTGCCCGCGGGGCGTGTTCCATGATCTTGAGTGCCAGGGCTTCGGCGGCGGATACGTGTTCACCCCTGGGCACTACCCGGTTAACCAGGGCCATCCTGTAGGCCTCGGCTGCATTCACCAGGTTGCCGGAAAGGAGCATCTCCAGCGCCCAGCCCCGTCCCACGGTGCGGGGCAAGGTCTGCGTGCCGCCAGCGGCCGGGATTATCCCCAGCCCTACCTCGGGCAGCCCGAACCGGGCATCCTCGGTAGCTACCCTCAGGTCGCAGCACAGGGCAATCTCAATCCCCGAGCCGAGGCAGAAGCCGTGGATAGCAGCGATAAGGGGCTGCGGTACGCTGAGAAACAGCCCCCAGACATCCCGTTCAAAACGCGCCTTCCGGGCGGCAACCGGCGAAGGGGCGGTAAGGAACTCGCTCAGGTCGGCGCCGGCGCAAAAGGCTCTATCGCCTTCCCCCTTGAAGATTGCCACCTGTACTTCGTTGTCGTCCTTGATGGCATCCAGCGCCTGGTACAGCTCGTCCCGCATCCTGGTGTTGTAGGCGTTAAGCAACTGCGGGCGATTAAGGGTTACGTAGGCGATGCCGTTCTTTTTCTCGAACTTGATGGTATCAAAACCCGTCACAACTACTCCGTAAAGGGCGGCCTAACCCCCGGCCCCTTCCCCCATCGGGAAGGGGGGCTGAGTTAGGCGTCATTACTCAGGGGTGATAGGCTCGGTAATATCTCACGCTTTGTGGGCCTCAGCGTGGGCCCTGGCCCTGGCGGTCAGATCTTCCAAGGAGACCTCGTTGTAGAACTTGCCGATGTCCTCGACGGTGTGGGCATCGCTGTTGGTGAGCAGGAGGAGGCCGTTCTTCTCGGCCACCTCCCGTACCTTGTCTTTGTCTATCTGCCAGTTGTGCATCCCGTTCTCGATCTCTATGCCCTGGACGCGGTCCAGCCGCCGCTGGAAGTCCCAGGGCGGATAGCCGGGATGGGCGATGAAGCGGAAAGTGACGTCATCCGACAGAAATAGTTCCACGACTTCCACCGGCCAAATAGAGATCTCCTGGCCGGGAATGAATAGCGCCTGTCCCGGGAAATGCTTGTCCGCCAACTCCTTGACCTGGAAACCATAGGACTTATAGTCGTGCTCCGTAACAGCGATGCCATCGAGTCCCCGGGCCTTTATCTGATCTATCAGCTTCTCCACTACGCCGACGTCCACCCATCGTTGCCCGGTGGCCTCGAAGCAGTGCGTATGCAGGTCAAGCTTCAGTTTCAATGGCACTCCTGACTGGGCGCAACCATTTGCGCTCGGTACGCGTGAAATCCTAAGCACTAATGTCTATATCCTAAAGACCTGACCGTATCTTCTAGCCGCCCTTTGCCTTCTGGATTAGCTGCTCTACGGTTACCTCGTTGTAGGCGCCGCCGATATCGTCCAGGGAATGGGCGTCGCTATCTGACATCAACATAAGGTTGTATTTCTCCGCGATCTCTCTTACTTTCTGCTTGTTGATGTGCCAGTTGTGCAGCGGGTTCTCCACCTCGATGCCATGGAGGCCGTTTATCACTGCCGGGGTGACTTCGCCGGGGTATCCGGGGTGGGCGAGAAAACGAAATACCACGTCATCGGCCAGGTACAGCTCCACCACTTGCACCGGCCAGACATTGATCTCCTGGCCGGGTATTATTATCACCTGCCCGGGGAAGTGTTTCTCCGCGATCTCCTTTACCTGAAAACCGTAGGTCTTGTCGTAGTGCTCCGTCACCGCGATCCCGTCCAGTCCTCTGGCCTTTATCCTGTCGATGATCTTACCCACTATTTCCACGGTCGCGGCCCGGTAGCTCGTTGCCTCAAAGCAGTGGGTGTGCAAGTCCAGTTTCAATGGCGTCCTACCCTTTCTTCACTTGCGGGCTATTCCCCTGTAAATACGGGGGGCCGCTTCTCTCGGAAGGCGGTGATCCCCTCGGTCCTGTCCCTGGTGCTGAACAGTAAGAAATACATGTCAGCCTCCAGGCGCAACCCCTGGTCGAGGGTGAGGTTCATCCCTTTGTTCACCGCCTCCTTAGCGAACCTTGTCGCGACCGGGGCCTTGGATGCCAGCAATTTGGCCAGTTCCCCGGCTTCTACAAGCAATCTATCATTAGGCACGACCTTGTTCACCAGGCCGATCCGCCACGCCTCCCGGGCGTTCACTCGCTGTCCGGTCAGAAGCATCTCCATGGCGATGCCACGGCCTACCAGCCGGGGTAGCCGTTGGGTTATGCCGCTCATCGGGATATAGCCCTTACCTGTGTCGGGACTGGAGAAGATGGCGTCTTCGGCGGCAAGGCGAAAGTCACAGGCCAGGGCCAGCGCCAGGCCGAGGCCAAGGGCATAGCCGTGAACCGCAGCCACGACGGGCCGGTCCAGATCGGCGATGGCCTTCACCGCGTCGGCGCGGCCGGTGAGGCTGGGCGCTATCTCATCCGGGTTTCTTTCCAGCCTCTCGCCGAACTGCGTCAGGTCTCCGCCTGCACAGAAACCCTTTTCTCCGGCGCCGGAGAGGACAACAGAGCGGATTTCATCCTGCTGCTGTATTGTCCGGCATACGTCGGCCACTTCTGCGGCCATCGTATCGTTCAGGGCGTTCGCCACCTGGGGGCGAGATAGGGTAACGAAAGCAATGCTATCTTTTGTCTCGAATCTTATGGTGGAATATGCCAATTGCGTTTCTTTCTTGCTCGGAAAAGGTTGGGCCGAGGGCCAAAAAACGCCATCATAATAGCTGACTTTGCCATTGCTGTCAAGGAAAGGTCAGCGCTGTGTCAGCGCCGCCGACGACCGCTGCCCGCCCACGTTCAGCGACCTATCGAGCGGCAAGCTCCAGGGTACCATTCTCACCTGCCACGGCATTTCTCCCAATTTGACCTGACGGAGGGTCGGGTGCTGCGGTGGACGACTATTCGGGTCTCAACCTCTCACTCGCCGCGCTGCTCAAGGCGCCTTGACCGCTACGGGTATACAAAGTCACCGTGGATGGCGACAGGGTAATGGCGGAATCTGATTTACCTTGACAAACCAGGTTCAAGGGGATACTATATCCC
>JACQTY010000076.1 GCA_016210545.1 Chloroflexota bacterium
GAGCGAAGGGGCGTGCTGGAATGCTCGAAGATGGTGCCCGCCATCGGGGAGACGTGGTGCCCACAGCCGTCGCAGGCGTAGACTTTGTCGTTGCCATACGATTACGTCAGTAGCTAACGGGCAAGCGAAAATGTCAGTCTATGAAAGGCACACTGACATTGAGCGAACGAGAACAGGCGCGGCTCGTGGTATTGAACCGGGTGTTGGTGCATGAGCTGGACGTGCGAGAAGCGAGTCGGATCCTTGGTGTGAGTGAACGCCATGCGTGGCGAATCCTGGCGGCCTATCGAAAGGTACACGCCGCCGCACTCGCCCACGGGAACCGAGGTCGGCGCCCAGTCAATGCGGTCTCCGAGGAGATAAAGGCAGCGGTGGTCGGGCTGGCCTTGACCCGCTATCAAGGCTTCAACCACACCCATTTCGCGGAGGTGCTGGGCGAGCGCGAGGGCATCGTCCTCAGCAGGTCCACCGTCCGGAACATCTTGACCAGGGCCGGCATCAGCAGCCAGCGGCATCGGAGGCCGCCGCGCCACCGCGTCCGGCGTGAGCGGCTTCCTCAAGAGGGGATGCTGCTCCAGATCGATGGAAGCAACCACGATTGGCTCCAGGGGCGAGGTCCCAGGCTCACGCTGCTCCTGGCCGTGGACGACGCCACCGGGACCTTCCCCGGGGCACTGTTCCGCAAGGAAGAGGATGCGGTCGGCTATTTCCTTCTGGTCCGCGGCATCATCGAACGCAAGGGGATTCCCTTGGCGCTGTACAGCGACCGCCACGCGACCTTCCGCCCGACACGGGCTCCGGTGGGTAGTACGGCGGAACTGACGCAGTTCGGCCGGGCCATGGGGGAGCTCGGCGTGAGCCAGATATTCGCCTTGTCGCCAGAGGCCAAGGGGCGGATTGAACGAGCCAACCAGACGTTCCAGGACCGGCTAGTGGCTGAGTTGCATCTTGCCGGCGCCAGCACCGAGGCTGAAGCGAACCAGGTGCTGGGCGAGTTCCTCCCGCAGGTCAATCAGCGCTTCGGTGTGCCGGCAGCCCAACCGGGCAGTGCCTACCGGCACGTGGGTCAGGACCTGGACCTCAATGGGGTACTCTGCTTCAAGCACCAGCGCAAGGTTGCCAAGGACAACACGGTGAAGTTCCAGTGGCGGACCCTTCAGCTTCTCCCTGGGACTGAACGTCCGACCTACGCTGGGGTTCAGATGGAGGTCCAGGTGCGTTTGGACGGCAGCCTGATCACTCGTTATGACGGCCGCGTCGTGCCCAGTCGGGAGGCTCCACCCAGGGCTTCCGCCCTCCGAGGTCGGCTCCTTCTCACTGGCGGGATGACCCTTGTTCCTGAGGTTCTGGGGAGCAGGGTTGAACCGGGCGCTGCCACCAGCGAGCGGCTGCCAGCGGCAGCGCCCTCGCGCCCCCGAGGAGCCAGGCGAAGCGACGCCCTGGGCCCACCAGACGTTCAGCACAAATCCAAACAGGAGGCTCGGTGGGAGGCAGCGCGGGCCGCCAAGCAGCGTGGACTCTCGTACCGCGCCATTGCGCGCGAGCTGGGGGTTGATCATCACACCGCAAAGAAGTATGCGGACGCCAACCTTCTACCACCCTTCAGGAAGACATCCGCACGGATGCCAAGCGAGGGCCTGGACGAAGGCGCCGAGCTGATGGGCCTCGAGATGATCGGCTTGCGTCCCGGCCCAAGGAATCACGAGGCCGCAAGCGTCATGGCTCTGGCGTCGTCGTAGAAGCAGGACTGACAAAATCGCTTACCACTTGGACCTGACATAGTCCCTTGACGGCAACAGTATGGCTATTCCAAATCCCCCAGTAAAGCATTACTGTCTATACCTTTCAAAGCTCCCTTTTTGAGGTGCGAGCGCGAGAGAATATACACGCACTCCGCAGACCAGAGACCTGTCGTACAGAGCGGACTCCGAGGTGCTAAGGATGGTCTGTCGTGGACCGCATGACAAGGAGGGGTGTATAGGCTAGTGCAAAAGTGGGTGTTATTGCAACTCTAACAGTATTGACACCCCTCCCCTCATAGAAAATAGCCACTTTTGGTGCACCGAAACCGTTAGACATATCATGGGTTCAGCTTTTATTATAAGGAGGTTGAGCCTATGGCAAGAAGGAGGTTTTTGGTGCGAGATATTGCGGAGATTCTTGAGCTCTGGGTGCTGACAGGCAGGAAGAAGCATCAATGCCATTCCAGTAGTCTTGGAGTTAGCCGGGGTACTGTTCGCAAATATGTTTATGCAGCCGAAACCAGGGGATATCATCAGTGAAACTCCCTCACCAGAGAAAGTCTGGAAAGCATTCCTGAAATCCCGATGTATCGGGAAGGGCGGGGTAGGCAGCCCCCACACCTCAGACCCTTCACTTCGTTCAGGGTGACAGACAAACATATATCTTAAAGTTCCTCCTATCTTTTCC
>JACQTY010000074.1 GCA_016210545.1 Chloroflexota bacterium
GGGCTACCTTCATCCCTTCGCTTTGCTCAGGGCAAGCTTTTCGCGGCGCACAGCGCAAGCAGGCATGAACGGCTCTTCCGAAAATAGCCCGGGTAAACGTAGCTGCCCGATCATGGCCATTAACAGAACAAAGCGACATTACACTGTCATTCTGTCCGACGCATCCCGATGCATCGGGATGTTTTACTCGGAGAGGAGTCCAGACTGGTCGGGACGTTCAAAGAATCTCTTGTTTCTCTAATGCGTAGGCCCTAATCCGCTACCAAAACGCGCGGTAGCCCTGGATGGCGTGAGGGGAAAGAGGCTCCCCGATACATGGGGGACGGGGGTTGACGAGCAGCTTTCAGGTGCTCTTCGGGGACGGAAGATGGTCGTAACCGAGCACCACGCAGGTAAATAGCTGTTCGTTTGGCGACACTCACAATTGGCGGCGGGTCTTGGTCCAATGGTCCAAACCGCATTTGCTTTTTCTTGTTTTTTGTGTCATATTACTTATTCGTGGGTCTCCCGAAATTCATAACTCGCGTACGCGAACAGACAGCGTCCTCAAAGGTATTGTATGATTAAGGCCGTCGCCGGTGTGGACATCGGCTCTCTCACCGCCAAGGCGGTTATCCTCGACCACAGGGGCGAGGTCCTCGCCTCCAGCATCATTCCCGCAGGCATCGTTAACGAGAAAACAGCCGAGGTATCCCTGCACAAGGCCCTCCGACACGCCCACCTCTCAAGCGATGACCTCGCGTTCGTCGTCACCACCGGGTATGGCCGCACCCTGGTCAAGTTTGGCAACAAGAACGTAACTGAGATCAGTTGCCACGCCCGCGGCGCCCACTACCTGCTGCCCGCAGTGAGAACGGTGATCGACATCGGCGGGCAGGACAGCAAGGCCATAGTCCTGGACTCCAAGGGCAAAGTGGTCAACTTCACCATGAACGATAAGTGCGCCGCGGGGACGGGAAGGTTCCTGGAGGTGATGGCCCGCGCCCTGGGGGTGGAGCTGGAAGACCTGGGGCCGCTATCTCTGCAGTCAAGGAACCCCGCCCAGGTCAGCAGCGTTTGCACCGTCTTCGCCGAATCGGAGATCATATCCCTGGCCTCCAAGAATGTGTCCAAGGTGGACATAATCGCCGGCCTGCACGAGTCCATAGGACGGCGCATCGTTGGCATGGCCAAGGGGGTGGGCGTCCGCCCCACGGTTATGATGAGCGGCGGGGTGGCCAAGAACCAGGGCATCGTACAGGTATTGAACCGTATGTTGGGCACGGACATGGTCATCGCCCCGGAGCCCCAGATAGTGGGGGCCCTCGGCGCGGCCCTCTTCGCCCTCGAGGAAGTCGAAGGAGCGCCGACTAAAGCTGTAGTAACGTCGGCGCCGGTTGCCCGCAGCCGCCAGTTAGAGGGTCAAAAGCAACCAGCATAAGGCGAAATACCAAACCCCAAGCACCAAATTCCAAGGGGGCAGCTTGAGGCGCGTGCTTCCAGTCACCGGGATTGGCCCATCTCCCCGTGTTTGGAGCTTGGCAATTGGGATTTGGAATTTACGTCAGTGCGCATGTCCCCCCAGCCCTCCAAGATCGGCGTCATTCCTCAACCTCAGCACGTAAGTCTGCGGGTCGCCGCCTCCGGGGCGCTCGACACTTGCCCTCAGCTCCCACAACCCCTTCATGGGCAACTCCAGGCGGGCCGAGTACCAACCACTGCCCTGCGACGCAGCCAGCGCTGGCGCATATATGTGGTCCATCCCGAACATCTCGTACAAGATGATTACAGTAGCCCCCTCCGCGGGCCGGCCGGCCACTTCAATATACATTTCCACGGTGTTCTTCTGGCGGGCCGGGTACGGCTTCAATCTGACCTTCAGCTTTCCCGAGGCCGTTTCCACAACTTGCCCGTTGGCCAGAGGCACAAACGCGTCTCCCTGCTGAAGCCACAGGCTATCGGCTGGCGCTTCCACCCCCGACAGCAGAGAACCGGCCTCGGTCAAGAAGCGGCAGCCGCTCAGGGCAAGCATAGCCGCCACAGCGACGCCCAACAAATGGACTGCAAAGCGACATTTCATCCTTAGGCTATTCTACAATCTGTGACAGGAAAAGGCGAACAGGGGCTTTGCCATGATCCGCCATCAAGATTGACGCCAAATGGAAGAAACGTGGGGGGCCTTACCGTTTCTCCCC
>JACQTY010000005.1 GCA_016210545.1 Chloroflexota bacterium
TCCTACAACCTGTCATTCCCTCGAAAATAGCCCTCGGTAAACGTAGTTGCCCGATTTATCGGGCCAGGTTTGCCCAAGGAATTGGGCGACTACGGGCCGCGGGCAGGCTATTTTCATCCCTTCGCTTTGCTCAGGGCAAGCTCTTCGCGGTGCCCAGTGCAACCGGGCATGTGTGTTTACTCTGAAAATAGACACCCTTTTGTCATTGCGAGGAGTCCCGACGGGTCGGGACGACGAAGCAATCTCAGGGAATCTTCAACTGAACGAGATTGCTATTTTCATGTTTCGTGGTCCGCCTATGGCGGGTCTGGTGGTTCTCTTGTCTGGCTAGAGTTGCACCCGGACCGCAATCCGCCTACGGCGGGCGCCAACCAGGTGAGTCCGCCGCAGGCGGCTCCCTTGACGAGACTCAACGAGCGGCGGACCTTGGACATTTGGATGGGTTGGAGGGCCTTATAGCCTTCATAGCAGTACAGGCCGATGGCTGTTTTCCGCCCTCACCGCACACGCCCGTCGTATCCCCGCCGAAGGCCATTGACAGGGGGTGGAGGGTAGGCTAAGATGCTTGGGCATGATGGCATGATTCCTACTTATCGTGCCGTTGGAAAGAGGAGTTTGAGACCAGGCACATTACTGTCCATGGTAGGAATCGGGTCTGTTCCTGGTGGCCGCCTGTACCCCGAGCCTGAACCCGCAGGTCGACCAGTTGACCGGCTTAGCTGGTAAATCTCCAGCAGGACAAATCAGGTCTCCATACACAGTCGTCTTCGACGCAGCACAACATGGCCTGCCTCCTGGGCGACAAGGACAAGCTGTAAGCCCAGATTGACCCCCTCTCAAAGACCAGAGCACTTTTTGCAGCAGGACAGCGCTAAGCTGCCCGCCCTCCTCCTGACACCAAGAAGTTGAGAGACATGAACGGCGCCCTGGGCAATGGTAGCTGCATGGCCTGCCACCTGGCAGAGTTCCCTGCGCAGAACAGCAAGGACCGCTGGGAGGCCCTACCCGATGTTCTGAAATGGCTACGAGACCGAACGCCGCGTCGCGACGACTGGTTGCGTCACTATCTGCGCTTGTGATTGAGTTGATTTTGCCGTACCCCTGGCGCAAACCTGGGGCATCTGTTCGCAAGGTTAATTCACAAACTGGTCCTCTAAATCTGGACCCAGCCCGGCTTAAGTTCGGGCGGAAAGATGGTGAATATGCGTTGGTCTAAGTCCGTGTCACTGGTGGCCTTATTTCTGGTCGCGGTACTGATCGTTCCGGGCGTGACGCCCGTTGTTGGGGCGCCGTCTGGAGGTGGCGCTGCGGACCGCGTCGCTCCCCAGTCTACTGTGCTTTACCCCGGCACTCAGCCATCTCTGCCCCCCGGTCAAGTCGTGCCACCTCCGGTGACACCGACGCCCATACCGACACCCCCACCACCCGTTGCCGTGCCTGCACCGGCGCCCGCCGCCGTACCCGCACCCGCTACCCAGCCCTCTGCGTCGCCCGGTCAAGTCACGGAAGCCTGTCGTCCTTTGAACCTGAACCTGAGCACCGGGCAGAGTGCCATAGGCGCTGTGGACCCGAACTGGAAGTTGGTTTCAGCGCCTGCGTCGGCCGCATCCCCCCCGCCTACTGCCGCCTACACCGTCGGGGCTTACCCGGGCGTTGGCGTTTTCCCGGCGTGGTATGTTCCCTCTTCAGGGAATTGGATCTCTCCGTTCCCGAGAGACTATATTGGCCCTGTGGGGGACTATATCTATGAAACGACCTTCTCGGTAAGCTCCTTGAACACCAACATTGTGCTCCACGTTGATGTGTATGGCGGCGACAACTCTCTCCGGCTCACCCTGGATGGCTCGCTAATTGGCTCCCCCAACGTTGGATACAATGTCTCCCCTATTTCGCCTTTCCCTGTTGGAGGGCCATTCGTTGTGCCTCTTCAGCCGGGAACGCATGTTCTCCGGGCTACAGTCTCTAACTTCCCATCCATACCTAGCCCAACGGGACTGCTGGTGGTGGCCAGGGTTACAGCGGACTGCGCTATTGCCCCCGCATCGGGGCGCATCATTGTGGACAAGGTGACCATTCCGGCCGGCGACCCGACGGCCTTTCAGTTTACGGCCAGCTATCCGCCGGGTAGCTTCTCCCTTACGGATACCGCCTTGCCCAATGACAGCGGACTCATCCCTTCCGGCCAATACCAGGTGAGCGAGCCCGCCGTTTCGGGGTGGACGACCATCATTATCTGCACGGACCCTACCGGAAATACAACTGTGACGGGTAACCGCGCCAGCATTGGTTTGGACGCCGGTGAGACCATTACCTGCACATTCACGAACAGGAAGATTGACAATACAGGCACCATCGTCATTGTCAAGAATTCGGTGCCCAACGACTCCCAGGTCTTCAATTTCTCCATGAGCAGTTTTGGGGCGTTCTCCCTGGACGACGACGGGATCAACAATAACCCGCTTTCCAACACCCGAACCTTCGCTAACCTGCAGCCTGACCTGTACACCGTCACTGAGCTGTTCCCGATAACGGGCTGGTACCTGTTGCACGGTTCCGTCTGCAAGTACCCGGACGGTAGCACTACCGCGTTCGGGTCCCAGGCTACCATCAATCTGGCCGCCGGGGCGACAGTCACCTGCACCTTCACCAACTACAAGGCGGGGCGCGTCATCGTCAACAAGGTAACTGTGCCTGCTGGCGACCCCACGGTCTTTCGGTTTACGGGCGCCTGGGCCAGCTTCCCTCTGAAAGACGGACAGACCTACGATAGCGGCCCACTGTCGCCGACTGGACAGGATTCCTTTTTCTACGCGCTGAGCGAGACATCTGTTTCAGGGTGGACGACCAGCCTCGCCTGCACGGATCCGGACGGGGGAACCACAGTGGGGCCAACCGCTGCCAATCCCTCGGTGCCAACCTCCAGCGCCAATATTGATTTGGACCCCGGTGAGACCGTGACCTGCACATTCACCAACAGAAAGATTCCTCCTGATGGCAAGACCGGCGCCATCGTCATAATCAAGGACGCCCAGCCCGATGGCCCACTGGACTTTGAATTCGGCGGGAGCTGGGGACAGTTCTTCCTGGACGACGACGGGATCAACAATAACCCGCTTTCCAACACGCAAACCTTCTCCAACCTGGCGCCCGGCACGTACACTATTAAAGAGAACGTCCCATCGGGCTGGGTACTCAGCATCGCCTGTAAAGACCCGGACGGGGGCACCACAGTGGCAGACTATTATGCCGATATTGATCTGGACGCCGGCGAGACGGTCACCTGCATCTTCACCAACAAAAAGACGGATGTCCCTCCGCCACCTCCCACGACCTACATCTACTCGGTGAAGATCGTCTGCGGAACGGTTACACCCCCGCGTCCCAAGCCCAGCATCCCTACCCTGCGGGACCCCGCACCGGTGGTGCCTGGGCTGTACCGGACGGCTGTCAACATACACAACTTCTGGGAAAAAGAGACAACCTTCTTGCAAAAGGTGGCCATCGCCCTGCCGCAAGACCAGTCCCGCGGTCCCGTGACCAAGA
>JACQTY010000073.1 GCA_016210545.1 Chloroflexota bacterium
GGTGGTGGGTTTCGTCCCGATTTCATCGGGGCTGCACCCACCCTACAAAGCTGGTATCCGCGTTCCACATATCAGAAAACCTATTGTGTCCAGCGACCTGACTTATGGGTAAGGGTCAGCTTACCAGAGGGGGAGATGGACAGGCGCTGTCAACTTCTCCCTTTTCTAATAGGGAGATTGAGAGGGATTTAGATGGTGGATTAGGGGCCTACCACAAGCCAATGGCGCAGCCGTCTTTACGCGGGTCTGACCCGGCAATAAAGGCCCCGGTCCGAGGGTGAACCATGATCGCCTGTCCGCCGCCAAACCCTTGAGAGAATGGGTCAGGCGTCGCAACAACGCGGTGTCCCCTGTCGGCCAGCTTGCGCAGGATCGGCGCCCAGCTTGCGGGCCAGTTTCTTGACTTGTGTGGTCAATGTGGCGTCGGGCATGATGCCTTCTTTCAGGCGTTAACCGGCGTCATCTCGGGGAACTACGTTAACCTGGCGCGTTGCTGCTGATTCCCATGCTTCCCTGTTTATCGGGGCGGCGTCTCGAGGTTGCCCCCGGGACGTGGCTTGCGACTGCGCATATACTGCGCCCACCACCTGGCGCCCTCTCTAGCGAACTCCTGAGCGCCCATCCTCTGGATCAGCAGCAGGTTGTAGACCTTCGAATTGTGCGGCAACTCCTGGGACCGGTCAGCGGATGGAGCCAGCTTGAGGCACGGGAAATCGGGGCATTGAAAGCAATAGTCCAGCTTACGCTGGTTCACGCAGCAGTCGTAAGTCTCGCATACCGCTTCCGGCTGAGTGGCCACCACACCTGTCTGGGGCCGGCACCCGGCGCACCGGACCTGGTTTGCTGGCCTGCCCCACAACTTGCCTATGCGTTCAGCCAGAGCAGCATCAGCGCTCGCCCGATGTATGGGGCAAGCGCCGCAGAAAAGCCCGCATGGGGCCACAAGTGTGGCGTCGTCTGACATGGCTTGCCTCTCCTGGTACTACGTTAGAACGCCTTCCATGTCCCTCGTCAACTGGGTGGCGTGGACAGCTTTGGCCAGGGCGTCTTCTCTCTTGACCACGCCTGACTTCACCAGATCGAGGAGGGACTGGTCCAGAGTCTGCATTCCCTGTTGCTTGCCCATCTGAAGAAAGCTGGCTATCTGAAACGCCTTGCCCTCGCGAATGAGGTTGCGGATGGCGTTGTTTGCTATCATCACTTCAAAGGCGGCGACCCGTCCCTGGCCGTCGGCCCGTGGCAGCAGTGCCTGCGAGATCACGCCTTCCAATACCATGGACAACTGGACCCTGATCTGGGGCTGGCTGCCCGAAGAAAAGACATCCACGATGCGGTCGACGGTCTCGGCGGCTCCAACGGTATGAACGGTGCTGAGAATGAGGTGGCCTGTTTCGGCTGCGGTGAGGGCAATGGATATGGTTTCCGGGTCCCGCATCTCGCCTATGAGTATGACGTTTGGGTCCTGGCGCAAGACGTGTTTCAAAGCTTGCTGGAACGAATGCGTATCGCTGCCCAGCTCCCGCTGGATGATAACGCTTTTCTTGTTTTCGTAAACGAACTCAATCGGGTCCTCGATGGTGACGATGCGCCGGCTGAGGGTCTCGTTGAGGTGGCTTATCATGGCTGCCAGAGTCGTCGACTTGCCGCTTCCCGTAGGCCCTGTTACCAGGACGAGTCCGCGTGGGCGGGCTACCAGGTCCTTGCATACCGGCGGCAGTCCCAGTTCCTCAATGGTGAGGATCTGGAAGGGCAGGAGTCGGCAAGCCATGCTGATATTCCCTCGTTCAAAGCAGGCGTTTATTCTGACCCGTGCCAGGCCGGGGACAGCGTAGCTGAAGTCCAACTCCTTGTCCCGAAGAAACATTTCCCACCGGGTGTCGTCCACCAGTGCCCGCAGGACACGCTCCACGTCCTCCGGGTTGAGCGGCACATGAAGCTCCGCTTCCGTCTCCCCCGGGTCTTGTCCGGCCAGCGGTGTAAGAAGCGCCTGGTCCGTTGGGTATGACCCCTGCTCCGCGTCCTGCGCAGCGGGTATGTCCTCCTCGGATATGGGTTGAAGCACCCCGTTTATCCTCAGTATGGGCGGGCTGCCCACCGAAAGATGCACATCAGATGCTCTCTTTGTGACCGCCAGGCGAAGAATATCGTCAAGTCGCATACTGGTCTACCCCCGTCTGCGTTAGTCCCCTGAGTCCGAAATCTTGGGAGTAATGGCAAGAATCGTCAGCTTGGGATTTGATGCCTGCCGTTCGTCCCCATTCTTCAGAAGTGTGGCTTGCACAGGACCTCTTTCACCCTCAAGTCGAAGAAGTCCTGCGTGTTCACCGGCCTGAGCACCACCGCCGTGTCGGCGCCGCGGCCGCTCCCGGCGATAGATATGACGTCCTCGTCGGTACGTACCAACCCGGCGTCAGCCGCCATCATCGCAATTTCGCAGACCACCTTCATGCCGGCGCCGAATATCCTCAGGGCGCTGGCTATGAGGTCTTCGGTCTGGTAAGTCTGGTATTTCTTGCGTACGGCCCGCCCCAAGCCGGCGAAGGTGTGGGTGCCGGTGAACACCACTCCTCCCGCCTCCCTGACGGCTGCCATAGTCTCGGCGGAGACCTCCTGTTCGTCACGGGTACGGAAACCGTGGGCATGGGTGACGATAACCACGCGGTAGCCGGAGAAAAACCGGGCCGTCTTGAGGGCGGTATCTCCCTTTGTTGTGGCTACCACGATGGTCTTGATGCCCAGTTCGTCGGCCCGTTTCCTGGCGATGGCCAGGGTCTCCTCGGTGTTAGACGGCCCCAGTTTGGGAAAATAGGTGCAAGGAACTTGTATGCTAGTGGCCAATTCCATCTAATAGCTCCTCTCAGCGAAGCTGCTCTAGTGTTGCGGCGCGCCTACTTAGCGAGCCTTACCGCTGACAGCCGGCGTGACTTCTACGACAGGGCGCTGGATGCCTTCGCCCAGGACCACGCTGGCGGCCAGAATCTCGATTCCAGCTATCTTGCCATCAGGCCCGTAGTTGGCTATCACATCCTCGCTGAATGACCGTCCACTTTGGCGTCGTATTGGATCTTCATGTCGTGTCCTCATCAGAATAATAGACCTTCATAGTGACCACCACAACTGCACTCACAGTCGTCCCGAAAGCCCGCGGAAGATGCCGTGCGGGTCGATTTCCTTGTGGAGCAAAGTCAGTTCATCTTTGGTAGGCGGCTTCGTCTTGCCCACCTTCTCCGGCCAGATGAGCTCAAAGCCGGTATTTTCTACGATTTCTTTCCTGGCAACCCACTCGTGGACGGACTTCACCTGCATGTGCTTGGTCTTTGGCTCGAAATCGAAGACGCCCAGGGGAGAAGCGCACAAGACCGGCCCCTTGGTCTCGATGCCCGCCTTTTTCCGGCTGTTCCCACCCTGGAGATGGCCGACTGCGGATATGAAGTCCACCTTATCCACGAAGGTGCGCTTGTTGTGCCACACCGGGAAGAGGTACGTCCTGCCCGCGGTCGTTGAAAAAGAGACGTTCACTATCCCCGGCCCTCGCACTGTGGGGTTCTTCGGATCGCCTATGAAGTGCATATTGGAGTTCCCGTACTTGTCGATCTGCAGGCCGCCGTAGAAGAAAACACTGAGACCGCGCTCCGATACCTCGAAGACCTCGTAGCCGCCGAACAGCGCGTCGGCCTCTTTGCTGAAGAGGACGGTAGTGTGGCCGCTATACTCCAGAGGAGGGAGTACCGGGTTCACGAATTGTCCCGTGGTCAACAGGGTCATATCTGGCACATAGAGGCGCTTGGCCAGCATAGCCGCGCCGCAGGGGATATCGTGGCGGGCGCCACCCACGATCACCACGTCGTCGTCCCGCAGTTCACGGGCCAGGACTACTACCATCTGTTCCGCCCAGGTATAGCCTTTTTCCGGCTGCTTTCTCTCTTGTTGAGTGGTCACGGCAGCCTCCTTAGCCCGGCCATCTGCTTGAGTCCGCCGGCCCGTTCTATGTAATCGTAGATGTCCTTAGGCTCGTAGACGTATGACTTCAAGTAGTCCCGGTAGGGGCTGGCGTCGGCGCCACTGAGGCTCTGCCGCGCCCGGTTTATGTAGTCCTTGATGTGCTCCTCATCGTGGTCGTAGGCGCCGGTGCTCAGGCAGGGGTGGGCGCCGTAGGGCACATGGACAACCATGTCGACCATGAAACCCGGAATATTGGTCTTCCACGGTTCGGAGCGTACCTTCTGGTTGCTCACCAGTTCGTCGACGCTGACGATTACTTTCTTGGATGCCTTGGCCATGATGATGTCGAAGTAGATCGGCCCCTTGAACCGGACGTTGCCGTATTCATCGGCTTCCTGGGCGTGGATGATGCAGACCTCCGGTTTGAGCGCTTTAACTGCTATGAGCTTGTCGCCGTAGGGGCCGACGTATTCCTTTGCCAGAGTGGTCATCTTCAGGATATCGCTGCCCCTTATGGACACGATGGGATGATAGGGGATGCCTTCCACCGAGGCCATGTACGCCCCGACGATAGTGGACTCGTCCCCCAGTACCGCCTCGATCAGCCCTTTCTGGCACACGTTCCGGTAGTTGGGCGCCAGCCCCATGTACTCAAAGCCCACATTGCCGCAGATGGTCTTCTTGATGCAGCCCGCGCCTATGAGCAGGTCTATGTCATAGCTGGCATACGGCGAGGTGGATACGGTGAGATTCTTGACCTGCTTTTTGGCGATCTGTCTGACCAGGTGGCTGGGCTTGTTGAAGAAAAGATGCCCGGCTATCGCCAGGTACATGTCGTCGTGGATGGCCTTCATGGCCTCCTCCACGCTGACCAGCTTGGAGCGCCGGGGCCGCTGGGCTATTTCAGGCATTATCGCGCTACCTCCTGAATCGCTTTCTTGAATTATCAGAGAAGGCAAAGCTGGCGCTAGTTTACAGGAAACGAGATACTCAGTCAACAAACCCAGGGACAACCAATTGTCCGCTAGCAAACTTTGGTCTATAATACCCCCGTCATGGGACGGCCCAACGACCGTAACTTATAACGTCGGCGGGCCGTTTTTGAAAGGATGCATCTGTAATGACCTTCGAGACCCTTTTGTTCACCAAGCAGGAGCACGTTGCCTGGCTCACCTTTAACCGGCCTCATAAGCTTAATGCCGGGAATGAGCAGATGTGGGCCGAGGCCGTGAGCGCCCTGCGGGATGCGGCGGAAGACAACGACGTGCGGGTGGTGGTGATCACCGGGGCCGGACGCGCCTTCTGCGTCGGGGCGGACTTGAGCGCGGGGAAGGGCGGCGAGCAGATCGTTGAACGACATGATCCGCTGGCTCTGCAGACGGGGCTGAAGCATGGGCCACAGCAGGTAGTGCGCCTTCTCTACAACATGGAGAAACCTACTATTGCCATGGTCAACGGTGACGCTGTGGGCGCTGGCTTCGATTTCGCCCTGGCCTGTGACATACGCTTCGGCAGCGAAAAGGCCCGATTCATGGTGGCTTTCACCAGGTTGGGGCTTGTTCCCGGTGCGGGCGGCGCCTGGCTGATGGCTAGGGCCATGGGCGCTGCCCGGGCGGCCCAGTACATCTTCAGCGCCGATTTCATTCAGGGGGCGAGGGCTGTTGAGATGGGAATCCTGAACGAGATGTTCTCCGCGGACCGGCTGGAGGAAGAGACGACGGCCTTTGCCCGCCGGCTGTCGAAGAATCCTCCGGTCGCCCTTCGCTTATCCAAGATGTTGCTGAGAAAGGCCCAGGAGACCGACCTGGATACGCTTCTGGAACTGACTGCGGCTTGCCAGGCTATCTGCATCAGCACAGAGGACAACAAGGAGGGTGTAGCTGCATTCAGAGAGAAACGGGAGCCGGTGTTCGAAGGCAGGTGAATCGTCGTGCATTGCGCCCACGACGTGAACATACGTGAAGGGGTTGGCAAAGGGGCAAAGCCCATTTGCCAGGGTTCCAGGGAGCCCTGAGCTTGCCGAAGGGTGTCCCCTGGAAGTTATTCATCCCCATCTCCTGTCGGGAGAGGGGGACAGAGGGGGTGAGGGCTAATGCCTTCTACGGAATACGAAACGCTCCTGTTCAAGAAGGAAGACCACATAGGCATCCTGGCGTTGAACCGCCCGGAGCGGCTCAACGCCATCAACGCCAGGATGATGGAAGAGTTGCCGCTGGCCCTGCACCGGATCGCCCAGGACAAGGACGTCCGGGTGCTTATCCTTACCGGCGCCGGGCGGGCGTTCTGCGCCGGGGGCGACATAAGCCAGCCGACTGACTCCAGCGGCTTTGGCACAACAGTGCAGGACATCAGCCACAGCTTGCTTCATGTTTACAAAGGGACCACCCTCCAGCTATTCAACATGGAGATACCAACTATCGCCATGGTCAATGGCGTGGCCACGGGCTGGGGCTTCGATCTGGCGCTGGCCTGCGACTTGAGGATCGGCTCCGACAAGGCCCGCTTCAGGGTGTCGTTCACCGCAGTGGGGCTGACGCCGGCCACCGGCGGCGTCTGGCTCATGCCACGCGTGATGGGGCTGCCCAAGGCGGCGGAGCTGATCTTCACCGCCGATTTCGTCGATGCTGAGGAGGCCCAGCGGCTGGGCGTCCTGAACAAGGTGGCGCAAGCGGACAAGCTGGAGAGCGAGACTATGGCGGTGGCGCACCGGATAGCCAGCGGCCCGCCCATCGCCTTGCGGCTGTCCAAGATGCAGCTCTACCGGGGACTGGAGACGGACTTGCCTGCAGCCCTGGAGACGTCCGCCGCCTGCCAGGCTATTTGCATAACCTCGGAGGACCACAAAGAGGCCGTTGCCGCCTTCGGACAGAAACGGGAGCCGGTGTTCAGGGGGAAATAGCGTTTTTATTTTATACCCCAGGTTTAAACCTGGGGTATATGGTTCACCCGATAACGGCGGTGGCTTCCACCTCCACCCGCATTCCGGGAACAGCCAGGGCGCCTATTTGGACGGCCGTTGAGGCCGGGAAGTGCTTGCCGAAGTGCTTGCGATAGGCGCCGCCGATATTTGCCAGGTCCTGGATATCCACGAAGTAGTAGTTGAGTCTGACCACGTCAGTCATTTTGGCCCCGGCCGCCTCCAGCACATTCTGGAGGTTCTGAAAGGCCAGGTCTATCTGGGCCTCGATGCCCCCGTAGACCACGTGGCCGTGGATGTCGATGCCTCCCTGACCGGCCACATAGATGGTATTACCCACTTTCACCGCGTGGGAAAAGCCCCTGGCCGGGTGTACGTTGGGTGGGGCGATGAATTCCTTGGGCATAGTGTCTCACTCCTTGCTTTACTTTCCGGGATGGCTGAGACTATATCAGGAAAGCGAGCCGCAGGCAAGCCCTGTGGAGGGAATGGTTCATGCCTGGTTGCGCCGGGCGCCGCCAAGTATGAAAATGGGCTTCCATGTCACGTGGAGCGCAGGGCAGGCGCCATCCTGAGCTTGTCGAAGGACCCCGACAGGTCGGGGCCGACGCTTCGATCCCGACAAGTCGGGACGCGGCGCTTGCTCGCCTTATTTTCGAGGGAACCGTTCATGCCCGGTTGCGCCGGGTACCGCGAAGCATGAAAATACCAATACGGCCACCGAGCCGGAATCCAGGGGCAGGGACGGAGCCGGAATTATCCCGATGAATCGGGACGTCCGCGGGAATGCAGAAATAGCTGTTTTCGAGGAATGACAATTGGGTGGGTGTCTTCTATTCATTTCGCTCAAGCCTTCACATGGGCTTCAGATTTGAGTGCCTGAGTGTAGAACCCTCTATCTTGCAAGAGTTGATAGGAGGTGGATTTTGGGGTCCGCGAACCGCCTCTAC
>JACQTY010000077.1 GCA_016210545.1 Chloroflexota bacterium
CCTTTCATAGTAGGCAATGAGGCTGTCGATCTTGCCCATGACCTGGGTCAGCTTGCTCTTGTCCTTCTTCAAGGATACCAGGCCATCCATGGCCCGTTTCGCGTCAGTCTTGTTCCTGGGGGTGCGGGGCAGTACGATGTTGTTTAGCAGCGCTTCCTGGGCCCCACGGTAAACGTATTTTCGGGCGTCTTCGTCGAACCCGGCGATGGCTTTGGCCAGGTCGAACCTGTCTTCTTTCAAGAAGGTAGCTGCCAGCTTCGCTCCCTCGGGTAGGTACTGGAGCTCTTTGAGCTTGTCCCCGGATATCTCGATCTTTTCCGCCCGTTCCAGGGCACGTTCGTAGGCGCTCTTAATACTATCTGACATCTCAAACCTCTGGCGTAATTATAGCATAAAACCATGCTGGGAAGATGGGGTTGAATTGGGACAGGGACGGAGGGGTGGTGCGCATCTCACGTCACTGGTTTTTGCCCCGGCCAGATGCCGCCGCCGAAGTAGCTGGAGGCGCGGGGCCTCAGCAGCAATACTACGAAAATCAGATAGACAACGATGCCAACAATCTGGATTGGCTGGAGACCGTATGCGGCAAGGGTGAAGATGGTGGAAGCGAGTCCATAGTACACGAACAGGACCCGGCTCCAGTTCAGCCCCTTGAGCATGGCCAGGCCCGCGGCCAGATTTACGATACCCCCGATAACTCCTGCCGCTATCGCCACCGCCGGAGAGACAGGCTGTATCTGGAGGGCCCGCAGGCCCTCGGGCGTGATCAGGGTAAGGGGCGCCGTCGCCAGGCTGACGCCGCCGCTAACAACGGTGACCCAGGCAATGATAGTTACGCTGGCGGGGCGCTTGGGTTTTTCCATTTCAACCTCTCATTCGCGTTATGGTTGGTAGGGCATTTCGGCGCGCACCGGGCTATCTCCCCAGCTTCCGCCCCGCGGCCTTGACCTCTTCCTCCTCACCCTCCAACTGGGCGCGGCGCAGGTCGATGATGCGGTCTCGGATGAGGGCCGCCTTCTCGAACTCCAGGTTTCGGGCGGCTGCCTTCATCAATGTCTCCAGGTCCTTGATCAGCTTGACCATCTCGGTCCGCGTCTTCGGCCGGGCGACCTCGTAGACGGAGCGCTCCTCGGCCACCACCTTCACCCGTTCGGTGATGTCCTTGATGGCCTTCTGAATGCCCACCGGCGTTATGCCGTGCGTCTCGTTGTAGGCCTCCTGGACGCTGCGACGGCGCAGCACCTCGTCCATGGCTGCCTGCATCGAAGCGGTGACCCTGTCGGCGTACATGATGACGTGGCCGTTGATGTGGCGCGCCGCCCGGCCCATGGTCTGGACGAGGGACTCGCGAGAACGCAGGTAGCCTTCTTTGTCCGCGTCGAGGATGGCCACCAGGCTGACCTCGGGCAGGTCCAGGCCTTCCCGCAACAGGTTTATCCCCACCACCACGTCGTAGATACCCAGGCGCAGGTCCCGCAGGATCTCTATTCGTTCGAGGGTCTCCACCTCGGAATGGAGGTAGTGGACCTTGATGCCCATCTCCTTCATATAGTCGGAAAGCTCCTCGGCCAGCCGCTTGGTCAGCGTGGTGACCAGCACCCGCTCTCCGCGGTCGACCCTGGCCTTGATCTGGTCCAGCAGGTCGTCTATCTGGGCCTTAGTGGGCTTTATCTCCACCGACGGCTCCAGCAGGCCGGTGGGACGGATAAGTTGCTCTGCAATCTGCTCGCTGTGTTCGTGCTCGTAAGGGCTGGGGGTTGCCGACACAAAGACCACCTGGTTGATATGGCCGGTAAACTCGTCGAAGTTGAGGGGGCGGTTGTCCAGGGCCGAGGGCAGGCGGAAGCCGTAGTCCACCAGGGTCTGCTTACGGGAGATATCGCCGTGGTACATGCCCCGTACCTGGGGCAGCGTCATGTGCGACTCGTCGATGAACATCAGGAAGTCGTCGGGGAAATAGTCGAGAAGGGTCCACGGCCGGCTGCCCGGGGCGCGGCGGGCCAGGTGCCGGGAGTAGTTCTCGACGCCGGAGCAATAGCCGGTCTCCTTGAGCATCTCCAGGTCATAGTTGGTGCGCGCTTCCAGCCGCTGGGCCTCGAGGAGCTTGCCCTGGCTTTTCAGCTCCGGGACGCGCTCGGCCAGCTCCTTCTGGATATCTTCGATGGCTGCCAGCAGCTTGTCATGGGAGGTGACGAAGTGCTTGGCCGGGTAGATGTCTACGGAGTCCCGCTGGTCGAGCAGCTCGCCGGTGAGCGGGTCCACCTCCACAATGCGTTCCACCTCGTTGCCCCAGAACTCCACCCGCACGGCGATGTCCTCGTAGGCGGGCTGGACCTCCAGGGTATCGCCCCGCACGCGGAATTTGCCCCGGGTGAAGCCCAGGTCATTGCGCTCGTACTGCATGTCGACCAGCCGGCGGATCACCTTCTCCCGGTTGTGGGTCTCGCCCCTCTTGATGGTGAGAACAAAGCTCAGGTATTCCTCCGGCGACCCCAGGCCGTAGATGCAGGAGACCGAGGCCACAATGAGCACGTCGCGGCGGGTGAACAGGGCGCGTGTGGCGGCGTGGCGCAGCTTGTCGATCTCCTCATTGATGTCGGCGTCCTTTTCGATGTAGAGGTCGTGCTGGGGCACGTAGGCCTCCGGCTGGTAGTAGTCGTAATAGCTGACAAAATACTCCACAGCGTTGTCGGGGAAGAACTCCTTGAACTCGGAGGCCAATTGGGCCGCCAGCGTCTTATTGTGGCAGATGACCAGCGTCGGGCGCTGCACCCGCTCCACTACGTTGGCCATGGTAAAGGTCTTGCCGGAGCCGGTGACCCCCAGAAGGGTCTGATGACGGTAGCCCTTCAACAGGCCGTCGACGAGCTTGTCTATGGCTTGAGGCTGATCGCCCATAGGGCGGAAATCGGATACGATCTTGAACTCAGGCATACGCTCCTCAAAGTGGAGTATAACTGTTTGGGGAAGGCATTTCAAAGAAAGAGTGGACCTAACGCAGCCTAACCCCAAACCCCCTCCCAAAACGGCTGGTCTCAAATATGCTTGCATTGTCTTTGACATTGTGCTAACTTTGAATTTGTATTTTGAACATGGTAAGCAAAATCCACTATGTGGGGGATGGACCAGCCGGATGCCTGTAATACACTTCATCGATGTAACCAACCGGGATGCAGCCCAGGCCGCCAGGATAAGCCTCGCCAAGCTACAAAAGACAATGATAAATGTGTACCTTGGCCAGATGGGCGTCTATCAGTCCGAGTTTGCTTTTCCTTTTACCCGGCACGAGCTTAACTACATCAAGGCCAATCTGGAACTGCAGGAGATGGGCGCCTTAGGCTCGCTGGTCCTCGAAGGCTGGTGCCGGGCTATGGTGTCGGACGTAGCCAAGTCGTGGCCTTCCGGCGTCCGGCACCTGAACCTGTCCGCCTCCGTCTCGGACCAGATGATCCGCAATAAGTACCACGGCCGGCTCGACCGCCGCAAGATAATTGAGGAGATGGTGGAGGCCGTGGCGTATGCCAAGTCCCAGGGCATACAGACCATAGGTGTAAACGGCGAAGACGCCTCCCGAGCCGATATGGGATACGTCGCTGAGTTCTGCGGCCGGGCAAAAGAGGCTGGCGCCCATCGCTTCCGCTATTGCGATACCCTGGGGTACGATTCACCCATGAGCATCTACCACAGGGTGAGGAGCCTGGCGGAACAGGTGAAGATGCCCATCGAGCTGCATTGCCATAACGATCTGGGCATGGGGGTCGCTGACTCGGTGGCTGGAGCAATGGGCGCCATCGACGGCGGGGTCGATGCCTACATAAACACGTCCATCAACGGCCTTGGCGAGAGAGCGGGACAGGCCGACCTGCTGGGCTGTCTGCTGGCAGTGAAGTTCGCCCAGGGGCTGGAGAAGTATGCCATCGGGGATAATATCGATCTGAAAGTGGCCTACAGGCTCGCCAGGTACACCTCGTATGCCTTCGGGATCCCCCTTCCGATTAACCAGCCCGGCGTCGGCGCCAATGCCTTCGCTCACGAGGCGGGCGTGCATGCGGACGGGGCGCTCAAGGACCGGCGTAACTATGAGCTGTACGACTACGAGCTACTGGGAATACCTGAAGAGGAAAAGGTCCACAGCGGCCGCGTCATAACCACCGGTGAGTACGGGGGCATGGCCGGCCTCAAGTATGTGTATGCCCGTCTGGGCATCTCCTTCGATAGCGATGTGCAGGCGGAGTCCGTCCTGGAGCTTGTGCGCCATGCCAACGGCCACACCCAGCTTCCCCTGACCGAGGACGAGCTGCGCTTTATCGCCCAGTACCCGGAGCAGGTGCGAAAGATACTTACGGTCACGCCGTGACTGCGGTGACGGCAAAAACACATCTGTCCCTGAACCCGGCATCGAATCCCTCTCAATCTCCCCTTCGGAGATCCTTCGACAGGCTCAGGACTCGCTTCGCTCGGCTCATCCCGATTTATCGGGATTTTCCAAAGGGAGAGGTGGGTTGGCCGCCTATTTGCCGCAAGGCGCCCACGGACCAAGGTGCTGCACCGGCCAGGTGAAGAATCATTCCGTTTCGTGAGATTGAACGGGCGGCGGATTTTGGTGAGCCTGCCTGATTGTTATTTACCGTTGCGGGAAGTAAAATGGTGGTGCGTGAGCAGAAGGGGGAGTACACAGCATGTCCAATCGCTGGCTCATAGTCATCGGCGGGATCGTGGCTGTCCTGATAATCGCCGGCGTGGTTGTTGCCCTGTCCCGGTCGGGCAAGACAACGTTTTTCCCTGAGGATACGCCCGAAGGCGTGGTGCAACGCTATCTTCAGGCCCTGGAAAAGGAAGACCATAGTCTTGCCTACAGCTATTTATCCGCCGACGCCAAAGACAGAAAGCCCTTTCAGGAGTTCCGCAGAGAACTGAGCTTCCGCTCTGAGAAGATGGAGCAAAGACAGGTGGTCCTGGAGAAGTCCGGGGTCTTTGACAGCACTGCCGAGGTATTCGTCTCGATAACAGAATTCCGCCCCTCTGGCCCGCTCACCTTCCAGGCGTCCGAGTACTCGTTCTCGGCGTCGTTTTTCCTCCAGAAAGAGAACGGCAAATGGCTTATCACCGACTCGACCTGGCCCGTTTTCTTCCCGCGACCTATCAAACCTCCGCCCCCGCCGGCGCCGGCTCAGTAAGGCCACGGCCGGTCGGGAAGGCTATTTAAGGAGGCTCCTTTGCTTGGAGTTGTGCCGGTAGTCCTTCTCATTGCCATTATCGTTGTCTTTGTGGTAACGGCGTACAAGGAGGGAAAGACAAGTGTGAGCACCACCAAGCGGCTCTATTTCTATCTTCTCTCCTTTGCGGCGTTGCTGGTGGCTGCCAACGGCCTTATCCTCCTTCTGAACTTCGTGATGAACGGGCTGTTCCGCAAGGTGATTGCCGGCGGCGCCACCCCGCAGCAGTTGGCGTTGAGTGTCGCCTTTCTCACGGTCGGTGGCGCCCTGTGGGCAACCCACTGGACGTACATCCGTCGCCAGGTGACGAGGTCTCCATCCGAGAGGGAGTCCTCGCTGCGAAAACTCTATATCTATGCTTTCCTTTTCGTCTCTCTCGCCCTGTCGGTTATCTCCTTCGTGCGGCTGCTGCAATGGGCGTTTGGGGTCGAGGATTTCAAATCCGACATGGTCTCTCCCCTTCTAGTCTGGGTACCCCTGTGGTTGTACCATTGGGGCCTGGAGGCCAGAGAGGGCCAGCCTTCACCGGGGGCCAGGACGTTGCGCTGGTGGTATACCTACTTGACCTCTTTCTATAGCCTGGCCATGGTAGCGACGGGGCTGGCGTTCGTCCTGTTCGCCGTGCTGCGGTACACGTACAACGGGGCTTTTCCCCCGTCAATACTGGTCGGGGAGCAGCAGCCGCTATGGGGAAGAGGCACTCGTGTGGCCCTGTCGGTGGCCATAGCCGGGGCGCCGGTCTGGGCATGGCACTGGTACAAAGCGGCCCGGGGTGAGTTGGAGTCCACGCTGAGGCAGGTATATCTGTACTTATATGCTGTTCTTCTGGGGGCTATCACCATCCTCACCGGGCTGGCATTGGGCCTGCACCAGACGCTGAGCTGGCTCTTCGGCGCTACGAGGTCAGCCTCCGGCGCCGACCACTTCCGCGCCCTGCCCGGGTTCATCGCCCCTGTGATAGTGGGTGTGATGCTGTGGGCGTACCACTGGAACACGGTCCAGCAGGAGGCCAAGCACTTAGCGTTCAGGCTGCTTGCCGCGCGCCGCGCCTATAGCTATTTCATGGCTGCTCTTGGGCTGGCGACTGTTGCCGCCGGTCTCATAATTCTCATCCCCATGGTGATCGACACCTTTGTTCCCGCGGCCCGGGGCGTGCTGGTGGGTGGTGACTGGTGGCGCGCCCGGACAAGCTGGATAATAACGTTGCTGATAATCGGCGTGCCCTGGTGGAGCTATTACTGGCAGGGCGTGCAACGCAGGGCAAATGCCGGCGGCGCTGAGGAGCGAGCGGCGCTGACCCGCCGCCTGCACATCTACATTGTGCTGGTGTTGAGCATGCTCAGCGTGCTGGGCAGTCTGGTATTCACTTTCTTTTCGTTTCTTCAAGCGGCCCTCGCTGGCGCCCTCTCGCCCGACGTATTCCGGCGGGCCAAGTGGGGGATCGGGGTGTTTGTGACGGCTGCCCTGGTAGCTTATTACTACTGGTCGACGCTGAAGGTGGACCTGGCCACAGGCGCGGAGAGGATCCCCCGCAAGGCGTCGGTGACGCTTGTGGCTGGCGCCCAGGGTAAGGGCCTGGCGCCTCAGATTGAGGAGAAACTGGGATACAAGCTGACCGTTATCCAGACGCTGGAGCCGGAGGCGCAGCCCGTGGCCCTTTCCGCCGAGCAGTTGGACGCTCTCGTCAGGGGTGTCCATGAGTCCCCGGGCAACAGGGTCTTCCTCATAGTTGAAGACGGGACGGTAAGGGTCCATTCCTACGACTAATAGAAAGGCGCCTGACCACGGCGCACCACCCCTGAAGAGGCGTGGGCCGTCATTCCATTGAGAATAGAAGCCCTTTGTCTTTGCGATCCCTCCGTGTTAGTCGGGGTAAGCCCCGCGAGGCAATCCGTCTACCATGCTGTATCCTGATGCATCGGGACTTCGGCTCGGATGTCGGGGATTACGATTCCACTCCAGATTCTTCAGTCGTCCCGTTGGAACGGGACTCCATCAGAATGACAGCGCCAGACTATTGCCATCCTTCGCGGCGCCTTTGAACGCGCTCCGGTCGAGGTGCAACTGACGTAGTGATCGGTGTAAGTGGCCGATGGTCGGCCCCGTAACCCCAACGCCAGTGGCCGCAGGGCTATATGATTCGTTGCGCCTCTAAGGACTCAATCTCACCCTCGGCCAGTCCCAGGAGGTCTTTCAGTACCTTGCCCGTGTGTTCGCCGAGTTCAGGGCAGCCCTTTTCCACCTTCGTATCAGTACGGGAGAATTTCACCGGACAGTTGACCACCCTCGCCTTTTCCCCGCCGGGCAC
>JACQTY010000082.1 GCA_016210545.1 Chloroflexota bacterium
GAGGGGGAGAGGTCGAAGCAGCGCAACGACCTTAGTAGCACTCCGCTCACATTTTGAGATGGTCTCTAAATAGTACGTGCAAAATAGTGATGCATGGTTCGTAATTGCGAGGAGCGGAGCGACGAAGTCCCGACGGATCGGGACTTCGCTTCGCTCGCAATGACGACGTGAATCTCTTCTGCCGTAATGCGTCAGGGTATAAGCCGTTCGTATTAGCTCCGCGACTTCCATCCCGGGACAAACCTATTCCTTCTCCCCTATCTTGCCACCGAGGTGTCTCTTGATATCTGACTTGGGAACACCCACGGCCTCCAGGAAGGCGTCCATGTGGTCGGCGACCTGGCTCCAGCTCCACTCGCGTACGTCGCAGCGGTTGGACTCGTACATCATGCAGGGGACGCCCTCTTTTTGCAGGGCTGCCTTCACCTCCAGGATGCCCATGGAGAAGAGCTCGCAGCCGCGGTCCATGATCCAGATCATGCCGTTGCCGTTCCATGCCCGGTAGGCTTCTTTGGCGAACATGAGGCGGACCCGTGTATCAAGACCGAACATGTTGGAGATGTACTCTACGTTGGCGCGCCACTTCAGGGCTTCATCGAAGGTCTTCGGGATTCCATCCCAGTCCATCGGGTCCATAAGGTTAAAGGAACCGTCCGCTCGCGGTTTCTGGGCGCAGGCCACGAACATGGTGTGGTTCGATCCCCCGACTACGGATACGCCATGCTCACGCAGGAAATGGAAGAGATACAGAGCGTACCACGGTGGCAGGCCATCGTGCAGGACCCTGTATTTCTCGTTGGGCAGCGGGGCGATCTGGTTGGCTACGCGGTACTTCGTCTCGTCCCTCAAGGCGGTCATCAACTGGACGACCTCGTCCTTGTAGGAGAAATACTCCAGGCAGAGGAAGAAGGGCAGAAGGAGCTTGTACTCCAGGGGCGCTGGCCGGGTGGCCTCCATCTGCAGGACCTCTCCCCACAGGCAGCGGACCTTGTACATGTTGGACAGGGCATGTACCAGCCGGGACTCGTCGTAGGGCTTGCCGGTCGTCTTCTTCAGCCAGTCGATGAATTCCCCGTACTGGGTGAGCAAGTAGGTAAGGCTGGCCTTGTTCGGCTTGAGCGTGCCGTCGCTGTTGGGCCAGCCGAAATCGATCAGATAGTAGGGGACCTTGAAGTGGTCGGCAACGATCTGGAACCATTTGCCCTTGCTATCGCACTGGTTCATGCCCAGGACGAACTCCGGCTTGGGGAAGGGGCCGAACGGCGTCTGCCCCAGGAACATCGCCCCGGAAAAAGTCCGGCAGAAGGCGCACATGTCGCGGGCGAAGCCCTGTTTCTCCATGGCCTCCAGAGCGGGGAGGAAAAGGTCCTTTCCACCTTCCCGGGATACGGCCACCGCCCACGGCTCGCCGCCCATGTAGACATAGTCTCCTATGCCGGAGATGAGGTCTTTGGGGGCGTTCATGTTGCCGGTGACCAGCATGCGCCCCTTCTCCTTGGCCTCCATTACCTCTTTGAAGTGCTTGAGGCGTACCTCTTTTGCCCAGCGGTATGTTTCCAGAGGTTCAACCCTGTATGCTGTCGTAGTAGCCAATTTGACCTCCGTTGAGACTGTTTGGGATTTGGTATTTAGGATTTCGGATTCCCCCCCCTACACGGCCTCCAGTTCCAGCATTTCCAGGAAAGCCTCGGTCCGGGTCCGCACCGAGCCCTGGTGCATGGTGATGTCCAGCTCCATGAAGTAGGTGACGACGCCATTTTCTTTGAGGAACTTGTTTATGGCCGGAATATCGAACTCGTGCGGGTCGCAGAACTTCTGCTGTATGAGCAGGACGCCCTGGGCCTTCCACTCCTTGAAAAGGTTCAAGATATGCGGAAAGCGTTTCCTCTCGTCCACATCTTTCAGCGGGCAGCGCGGCCGCTCGATATAGCGCTGGGTGATAGCTCTCAGCCGGTCTTTTTGAGGGACAGTCTCGTTCCAGAAATATCGGCTGCCCATGCAGTACTCTTCCATGACCACATTCGCGCCCAGCGACTCGATGAGTTTGAATAGCCGCAGGTCATGGTTCTCGCTGCCGAGCACCATGAGGCGAGTGCCTGCCTTAGGGCCGTCCTGACGCTCGGGCAACTGCTGGAGCGCTTCCTGTAACCACTGGCTGTGTTCTCGCTTGTCGGCGAGCATACTGGAGATGACCATGGCCGCGGCTTCGGTCCCCGACACCTTTGGGGGAGCGGACTTGCGCGCCTCGTAGACCTGGCGAAGGAGGCGGCGGTTCGTATTCATGATATCGATGCCCTTGTCCAGGTCCGCATCGGTAATAGGCTTGCCCAGCCACTTCTCCAGGGCGCTCTTGAAGGCCACCATTTCGGCGTAGAGAAAATCCGCAGAGGCGGGCTTGCCCACGAGGGCGGGCATGCCGACGAAGTGGTGGAACTGGGTCGGAATGTGCATCTCCCAGGAACGGTATGCCTGCATCATGTGCATGCAGGACTTCGACATAACTATGCCGTCCAGGTAATCGTACTTACCGGTCAGGCCCTGGGCCAGGCAGTCCCTGCAGAATGGGCAGTACATGCCGGCAATGTGGGCTTCGCTGACGTCCTGGGGCTCCAGGCCGCCAACAACGCGTACTGGCAGGATATTGGCGGCATACATTATCTCTTCTGGCACGTAGGTGCAAAAGAAGCCCAGCACCTTGCCGCCGGTCCTGGCCTTCCACTGCTGTGCGTATTCATGGTGCTTGTCGAAAGTCTGCTCAAATTTCTCCAGCATCCGCTTCTCCTTTGGTCGCGTACTTCTCCACAGTGCCAAAATTACTACGAATTATAGCCTTTACCGTCAAAGCATGTCAAGGAAAGCTAGAGGGAAAGCTAGAGGGGCGCGCACGGCGGCGCAGCGTGACATCTCCCCGCTCCGGCGCAGAGAGGGTGAGTTTCCCCTTCCCTGTCGGGAGGGGTTTGGGGTCGCACCTCTCACCTCTCACGTCTCGCCTCCCACCCGGTCGCCGCTTCTCAGTGGTGCTCATAGAATGCCACGCCGCTCCGGTCTTCGCCCTGGGCGATCCCGACAATCTCCGTTACGGCGGTTACTCGCTGTTCGATCAGCCACTGGCCCAGCCCGTCTATCACCCTGACCGCGGCATCCGGGTTGAGGATGCTGGCGCTGCCTATCTCCACGGCGCGGGCGCCCGCCATCAGGAACTCCAGGGCGTCCGACGCGGTGTATATGCCGCCGCAGCCGATCAGGGGTACATCCACAGCTTTGTATACCGAGTAGACCATGGCCACGGCCACCGGTTTGAGGGCTGGTCCCGATAGCCCGCCGGTGATGCCTCCCAGGACGGGGCGTTTTCTTTTTGTATCGATGGCCATCCCGCGCAGCGTGTTGGTCAGCGTCAGGGCGTCGGCCCCGGACCCGGCCACCGCCCGGGCCACAGCCACGATGTCGCCGACGTTGGGGGTCAGCTTGACGATCACCGGGAGGGAGGTGGCGTCCCTCACCGCCCTGGCTACCAGCGCCGCCTGCTCCGGGTCGGCGCCGAACTCCTGGGCGCCCCGCTGGACGTTGGGGCAACTTATGTTGACCTCGATGGCGGCGACGCCGGGGACGCCGTCCAACCGCCGCGCCAGTTCGCCGAACTCGTCCACGGTCTCCCCGGCGATGTTGACTATCACAGGGACGGGCCAGGTAGCCCACAGAGGCGCCTTGTCTCGGATGACGGCCCCCACGCCGATGTTCTGCAGGCCGATAGAGTTCAGCAGGCCGGAAGGGGTCTCCAGCAGGCGGGGCTGGGGGTTGCCGGGGCGCGGCTCAAGGGTGGTGCCCTTGCAGACAATAGCCCCCAGACGGGTTGCGTCTACCATATCGGCATACTCGTTGCCGTAGCCGAAGGTCCCTGAGGCGGCTATGATGGGATTCTTGAGGCGCAAGCCCTTCGGGTGTCGGGGAAAAAGTTCCAGGCTCAGGTCCAAATGAGGCCTCCGCAATGGGTCAGAACGGCGGCATGCCGCTGGAGTCGAGGGCCAATCCTTGTGGTGTTGATCATATGAGTATATAGATTATACCCCGGGCGTGGCTGTGGGGCATAGCGGAGAGGCGACTGCCAGCAAATGGCAGATTTGGTGTTTCAGTACCAATGCTACAATTGCTTGGTCCGAGGATTTATTAAGGCGGCTTTCTGCGTGCGTTCGCGGCGGCGGTCTGAACGAGGATGCTGAGGCCCCATTCCGCCGCCATGTCCCAGCGGCCGGCGGTGTTATCGTTGAGGGTAGTGAGGCGTAGTTTCATTGTTGGCCTCCCCCCGCGGAAGTACGAATTGCCCCACGAAGCCCCGTCACGTTGCCCTCGCTGATACCCGGTCACCTACCGTTGTCGCTGGCTTCCTACGGGGGCCGGCGCGTACCTGCTGAGGGAGTTGATAGTGGCCTCGGCCTCGCTTACAACGCGCTCGATAAGCTCCCGGCACGTCGGCACGTCCCTTATGCGACCAATGACCTGGCCGGCTGCCAGAGACCCCCACGCCTCATCGCCTTCGTGGAAGGCCCGGCGGAAACGGCCGTACCCCAGCTCCATGATGGCCCGCGGCGGCGCTTTCTTTTCCTCCAGGGCCAAGAACGCGTCGGCCAGCTTGTTGTGGAGCACCCGGCAGCGGACTCCGGTGACATGGCCGGTCACAACCGTGTCTTCCTCGCACGCGGTCAAGTAATACTGCTTCACATTCTCCGGGACCGGGCACTCTTTGGTTATGATGAAACGGGTGCCCATAGAGATAGCTTCAGCCCCCCAGGCCAGGGCGGCCGCCAGCCCCCGGCCATCGCAGAAGCCGCCGGCGGCTATCACCGGAATGCTGACGTGGTCCACGACCAGCGGGACCAGGACGGAGGTGGCCACGTGGCTGCAGTGCCCGCCGGCCTCAGTCCCCTGCACCATCACCATATCGGCCCCGTCCTGTTCAGCTTTAACGGCGTGGCGCAGAGACCCCATTGTAGGCATGTTGACGATGCCCGCCGACCTGGTCCGGGCCATGATGCGGCCCGGGTTGCCGATCCCATAGCTGACCACCTTGACCTTTTCGGCGACGATCACATCCAGTATTTCCTCCAGCCGAGGGTTGTCCGGGAAGAAGTTAACGCCGAAAGGCTTGTTGGTAAGCTGCTTTATCTTGCGTATGTCGGCTTCTACCTCTTCGGGGGTCATAGGCCCGGCGGAGAGGATTCCCAGCCCCCCCGCATCGGAGACCGCGGCTACGAGGGGCGGGAAAGATACCCAGGCCATCCCCGCCTGTATTATGGGATGCCTGATGCCGAGAAGCTCTGTGACCCTGGTCTTCATTACGACTCCTTTTGCCCGTTGGCAGCCGTCTGAACCTTGTCCCGACAACGGCCATTATACCATTTCGCGGCCCAAAAGCAATCTGAAGGGGTTGGGCTAGCTAGCGGCCGCAGCACTTTTTGTACTTCTTGCCGCTGCCACAGGGACAGGGATCGTTGCGCCCCACTTTTGGCCCGGCCCTGACGGGGAGATGCAGACCAGGGCCTTCATGGACGGCGTCGACGGTCATCTCCGGCCTTACGGAACCGGGCATCCGGCCATGGCGGAATGCCTGGTAAACAGCGTCGAAGTCTTCCGGCTTCGAGGGGTCGAAAGTCCTCACGTGAAGGGTCACGACGCCATGCGACGCGGCCACATCCTGTGGCATGGCCGGAGGAAACAGCTCGATCTTGTGTCCGGTCTTCTCCTGAACAATGGCAGTCTGTTTCAGGAGAAGACCAAAGATGTCCCGCCGCATGCGCTCGTCCAAACTGCTTTCCCGGCACAGCGGCACAAGCCGCTCAAGGTACGGGATGGCCTCATTGTAGCGTTTTTGTTCCATGAAAATGTCGGCGACCACCGCGCACGACTCGGCATCGTTCGGGTCGAGTCTCAAAGCCTCCAGATAATAGGGCAGTCCCAGGTCGGACCTTCCGCCGTTTCGGAGTACATTGCCCATGCGCCTTTGGAGACGGCTATCACCTGAATGCTTTTCAAGCTCAGCCTTGAGAACGTGGTATGCCTCGCTTGCGTTCTTCACATTTTGGCCCAGGGCTTGCATTGTCACGTGTTCGCCAAGGCGAAACGGCGTGTCGATATCCTCCAGGTCCTTCTTGGGCGCAGCCTCTTTCATGGCGACTATTCTCAGAAGTTCGGCAGTGAAACCGAAACGGGCGCGCGCAGTCAGTTCATAGGTCTCGATGCCGCCGCAACCTTTGCACTGGATGATGTCCCCGATGGCCGGATCGCCGCCCTTGCCCAGATAGATGTTCTTCAGTTGGTAGTGGTACGTGCGCCCGCAGCCAGTACAACGCAGGGGGAAAGAAGATATCGGCCTGTCTGGCCTCTGGAGTCGCCGGACCTCGCTCTCGGTAGCCTGGACTACTTCCCGGACCTGGTCGTTGCTGATGTCGTGTATCTCCGAGATCAGCTTTACGGCCCGGCCTATGACGGTCTCGCCGGTCTTCCATTCCCGCACGAGGGGGGCCAGGAATTCGGCCGAGGCTATTTCCCCGAGACAGTCCACGAACTCGTCTGAATCCTGGCTGCTCATATACTCGTCGAAGTGTTTCAGGAGAAAGTCCACTACCTGGGGGGTGGGCAAGGCGTCCAGGACAAAAAGGACCAATGTCCGTAGGTTGCCTGGCATCCGCGGATAGTATTCAAGAATATGGTCGGCGGCCTGAGTCCCACCACACTTCAGCGCCTCTCCGGCCTCTTCAGCCATCGCCTTACCATGCTTCTCACCTTCGAAGATCTCGAGGAAGAGCTCAAATCTGCCCGGGGCTTCCACTGCGTTGAGGAGATTGAAGACGTAGGACGCATACGAGTAGTCGTTGTCCAGAGCCTTAGAAACCGCAGCGACAAGGTGCTCAGGCCTGGCAGACCTTAAGAAGTCCAGCAACGCCTGGCCGGGAACTCCGCGCCAGGGCTTCATTACTACCGCTCCGAGTAGTTCTTCTGCATCCGAGGCAGCTTCCAGGAGGCGCCGGCCGGTCTCATTTCGCGCCGCGCAGAGGCCGAGAGCCTCAAGAAACATCCTCTCCGGGAGCGATGAGCCAAAAGCCCTGCCCCTTGCCACTTCGTACACCCTTGACAGGCGCTCCTTCTCCTCTTCCAGTTCGGCCAGCAGGTCCTGTTTCCACAGCGTGCCGTCTCCCGCGTTGGCGCCTGCCCGGGCTTTGCCCGCATCGTCCGGCGACATCTGCGTTTGAGAAAGCCGTTCCAGGCCTGGGGGGACCTTTCCCCATAGCCGCTCGAAATACTTGACCCGCTTCTTTGTCTCCTTTTCGCCTCGCGCCCCGGCTAGCTCGCCAAAGATGCCATCGAAACCACAGAGCCCGGCGATGCCATCCAGAATGGCCCCATTGTCCCGGCCGGAAGCCCTGTAGGCCTCCATGACCAGGCCGAAGCCCCTTTCAGCGGACCCCACAATGTGAGGAAACGAGGCGGCGGCGGCCAGTTCTGCTTTGTGCGGGAGAGAAGCATAGCCGGACCGCAGCAGAATGGCGCTTGCAAGCCTCTTGACCTCCGGTCCCGCGTTGGTCCTGCTAAGGTCTGCCAGCGGGCCAAGATCGGCAACTGGAGCGTCCATGTCTCCCAGCTTGACGAGTATCAGCTTCACGGTGTCGCCGGGGGCCGAAGGGATGAGGGCAACAGCTTTGTCCGCAAGGGTTTCCGGGTATAGCTCGAAAGCCATGCGTATAGCCCATTCCTGGACATGCTGTGACCGATGCCTGAAGAGCCGTTCCAGCGCCTCTTCGCTCCAGATAAATGCCATGACAGGTTTACCTCCTCGGTCGGGACGCGATGCCGTGGTCTGTCGCTCTCCGGCGCGACCTCATCCTAGCAAAGACGGTGGGGTAGAGTCAATTGGAGCAGCAAACCAAAATCCGCCGCCCGTTGAATCTTGGCAAACCAGCATTTTCTTCACCAAGCTGGTGCAGCAACTCTTCTGGAGAGGCCCCTTTAGCCTCTCCCATTGGAAAAGAGCCTGTCCTGAGCCTGTCGAAGGAGAGACTGAGAGGGATTTTCCCACTGCTGTCTGTGTA
>JACQTY010000078.1 GCA_016210545.1 Chloroflexota bacterium
GACGTCCCTGTTTAAGCCTCCCTCTTTCCGGTAATGCGGACAGCAACTGCCTCAATAGCCGCTTGTGTTCCGCCATGTCCATATTCATGCTTGCCATAACCATGTACATGGCTTCGGCCCCCGATAAGGGAGGGTTGTCCTGTTTGCGCAGTTCATATATCTCGGTCATCAGCCGCCTGTTGGTATTGTAGGTATTCACGGCACGCTTCAGGTCACGCCCCGTGATGGCGGTCCCCATCCAGCTTTCCACCGCTGATTTGAATTGCTTCACCTCAGTCGCTGTCCGGGCCCGGGCCGAAGGCGCCTGGATGTGGTTGGGGACGTAAATGAAGTGGCTAAACGGGGTCGGGAGGTGCTTCAACCAGCTATCATATGTCTGGCGAATGTGGATGCAGGAGAAAGCGTGGACAATACCGTCAAGATAGTCATACCTTCCGCGGAGTCCTTCAGCTAGCGTATCTCGACAGTAAGGGCAGAACATGTTGTAAATATACGCCTCGGTTATGTCCTGCGGCTCGTGCCCACCGGTTGCCCGTACCGGCAGGACTCCGGCGGCATATAAGACCTCCTCCGGAGTGTAGGTGCACAGAAAGCCCACCACCTTTCCACCGGTGCGGGCTTTCCACTCTCGAGCGTACTGGTGCCGGTCCGTTGCGACAGCTTTGAACTTGGCTAGAACACGGTCGACTTTGTCGGCGGATGAGGGCATCGTTCCCCCTTCATTGCTGAAAATCAAGCCATCGGGTTTTCTGGAAAAAGAATATCGTATTATACCGCCGACAGGATTGACAGTCAAGGTAGATTTGCGGGATATGTTAGAATATACTAAACGCGGACCCGACAGATTCAGCCGGGTCGCGACGGAGGTAAGCGTGGCCCTCGTCCTTATTCTGGCAGAGAAGGAGACCGGGGCTAGACTGAATAACCTTTTGCTCCAGGACGGCTATCAGACGAGCCTGTCCACCGAATGGGACGATGCTCTGCTGCAACTGGAGGAACAGCCCGTGGACCTGTTGCTGGTGAGGCCCACCCCGCCCGATGGCGCGTACTCCCCAAAGCCCCCTGTCGGGCTGACGGGTGAAAGAAACGCCGGGTTCGGCGGGCAACTCAAGGAGGGTCTGCGCCGTCTGAGAGAGGTCCGGGATATTCCAGCTATAGCTGTGGTTCCAGAGCAGAGGCTAGGCGAAAGGGACTGGTTGTGGAACGTTAACGACTTTGTCGTGGAACCATACCGGAACGGAGAGCTACTGGCGCGGCTTCACAGGCTGCTGGGGCCCGGAGGCGGCGAGGGGCAAAACTTGATCGTGGCCGGGGACTTGCTGATAGACGGGGACAAGTACCAGGTCCACCTGGCCAACCGCCCGCTTTCCCTCACTTTCAAGGAGTTCGAGTTGCTGCGGTTCCTGTCCAGCCACCCCGGCAAGGTCTTCAGCCGGCAGACACTGCTGAACCAAGTGTGGGGCTACGACTATTTCGGAGGAGAGAGGACCGTGGACGTCCACATCCGACGCCTCCGCAGCAAGATCGAGGACCGTAACCATTCGTTCATTGACACAGTGCGGAACGTCGGTTACCGGTTCAAGACGTAGCCGCATCCGCAGTCCTGCCGTTCAGAGGCCACGGGCCGGCAGCGTTTGGCGCCAGGCAAATCATGGTTGCAGAATGCCCTCCTTGACACCACTGCCTGGTAATGGCACAATCCGTGATAGAATCCGCCTGTTAACTAACGGCTTTGGACGTTTTTCCCCGATACCGACAAATAATCACGAAAGAGGTCACTCATGCGTCAACTGAAGCCCAAGAGGTTCGAGGTGGGGCCAGACAAACTCCGCTGGGTCTGTGACCCATCGCTCTTTGATTTCCAATGCACCATTGACATACCGCCCCTTCATTCCTTCGTCGGGCAAGATAGGGCTATCAAGGCCATTGAATTCGGGTTGGCCATCGAACGCGGCGGCTACAACGTATATGTGGCCGGGCTTACCGGCACCGGCAAGACCACCGTAGTAAAGGAATATATCCAGAGGAGCATAAGCGTCCGCACAAAGCAACCCGATGGCTACAAGCCGGAGGACTGGTGCTACGTATACAGCTTCGTGGATCCGGACCGGCCGGTCATTGTCAGCCTTCCCCAGGCCAAAGGCAAAGCCTTCAAGGGCCAGATCGCTACCCTTCTACAGGACATCAAGGATGGCGTGGGGCGCGCCTTTTCGGGTGAGGAATATGAAGCCGCCAAGAAGCGCATCATCGAGGAGGGCCAGGGGCAGCAGCGCCAGATTGTAGAATCGCTCAACGCCGAGGCCCACAAACAGCGCTTCCTGCTGGAGCTATCCCCCACCGGGGCCATGGTAATACCGGTCGCTAACGGCAAAGCGATGTCGCAGGAGGACTACCTGGCCCTGCCCGAGGAGACCCGAAAGGACATCGATTCCCGCCGAGTCGAGTTTATGAAGAAGGTGGAATCCGCCTTTGAGAAGATGCGGGACATCCAGAAAGCCACCTCCGATAAGCTACAGGCGGATGACAAGAAGATAGGTGAGTTCACCATTTCCCGGCTCTTCCGCGAACTGACGTCCCAGCACCAGGACTCAGAAGGCATCATGACCTATCTAACCGGGCTGAAGAATTACACTCTCAACAACCTGGAGGTGTTCAAACAACAGCAAGAGGAACCCCCGGGCCATCAGCACGGCCAGATGCCTTCCCCCCAGGCCATGTGGGGAAGGGAGCCGTTGTTGCCCTTCGAAGTAAACGTCTTCGTGGACAACAGCCAGACGGTAGGCCCACCGGTCATCGAAGAATCGAACCCCACGTTTGGCAACATTTTCGGCAAGATAGAACGGCGTTTCCTGTTGGGCGGCTACCTCAGCGACCACACCATGCTCAAACCGGGCGCTCTGAGTCTGGCCAGCGGCGGTTATCTTCTCGTCAACGTCCGCGACGTACTTACACGCCCCGGTGTCTGGGAGGGCCTGAAACGGGCCATTCGGACCAAGGAGGTCCGCATTGAAGACCCGTTCGAACAGTTCGGTCTTATCGCACCGCAAGGCATGAGGCCACAACCCATGCCGGTGCAGGTCAAAGTTGTTCTCATTGGAGACAGCATGATCTACGACATGCTGGCCGCTCTCGATGAGGACTTCTGGGAGATATTCAAAGTCAAAGCCGATTTCGATTTCCAGATCGACCGCACCTCCGCCAACATGAACGCCTATGCCTGCTTCGTTTCCAAATGCTGCCAGGAAGAGAATATCCGGCACTTCGACCGCAGTGGAGTGGCCAAGTTGATCGAGTTTGGGGCGCGCGCTGTGGCCGACCAGGAAAAGCTGTCATCCCGGTTTTCTCAGCTCAAGGACATTTTGCTGGAAGCGGACTACTGGGCGGGCCAGGCCGGGGCTACGTTAGTCACGGCAGAGCATGTTCAGAAGGCTGTCCAGGAGAAGATATACAGGCACAATCTCGTCGATGAACGCATACGGGAGCTTATCCGCAAAGGCACCCTGATGATCGACGTGGAGGGTATGGAAGCAGGGCAGGTGAACGGCCTTTCGGTGTACACGCTGGGAGGCATAATGTTCGGCAGGCCATCGCGCATAACTGCCAAGACCTTTCTGGGGCGCTCGGGCATCGTAAACATCGAAAGGGAGTCGCAAATGAGCGGCCGTATCCACGATAAGGGTGTCCTCATCCTTAGCGGCTACCTGGGCGCCAAGTACGCCCAGGACAAACCCTTGACCCTTTCGGCCAGCCTGTGCTTTGAGCAATCATATGAGGGCATAGAGGGGGATAGCGCCTCTTCTACTGAGCTGTATGCGATCCTGTCCAGCCTATCCGGGGTCCCCATCCGGCAGGGCATCGCCGTTACCGGCTCAGTTAACCAGAAGGGAGAGATACAGCCGATCGGCGGCGTCAACCACAAGATTGAGGGCTTTTTTCAGGTCTGCCAGGCCAAGGGTCTCACCGGCGAGCAGGGTGTCATGATCCCCCATAAGAACCTGAGCAACCTCATGCTCCGGGAGGATGTAGTGGACGCTGTGCGCCAGGGCAAGTTCTACATTTACTCGGTGAAGACAATCGACGAAGGCGTGGAGGTACTGACCGGCGTCAAAGCCGGCCAGCGGCAGGCGGACGGTTCGTACCCCGAAGGCACCATTAACCATGCAGTCAGCAAGCGTCTCAAGGAGATGGCAGAGGCGCTGAAAGGGTTCTCTGCCACCGAGGAGAAGGCGGGCAAGGAAGGCAAAGCGGCATAAGCATGCCTTTGGTTTGTTGAGTCCATAGAGTTTGTAGGGTTGATTATGACAAGGCTGATGAAGTGGCGAAGCTGATCTCCGGCCGCATCACCTATTTACTAAGATATGATAAGGCCAAATCTCGGAGACTCGACCAGATCAAGGGAGACTGAGAACTCAACAAACGCAATAAACTTGTTGGAGGCCCCGATGCCCTTAGTGAAATCCGGCGAAACAAATATCTACTGTGAGACCCACGGCCACGGCGCGCCCTTGGTCTTATTGATGGGCCTGGGTTGCCACGATGGGCTATGGCCGTACCAGGTTCCGGCGTTTTCTGAGAGGTTCCAGGTAGTCCTCATGGACAACAGGGGGGTAGGGCGTTCGGACAAACCGCCCGGCGACTATTCCATCGAGATGATGGCCGACGACGTGGCCAACGTCTTGCTGGGACTGGGCATTGTGAAAGCCCATATCCTGGGAATGTCCATGGGTGGCGCCATCGCCCAGAGATTCGCCCTGCGCCACCCGCAGATGGTAGACAAGCTGATACTGGCCTGCACCTTCAGCGAACAGACGCCCTATGGCATCATGATGATGGAACTGTGGGAGCAGGTCGCCAGGGGCGCCGGCATGGCCGCGGTGACCAGACTCCTTCTACTTCAGTCCTTCACGCCACGGGGATTCATCGAGCAGCGCCATATTGTGGCCGAGATTCAAGGAGTGTTCGACCTGTACCCGCAGCCCGTGGAGGCATATGTCAGCCAGAACCATGCCTGCCAGCGTCACGAGACCACCCCGGAGCTACCTCGGATCAAGGCGCCGACCCTGGTATTGGTGGGCGACAGGGACATCCAAACCCCGGTTGGCTCGGCCAAGCTGATAGCCAGCAAGATACCCGGCGCCCAGCTCAAGATCATACCTCGTTGCGGCCACGGTTTTATGTGGGAGGCCGCCGAGCAGTTCAATGAGGCGGTGCTCGGCTTCTTGGGAATTGGGAAATGAGAAGTGGGAGGTGGGAGGCCAGGGGTAGTTGCCAGATTATGGTCATTGACCAATTATTGTGACAGCAGCCTCGGAAGGCGGGAGTCCAGAGGGGCGCAGCCCACTTGGGACGTGGGAAGTGAGAGGTGTGAGGTGGGAGGCGGGTCGCACCTCTCACTTCCCGTATCTCACCTCTCAAAAAGGGCGTCCCCTAAGATCCTATTCCTCCCTTTCCCGCGTCAGTGGGAGAGGGAGCCAGAGGGTGAGGGCAAACATGTTGACAGAACTCAAGAATGTCATCTCATTCGGCTAATGACGATTATCGGGCCAGATGACGCCCCGGTCCCCTTCATGCCTACGGCGGATAAGTTATACGCGGTCCTTCCACCACTGCCCACGCAGTCAGCGTATGCGGCTGTCGGCGACTCTCCGACATTATGTGCTCCAACGGCACGCCCCGGACCGGCAACGCATCAGCGATGAGCGAGCGGTGGCGCCTCCGGGGAACGGCCCCAGCGCACATTGCTGCCGTCTGCGCGGACTGGGCCAGTTTTACCAGAGCCTTCAAATTCTCCGCGAACTCCGGTGTCTGCATGTAGTCGGCAAAGCCCCGGAACGACTCGTTCTCCAACCGGTGTTGGGCGAGTCGGGCCGTGGATGGCGTAGTCCACCCGGTCCCGCCATGTGGGTATGGGCTATGCCCGCCTCTTTCAGTGAAACAGGGAGGGTCTCGCGGTTGAACTGGGGATTGCGCCGGGAGCGGAGCACGGCGCGGATGTCGACAACCTGCCTTATGCTGTAGACTTGTAGCAGGCGAATGAATCATAACTAACGGTAGGCTTCACTTCTATGTCTAACCCTGGTTACACGGATTAACTTTTTTGAATCATCAATTTCGTAAACAACCCGGTATACACCTACCCGGATACGATAAAGCTCTTCATGCCCTTGAAGCTTCTTGACGCCATCTGGACGAGGTTTTTGACCAAGAGAATCCACAGATGTTGAAACACGTTTCTTCATATTAGCTGGTAAAGAGCGGAATTCCTTAGCGGCTGAGGTAACAAATTCTATCTTATACTCCGCCAAAGCTATTCTTTCCCTGATTTCATCTCAGCTTTTAATTCTTCCCACGATACTGTTGGTTCATTTCGGCGGGCCTTTGAAACCAGGACATCATAGATGTCTTCCCAGAACTCCCCCCACTCTGAAAGGTCTATGAGAACGGCCTTCTTTTCTCCCTTGTCATCTATAACAAATTGGATACCTTTCATAACCATAACCCCCTTGGATTCAAACCGTAGCAGCTACATATCGCTGTGATTAGATTCTACCCTATTCATCCCCCCATCGCCAGCTTCTCTTTGCAGTAAGGGCAGAAGTTGGGTGTTTTTGGCAGATTTAGCGCTTCCCCGCAGTAAGGGCAGATGGTAAAATGTTTTGACTGTTTAGCTCCTTTGTTTACATCTATATCCACCACATCCCCACTCACTCGTCGCAATTTGTGATCCTTACAAATCTCTCAACAACATACTTGTAAAGCTTTTATTTACGGCGCGCGATAAGCTCTCGGACCTTTGGCAATAGTTCAGTGGGAACTGCAATGAAGGTCTGCCCTTCTTGCTCTGTAGCAGCTTCATCTTCAGCTACGGCTTCTTCTTCCGTCTGTTGCTCGTAATGTTCGAGAACGCGCCGGACTCTTTCCTCGTTCCATCCTGAAGGAAATTTACTTTTCACTTTTCTACCTCCTCCTACGCCGCTCATAAGCTAATGGAGGTTTACCTTTAAGTTCAGACCTTACGAACAAATCTGCCCCACCCTGAGATGCTTCGCTTCGCTCCAGCATGACAAAGGTGCCTTACGCTGCTTTGTCACTACATATGGTTAATGACCATTATCGGGCAACTACATTTTCTTGCGTCTTGCCTCCGGCTTCTGGCCCCTTGCATCTCCCGCCTCTCACTTCTCGCCTCTCATCACGGCCAGAGACCGGGGAACTTCGGCTCTCGCTTCTCCACGAACGCCTGCGTCGCCTCGCGGTGGTCTTCCTTGCCAAAGGTGGCTGTGAACTCGATGCCCAGCGATGCGTCCAGCACCAGGTTGACCTCGTCGCGCAGCCGCTTGTTGATGCACACCTTCGTCCAGCGGATGGCCCGGGTAGGGCCAAAGGCCAGCCGCCGGGCGAAGCCCATAGCTTTTTCCATTACCTGGTCGCGTGGCACGGCATGGTTGACGATCCCCAGACTCTCCGCCTTCTTTGCATCGATCAGGTCGCCAGTGAGAAGAAGCTCCTTGGCCTTGGATATCCCCGCCAGGAGCGGCCACACGATAGCGCCGCTATCCCCGGCCACCATGCCGATCCGCACGTGAGGGTCGCCCAGCCGGGCGTCTTCGGCAGCGATGATGATGTCGCTGAACAAAGCTATATTGGCCGCCAGGCCGATGGCATCGCCGTTGAGGGCGGCGACTACCGGCTTCTCCATGGCCAGGATATTCATTATCAGACGTCGCGCGCCGTGCAGGTCGGTATAGACCTTGCCCGTCTTCAGTGTCTCCACCATCCCCTTGATGTCGCCGCCGGCGCAAAAGGCGCGGCCGGCGCCGGTGAGGACGGCCACATAGACTTCGTCGTCGGCCATGAGGTCGACCCAGATGTCCTCCAACTCGTGGTGCATCGTAGCATCGATGGCATTAAGGGCCTGGGGGCGGTTCAGGGTGACAGTGGCGATCCTGTCCTTCTTCTCTATCTTGAGTGTGGTGTATCGGCCATAGTCCACCATTGCGTTGCCTCCTCTGAAAAGATGGCCCCATTATGCGCCATCGACATGCCCCTTTCAAGACCCTGCGGATGACGGTGTCCCCTGTTCTCCGGTCAACGCCGCTTTTTCAGCCTTGCAGCACCACAACTCCAGCTTACCAGTCAATCACCTGTCGAAGACTCTCGGAACGGAGTTGACTCTAACCTCCTTGAACTCAAGACCGCTCGCGAGACCTTCTTTGGGAGGCGATCATTGACTGGGGGACAAGAAGGCCCGGGAGTCATTCCTTCATGGTATGTGCCCGTGCTGACCGGGCCGGCCAGATTTCTAGTGTTGTGACAGGAGTTCAGCCTGACGTATTTGCCTTTTGCCGGCCGATAGGTGCAGAAGAAAACTCCCTAACCCCCTTTACGTAAACGTGGCAGAACCGATTCCCGCGTGAATCGGTTCGGGGGTTTTCGATGGAACGTAAGCAACTGATTAATATTGGCATCTGATGACCTGGCGGGACACTAGGGCGCCACCTGGTTCTGCGCCACGAGGAATTCCCTGGCTGCTGCCACGGTCGGGAAAAGCCGGGAACCCAGGGCGTCCAGGGCGTCTATCACATCGTCGGGGGCGTGGTTGGCGAAAGCCAGGTCCATGCAATCTGCCCGCTCGACGCGGCCCTTAAAGCTGTGGGCCTCTTCGACGTATTTGGCTATGGCGCTCCACGGCACTGGTGACAAGTCTGGCTCCTTTCTGCAATCGGCGAATCTCAGTCTGCCTAGCTTACCCATTCATTTTCAGTGATATTCAACCAAAGGTCAAGGTTCCACCTAACCTAAGATCCCCACCCGTTCAGGCTAGCTAAAGGTGCGGTTTCTCACCCACATGGTGATAGCTGCCTGTCATTAGCATGTTCTGGCGAAAGCCTGTCCCGTACCTGATACGGGAGCCAGAATCCAGGAGGGGCTATGGGGGATCCCGATGGATCGGGACCTGCGCTGGAATCAGTCATGTATTTGCAATACTCACCACGAAGGATGAAGATGCATCTCCCGCGAAGCGGGGGCCGTGCGGGGCTCATCCGTTTCTCCCCCTTTCGCAAGCTGACCCCTACCCATAAGTCAGGTTGCTGGACACAATAGGTTTTTTGATATGTGGAACGCGGATACCAGCCTTGTAGGGTGGGTGCAGCCCCGATGAAATCGGGACGAAACCCACCACCTCCCGTCGCTACGAAATAGTGGGTTGCGCTTTGCTTCACCCACCCTACGTTTGTGCCCAGAGCGACTACGGCGCCTTGTTGACCTTACTGCTATGTGGAAGTCTACGAATCCTGGTTATGTCCCAAGCCTCCGAGATCCTCTTGTGTCGAGCCCAAAAATGTGGGTAGTGGTCAGTTTCGCAAGGGGGGGACGAAAGGGGGATTTTCCTGTTACACATACAGCAGTGGGGAAATCCCTCTCAGTCTCCCCTTCGGCAAGCTCA
>JACQTY010000079.1 GCA_016210545.1 Chloroflexota bacterium
GCCTGTATGCGCAAGCTGTTGACTATCCTGAACGCCATGCTTAAATATCATACTACCTGGAACCACCATACCGTCCAGTTAATCGGTTCATGTTCTTGATCTCCAACCCTATTGACATTTAAGACAGTTGCTGATCCCCTTTACTAAAGGGGGTGTTCCAATGCGCGAGGTACAGCGTGCAACTAACCGTCAAAGCCTTTGCCTTACTGAAAGAACGCCTGGGGACAGGGCAGGTAGCGGTAGAACTGAAAGACGGGGCTACCCTGGGCGACCTGATACGCACCCTGGGGGCCAGGTACGGCCACGACCTGGAGAACATCCTCCTTACCGATGACGGCGCCCTGGCCGACGAGGTGGTGGTGTCGTTGAACGATTCGAAGGTAGACAGGGCCGACGCCCCGCTGCGGGAAGGCAGCATCGTCTTCTTCATCCCCCCGCTGAGCGGGGGAGCAGAATAGGGTCAGCCGGGAGACTTCTGAGACCCCATCTACTTCTGGCTGAGGTCCAGGCTGAAGTTGACCTCAGATCCCAGAGGATTCGGCCTGCCGATGTTCTTCAGTGACACGCCGGAAAACACACCGCTTTGTTCCAGGGCCACAATGTACTTTAGTATGCCGTCATAGCTGGCGGCCTTTCCATCGAGGGTGATCTGTCGCCCGGTCTGAGACACCGATTCCAGGCTTGCCCCCTCGGGAAGCACCTTGTGGACAAGGGCCATTGACGCCGTGTGCGTTCCCATGTCCCAGAAAACGGTGCGGCTCTCTTTTTCCAGGCTCTGCGCCCTGGCCTGAATATCCTTCACACTCTGGTCAAGCTTGACTGCCTCCCTCGCCGCCACCCTGCTTCGGACCAGGTCCTGCTGGAGCTTAGTCCAGTTGGACTGGGCCCGGTCTTTGGCAACGGAGGCGTCGACGCCCATCTGATAAAGCAGGAAGACAGCCGCCAGCCCCAGGGGTATGGCCCCTAAGGTCGCCGCTAATTCCGCTACGCTGTGGTGAGGCCGATAGGCCATAGGGATGACATTCAGAGTCAGTCCCCTGTTCTTCGAGGAGATCTTCCACGTCGGGGCGCCGAACGCCAGGCCGAGATTGACCGCATACTTCTTGCTCGAAAAACCCTGGGGACAACGCAGGGCAATCTGCAGCGGCTCCAGTGGCCGGCGCAACGCTGCAATCAGTTGCTCGGCTTCAGGCGTGCCCTCGGCCAGAGGACCTGTCAGGAAGAGCGGCGCCTCCGGGTGCAGGCGCTCCTGGGTCTGGTTCCGGTTGTAGAAATCGATGGTCCGCGACACTTCCTCAACCACCCTGGAGATGGGCGACCCTTCCTCCGGATGAAGGGTTCGAAAAACAACCGGCACCCAGCGAACAACGATCACTACGTCCACACTCTGCCTTTGCACATCCATGATGACGGCCTGCTCTTGATTGACGAGCCTGGCCAGCGCCAGCGGTTTCAGCTCCACGCTCGGCCCGAGGGCTTTGGCCGCCACCAATGCATCGATAACGCTGTTCAGACTGTTCCGGGGGGTTGCCAGAACAAACACCTTCTGATGTCCGTCAACCCGGTTCAGGACCTGCCACGAGACATGAGAATCTTCCATCGCAATGGGCATGGCCCGGCCCGTCTCCCTAAGAATAGCCTCACGAAGCGCCGAGGGGGGCAACACGGGCAACGTTATGGTGCGCGACAGCGAGTGAAAGCCGCCGATCGCCCACGCCAACTTGGTGCTTCCTACACGGTTCTTGGCCAGGAAGCCCCTGACCAGCTTGCCTAGCTCTTTGTGATCACGTACGCCCCCGTCTTTGACCAGGCCGGCCGGCAACGGCAACGAGCTCCACTTGACGACCTCGTCGCCTCGAAATGCGACCAGGTGCAAAGCGTCCTCTTCCAGTACCAGCGTCACCAGCCTCTTTCTGAAAGGGTTCTTCCGCCGCCACCAGCGGCGAATTACGCTCCCGAGTAGGGCCAGGCTCTCTCTGAGACCTGGTTCCGGGGCGTCCTCAGTTATCGGAATATTGTCTAAGAGCGGGGTCTTCTGCACGTTCGCTTCTCACTTCTGGGCGGGACTGTCTTTGCCCTTGTCAGTCTTCTGGGACGTCGGCTTAGGGGTCGGAGTGGGAGCAGACTCCATTCGCGAACGAGTGTAGAAGGCGATATCCAGAGCTGCCGCGTAGCCGTTCTTCCCCTTTTGCAGCACCGCTTTCTGCAGTATCAGGGGCCCGGCCTCCATCGCTTCCAGTCTCGCCGCCAGGTTGAGCAGATTTGTCTGAGGCCCCTCAGCCTTGAGGTGGAACGGCCAGGCATAATACACGTGCTCCCCGATCACCTGCCTGATGGCCATCTTCTCTTGAAGACCGGTGACCTGCACGTCGCTGGCAGAGGCCACTTTCAGGATGGAATCCAGAGCTGCGCTCGTGGCGATTCCAGCGGGGAAGAGACTGGCCGCCTTCTCCAGCCTCTCCTGGGCTTGCTTTGTTCCGACCGAAACAGCCGCGGGCGGACCCGTCGTTCGCATGGCCTCGGCCAGACGCGCCGAGTCCGTTTCTAACTCCTGCCGCTGCCCGTCCTGTTGCCGCGAGTAGGCGAACAGACTGCCCGACACAATGACAAAAGCACCTATGACCAGCGCGGCCACGAGTCCAAAGCGTATCTTAGGACCGGCCCTCTTGTTCGTTTGAGTGGCTTTTCCGTTCATGCGGTCTACCTCGTCTCCCAGGACAAGACTTGCACGTCTGTCCCTGAAAGGAGAATTGAGCTCTTTATGCTGGTGTGGCCCGCGGTGGCCTCGACATTGAAGCGCTCACCGCTCCTGAACAGCACGCAGCCGGTGCTGTCCGGCCCGAATATTATCCAGGCGACATCGCAGTAGTCGCAATATATGCCCTCCGGCAGGGTGCCGACCATCTGGATAGTCTGCGTCATTGTATCCCCGGAGTTGATCCTCGGCAGCGGGGCAGTGAACCCCCAGGTCAATATGCCGTTGGTGATAGTGGGGTCATTGGTAGTAACCCCACTGCTAGAGCCAGGCACGTAAGTAAAGAAGGGGGGCATGGCGTAGCCGAGCTCCCAGAAGTGAATAGTGGCGGTCCCCACATTCCTCAGCCGTACGGTGACGGTGAAGGTCGTCGGAACCCCGGGGGGAGCGATCGACGGCGACACCACCCGGCCTACCTCCACCTTTTGGGTCTGCGTACCGGGCCACTGGTCATTGTAGCAATTGGCGTCTATCACCGGGCTCCGGTTCACTATCGTCACGCTCACCGACGAGTTGTTGACGGCGGGATAGGTGTACGCGTACGGCTCGTCGGTGTATAAGTACAAGCCCCCATAGCGCAGAAGCCATATCGCGTGCTCGGTCGCAGCGTCAGCCGCATAGTAGCGCCCCGTGTTCTCGGCGCTCTTCCTGATGCTCGTCATGGTCGCGCTCACATAGCCCAGCAGCGGTCCAACGATGAGGGCGCCGCCAGCCAGCGTCAGCAAGGCCATAGTGAAAACCTGTCCGCATTCACGTTTGAATTTGGCGTTCATTTTTCTCCACCCGGGGCCGTTGCATGCCAGTTCAGCCATTCCATTTGCAGGTTATCCCGACCTCGCCCTGGCCCTGGTACTTCGTTGCATAAGTAAGCGTAACAACAACCTCCTCTCCCCGCCGAGGGAGAGGATTAAGGTGAGGGGGCGAAAATTGCGAGTGACCGCTCTGTCAACTGTGGTCCGCTGCAACCACTGCTTCACTTCGTCTCCCACGAAAGCACCCTGACGTCTCCTACGGAGACCAATACGGCGCTACGCACATAGGTCCCCCCCGCCGTTGCCTGGATGTTGTAAAGCTCTGCACTTATGAACACAACGCAGCCGACGCTGTCCGGCTCGAATATGACCCACGCCGCATCGCAATAACCGCAGTAGACCCCATCATCCAGGGTCCCCGTTGCCTGAAAGTACTGGTTCATGGTCTCGCCCGACGGAACGTCAGGCAGGGGTGGATCAAACTGCCACACGAGAGACCCATCTATGACCTGCGGGTTGCTCACCGTGACCCCGCTTGATGACCCGTTGACGTAGCTAAAGCCTGCGGGCAGAGTGTAGCCTATCTCGTTGAAATGGATGTTGCCTGTTCCGATGTTGGTAAAGGTGACCGTATAGCTAAACGTAGTCGGTTGGCCGGGTGGGGCCGAGAGCGGCGACACTGCCCGTCCGACCTCAACCCTATCGCTTTGACCGGATGGATTATTGTCGTCGCACTCCGAGTCCGTAACGGGACTCTTGTTCGTTATGATTATATCCACCGATAATCCATTGACGGTCGAGAACGTATAGGGAAAAGGGTCGTTCTCATTCAATACCAGCCCATCGTCCCTGATCCGCCAGATGGCATGTTCCACACCCGAGTCGGCCGCGTAGTATTGGCCCATGGTGTCGGCGCCTTTCTGCAGACTGCCGAGACCAACATTTACGTAGCCCAGCAAAGGCCCCGTGATCAGGGCCCCCACTGCCAGGAGGATTAGCGCCAGAGGCAGCGCCTGTCCTGCTTCCCTTTTCGCTTTTGCAGGCATCCGTTCCTATTGGGAGCGCAATGTGGCCTGATAGGTCCTACTCTGCCCCTCAGAACTTATGATGACTGTTACAGTGCGTCCAGAAATAGAAAATGTAACTCCTGTGAGGTCCCGGGCCACGATCGTGCTTTGCCCATCCTCCTCTCTCTGGAGTTCTCCGTCGAGTACCCTATATACTGTGGTATGGCTGGTATGGGGATCATTGTAGTAGTCGGTCCGGTAGAACGTCACCGGCGTCACTTCGATGTCCACCGCTGGCGCCCCGTCGACCAGGTCCGTGTTCTTGGCCATCTGCGCATCGCGGCTGACCCAGCGCCCGGCTATTTGAACGCTGTTGAGACCGGGCAGCCTGTTCGAGACCTCGGCGCTGGCCTTTAACATATAAAACACGCCGGAGGTGGCGCCCACGGTTACCAGGCTCATCAGCCCCAGCGCCACTATTACCTCAACCAGAGTGAACCCTTTTTGCTTCATCACCGGTTCACCTTGAAGTCATTTGTAACTCGAACGACCTTCGCCCCCCTGTAGATGGTTACCGACACCTGCTGGATAGTATTGGGGTCAGTCCCGGAGACAGCCGCCGTACCCACGGCGACAGAGTAACCGCTGGGGACAACAACCGCCGGGTAGCCTCCGCCTACAACATAAACCTGGCTCTTGACGGACTCCAGTTGGGAGCGTGTGACGCTCTCGGCTACGGCGGCATCCTGCGCTACGTTGAGGCCCATGACGCCGGCAGATACGGCGCCGAGCACGGTCACGACGAACACGCCCATGATCCCCACCCCCACCAGTGTGTCCACCAAAAGGAATCCTCTTTGATTGCGTGACTTATACTTTGACATGAGCTACAACTTTCATTGTTCGCTGGCGGCTTAGAATCTATCTCCGAATCCCGTAGGTCGGGTTGGGAAACCCGACCCCAAGTAATCGGCAGGTTAGTCCCGACAAGTCGGGATGCCCTACTGGTTGTGCCTAGGCGTGGCGCCTCCCTTTTTGAGATAATTACTAAGGGGGTAGGGGATCCGCACCGTTTACTTGATCGATCCCAGCACCGAGTAGATGGGCATAACCACCGAAAGGGCTATGAAACCCACCGCCACCGCGATCCCCACTGTAAGGGCTGGCTCCAGCATGGCAATCAACGCCTGGGACCGCTCTGTAGCCTCCGTCTCATAGGACGCAGCTACTACAGACAGCGTATTGTCCAGACTTCCCGTCTCCTCCCCCACCCGCACCATCTGAATCATCATCGCCGGAAATACGCCGGACCTCGCCAGCGGCCTCGACAGACCCCGGCCCTGCATGAGTTCTTCGGTTGCATTCTTCACGGCCTCTTTGATCACCCCGTTCCTGCAGGCGCCGGTGGCCAGTTGGGCGCTCTCGGCTACGGTCACCCCGGCCCGCAGCAGGGTAGCCATTGTGCCGGCGAACCGCGATATCTCACCATACAGAATAACCGGGCCGAACGCAGGCATCCTGAGCAGCATCCTGTCGACCTTTCTGCGCCCCACCGGCCTGCGCATCCAGGAGTACACGAGACCCACCATAGCAGCGATCGCCAGGATCACGATCAGATAGTTGGTCTTGACGAAGTTGCCTCCGGCTATTAGAGCACGAGTAGGCAACGGTAACTGGGCGCCGAGGGAGGTAAACAGGCCGGCCATCGCCGGTAACACCAACACGATCAGGAGCACTACCACCACCACTGCCACGCCGGTGACAATACAGGGGTACACCAGGGCCTTCCCGATCTTCTTCGCCGCCTCCCGTTGCTTCTCCATGTACCCAGCCGCCTGCTTCAGCGCCGCTTCCAGGCAACCCGTTTGTTCCCCGACTTCAACCATCTTCCGATAAGTGGGCCCGAATACGTTGGGATACTGATTGAGAACGGCGCTCAGCGGACTTCCCCCTTGCAGCTTCTCCTGCATCTCCTTCAGTATCCTCGCCATGGCCCCGGACGGCGTCTGCTCGCCGACTATTTCCATTGCCTTGACAATATCTATTCCAGCTTCCAGCAATGACGCCAATTGCTTGGAGAAGCCTATCACCTGGCCGGACTTGACTCCGAAGAAGGACGGGAACAGTGTATCTACGGGAGGGGCCGTCTTAAACGTCTTGAGCGTGAGGACGCGGTATCCCGCCTGGCTCAGCGCCTCTTCAGCAGACGTTTCGTCTTCGGCATCGATATGCCCGCTTCTGAGATGGCCCTCGACCGATAGGGCCGTGTATTTGTAGGGCATCCACCTCTCCCTCTTCTAGGAGCGGAAAATATTGCGCACTATCTCCGATGAAGTCGTTACGCCGCTCTTCACTTTCAACATGCCATCCCGTCTCATCGGCACCATTCCCTCTTTCAGAGCCTGGCCGCGGATGGCCTTGACGCTGGCCCGGGACAGCAGCAACGAACCGATTTCGTCGCTCATGCTCATTACCTCGTAGACGCCGGTACGGCCCAGGTAGCCGGAGCCCCCGCAGAAATTGCAGCCCTCGCCGTGAACGAACGTCCCGATCTCACCCATCTCCTGTTCGTAGGCTGTCCGTTCCTCCAGACTCGGCTCATACTCGGTGCGGCAGCGAGGGCAAATGCGCCGGACCATGCGCTGGGCTACGACTCCGGCCATTGCCGACCAGACAAGAAAAGGCTCTACGCCCAGATCGATAAGGCGCAGAAGCACCGCGGCAGTATCGTTAGCATGGATAGTTGAAAGCACAAGGTGGCCGGTAAGGGCTGCCTGCACAGCCATCTTGGCCGTCTCCCCGTCCCGGACTTCGCCCACCAGGATCACGTTGGGGTCCAGGCGCATAATGGCTCTCAGGCCGGTATCGAAGGTAAGCCCGGCCTTTGAGTTGACCTGTATCTGATTGATACCCTTCATGCGGTACTCAATAGGGTCTTCAACGGTTATGATATTCTGTTGCTTCCTGTCCATGGTATTGATGGAAGCATAAAGCGTGGTGGTCTTACCTGAGCCGGTGGGTCCGCTAACCAGGATCATGCCGAACTTGCGACTGAGCAGCTCTTTGTAGTTTGCCAGAACGTCGGGGAGCATCCCCAGCTCCGAAAGCTGGAAAAGCGACAGAGACTTGTCCAGGATGCGCAGCACGGCCATCTCGCCGCAGACATTCTCGGAGGTGGCCACCCGGATATCGATGTCTTTGCCCCCGGCATGCATGCAAATTTGGCCGTCCTGCGGCCTTCTGCGCTCGGCGATATTCATTCCGGCGAGTACCTTGATTCTTGACATCAAAGCAGGGTGGAGGCTGAGGGGCAAAGACACCGCGGTGTGCAACAAGCCGTCCACCCGGTACCGCACCTCCAGGGTATCTTCCTGTGGTTCTATGTGGATATCCGAGGCCCGGTCCTTGACCGCCTGGCCGACGATAAGGTCAACGATGCGGGCAACCGGGGTCTGGGTCGCCATGGACAGCAGGCGGTCCTCGGTATCTTTATCCTTGAGTTCCGCAGGCAGCCGGGCGACCTGTCGCTCGATCTCGTCGCCGTCCCGGTAATAGAGGTCAATGGCCCGCCTTATTTCGTCGGGGTGCGCCCTGGCTGCTCTGACCTTTCTGCGGGTCTGAATGGCCACGCTTTCCAGGGCCTCCATGTCACCGGTATCAGCCATGGCCAGGACCAGGTAGTCGCCCGTCTGGCTCAAGGCCAGCACCTGATACTTGCGAGCCATGGGTTCCGGAACGAGGGCAACGACCTGGGGATCAGGACGCACCTTTCCCAGGTCGACGAAGGGCAAATCCAGGATGTCGTCAGGCAGAGTCAGCGGCACACCGGTCGATTCCTCTGGTGCGGCAGCGTCAACTGTCGCCGCGGGCGCCGTCTCGGGACCTGGGCGGGCCGCCAACGGGTTGGGGCAGGCAGGACCTTTGGGGTCGACCAGTCCCATCTCCACCAGGAACTGGTCGACGCCTTTTCTCTTCGGGAATGGGAATTCCTTCATACGAGCTCCCCGTTCCTCTCTCCCGGCTAAACTAGCCAGGGGTCCGCAGCGGGGTCGAGAGCCTTATTTCCAGGTCCCGGCTTGTGCAACCTTGCCCGCCGTATCCCAGGAGTATGTAGTGCTGGCCCCGCCAGAGTTCTGAAATCTCAAGTAGTTGGGGTACAGAGTCACCGCGGCAGCTCCTGGGTCGATATCTCCGGCCGCCGCCGCAAAGTCACTGATAGTGAGAGCAGTGCCATCCGTAACTACTTGCAGTCCCAGGTCGGCCATCGCAGTGTCCATAGCTGTCTGCACCGAGGCTAGCTCCGTGGCGGCCGCCTGGGTACCGCCGCTACCCACGAACCGGGCCACGTTAGGCACGACGACGGCGGCAAGAATTCCGAGGATACCGATAGTGACAAGCAGCTCAATCAGGGTAAAACCTTTTTGTCTGTGGTGGCGAATCATTGTTAGTGACCTCCTTCTTTCAACTGTGACCGTAATTTCCAACCGCGCTGGTCTGGTAAAAAGGGGAGCCAGAGTCAAACCACGTCCTGCCTGCCCGATGTCCCAATTGGTGGCCGTGTCCGCACAACCTGCGACACCCAGACGGCCTTGAGTTACGAAGGCCCAGGTGGGGGCGACGAGAAGTCAACCCTCGGGGTGGCGTCGATTCTCACATCCTTATGCGGTCCCTGTTCGCCGGTGAAGAGCGCTAGGCTAATCCAAAGTTCAGCACGCTCGCCTAACCGCCGGCGTGGTTAAGCTGCATCAACAATTGTACTTGGTACTTTACTCTTCACCAGAAGGTCCGCCCCGGGCCGCGTTCCCTATGTTGTTAAGGTTGGTTGGGAACAGGGCTAAAATGTGAACTTTTTCTCGCTCGCGCGGCATGTAAGTTATCACACCCCGTGAAATTTGTCAATACCCCTGTTCACCATTATTCACGCATTCCTTACGTTCTATTAACATGTCCTTACTACATATTGCAAAGGCCGCATCAAATCCACTCAATGCAAGCTACTGGTCTGAACTGCTGATTACATTCAGGCCAGGCCGGGCCACCTCGTACAGGCACATCTGGCAACAAATAGAACGTTCCATCCTGAAAAAGGATAGCGTAATGTATCTTTTCGGTGAACAGTAGTCCAACAGCAGGTACATGAGATGTGCGACCAGTATCCCTGAAGTGTATCTTACCGCAAAGACCCTTAACCACCCAGGCGGAACGCCTTGGGGTAATCCTGGCGCCAACAACCTCGGCAGACCTTGACCTGCTGCCATTCCGTGAGCGGTCCGCACATTCGGCGAGGTACATTGATCGCCGGTAACACCGCGTGTCAGGCATGGCCGCTAACCTTACCGTCGCGGTATGCGGCCTTAACTCACTCCGCGGCCACCAAATGGCCCCGTAGCGTCATGGACAAGCCACGGCGCTACCGCCGCCAGTCCTTAATCCGCCATCAAAATCCCTCTCAATCTCCCCTTCGACAGGCTCAGGGCAGGCTCTTTAGCAAAGGGAGGCCGACACTTCGGCCCCAAAGGCGAGTGTAGCACCAGGCTGGTGAAAGAACTTTCGATTTGAGTAGATTGGAGAGATGGCGGATTTTGGGGGCATCCACAGCTTTACAGATTTCTCGCTGGTGTGCTATTTTATAGATTGTCGGCTCCGCGGAGCGGGGTCTTCGACGAGTTTACGGAGGGCAAACTGTGACGTCAAAAGCATCTCCCCGGGCGCAGCCAGAAGACCTGGATTGCATGCGCCACTCGGCAGCCCATGTCATGGCCGAGGCGGTGCAATCCCTGTTCCCCGGAGCCAGATTCGGCATCGGGCCGACTATTGAGGACGGCTTCTATTACGATTTCGAGCTTCCCCGCACTCTGACGCCGGAAGACCTGTCGGCCATCGATGCCCGGATGCGCCAGAGCATCGCAGCCAATTCCCCGTTCCTGCGAGAAGAAGTGACAAAGGAAGCTGCCCGCCAGCTTTTCGCCTCCCAGCCCTATAAACTGGAGCTTATCGACGAGCTACCCGACGAAAAGGTGACCGTCTACCGCCAGGGGTCTTTCACCGACCTCTGCCGCGGTCCCCACGTGGCTTCCACAAAGGGGATCGGCCCCTTCAAGCTCACCAGCATCGCCGGCGCCTACTGGCGCGGGGACGAGCACCGCCCCATGCTCCAGCGCATCTACGGTACGGCCTTCGCTACCGGGAAGGACCTGGAGGAATACCTGCAGAAGGTGGAGGAGGCGGCCCGCCGGGACCACCGCAGGGTGGGCAAGGACCTGGACCTTTTCAGCCTGCGGGAAGAGGTGGGGCCGGGCCTGGTACTGTGGCACCCCAAGGGGGCGATCATACGCCGGGTGATCGAGGATTTCTGGAAACAAGAACACATGAAGCGCGGCTACCAACTGGTCTATTCACCTCATATCGCCCGCCTCGATCTGTGGAAAACCAGCGGCCACTGGGAGATGTACCGGGAGAGCCTGTATTCCCCCATGGACGTGGAGGGCCAGGACTACATCGTCAAGCCGATGAACTGCCCGTTCCACATCTTCATCTTTAAGAGCCATCTGCGGAGCTACCGGGAGCTGCCGATTCGGCTCGCCGAGCTGGGCACGGTCTACCGCTACGAACGTTCCGGTACGCTGCACGGCCTGGCCCGGGTCCGCGGTTTCACCCAGGACGACGCCCACATCTTCTGCCGGCCGGACCAGCTTCAGAACGAGATTGTGGCCGTCTTGGACCTGGCTAAGTTCATGATGAAGGCCTTCGGGTTCCAGGACTATGAGGTCCTCCTGTCCACGCGCCCGGAGAAGTACGCCGGCACTCTGGAGATATGGGCCGAGGCAACTGAGGCGCTGCAGAAGGCCCTGGAGCGCTCGAGTACACCCTATCAGGTTGACCCCGGCGAGGGCGTCTTCTACGGGCCGAAGGTGGACATTAAGCTCAAGGATGCCCTGGGCCGCCTGTGGCAGGGGCCGACCACTCAGGTGGACTTCAATTTGCCGCAACGTTTCGACGTGAACTTTATCGGCGAAGACAGTAAGGAGCACCGGGTGGTCATGGTGCATCGGACCGTCCTGGGAAGCATGGAACGTTTCATGGCTACCCTGGTGGAACACTACGGGGGCGCCTTTCCCGTCTGGCTGGCGCCGGTGCAGGCCGTTATAATTCCCATCGCCGACCGTCACCTCGACTATGTTCGCGAAGTGGCGGGGCGGCTCAGTGCGACGGGCCTGAGGGTGGAGGTGGATGACCGCACTGAACGTATGAACCTCAAGATCAGGGAGGCGCAGGTCAACAAGGTGCCCTACATGCTGGTGGTGGGTGATAAAGAGCAGGCCGCCGGCACCGTATCCCTGCGCCTGCGCAACAACCAGGACCTGGGGCAGAAGATGGTTGACGAGTTCCTGTCTATGGCGAACGCCGCGATAGTAGCTCGCAGTTGATTGACTTCTGTTTAAGGGTATGTTATATTCATCTGGCAGTAAAGGGAGAGGGGGCGACTTAACCGATATTTAAAGAGCTTCGCATCAATGAAAAGATAAAGGCCAGGGAAGTCCTCGTCGTATCCGATGCGGGAGAACGAGTGGGTACCATGCCTACGTACCAGGCCATCCAGATGGCCCGGGAGCGCGGCCTCGACTTGGTAGAGGTTGCCGCCCAGGCAGTTCCGCCGGTGTGCCGGGTGCTCGACTACGGGAAGTTCAAGTTCGAGCAGGAGAAGAAGGAGCGGCAGGCCCGCAAAGGCCAGCGGTCCGGTGAGCTCCGCGAGTTGAGAATACGGCCAAAAATAAACGAACATGACCTGACAGCCAAGAGCGGCATGGTCAAACGGCTCCTGGACGAAGGCGACAAGGTAAGGGTATCCGTGGTGTTTCGTGGCCGGGAGATAACCCACCCCGAGCTTGGCTGGAAATTGTTGCAGAAGCTGTCCCAAACCATGAAGGATGTGGCCCTGGTGGAAAAATTGCCCGCTATGGAAGGTAATATGCTAACAGTCATATTCGCCCCGGGCAAGAAAGCCCCCGAGAAGGCGGAGAGGCTCCCGGAGGCCAAGCCTGCCGCCAAGCCTGCCAAGGAAGCGCCCCGCCAGGAAGCCGCCAAGGAAACTGCAAAGGAAGTCTAATGCCTAAACTGAAAACGCACAAAGGCGCCAAGAAGCGCTTTCACTTCACAGCGACCGGGAAGATACTGCGCACCAAGGGCATGAAAAGCCACTTCCGCCGCCGCAAGGCCAAGCGGGTCAAACGGCAGTTCGACGAGATGATCCCTCTGCACAAGACTTACACGACCAAGGTGCGGCGTTTGCTGCCCTACGGTCTTCCCTGAAACAAGGAGGTTACTTTGCCTCGAGCAAAAGGTGGGGTAAAAGCCCGCCGCCGTCATAATAGAACGTTAGCACTTACCCAGGGACACAGGGGAAAGCGTCACAACCTGTACAAGCGCGCCCGTGAGTCCATGATCCACGCTCTCGCCTATTCTTACAAGCACCGCCACGCACGCGCCGGCGATATGCGGGCGCTGTGGATCGCCAGGATAAACGCTGCCACCAGGGCGGCTGGCCTGACCTACAGCCAGTTCATCAACGGCCTCAAGAAGGCCAGCATAAAGCTTAACCGCAAGGTGATGGCCGACATGGCTATCGCCGACCCCGGCGCCTTCTCGCAGCTTGTAGCCACTGCCAAAGAACAGCTAGCGGCCAAACCCGCTTAGCCGTCTCTAGAAAAAGGCCATGTCTCCGCTGGACGAACTCCAGAGTAAGGCGCTGGCCGAACTGGCCGCAATCGCCGACCTCAAGGAATTAGAGGCCTGGCGGGTTTTCTATTTGGGCAAGAAAAGCCAGCTCACTCAGACTTTGAGGGGGCTGGCTTCTCTGTCTGTCGACGACCGCCGCCAGGCAGGGGCGCAAGCCAACCAGCTCAAGCTACTCCTCGAATCCAGCTTCGAGGAAAAGAAAAAGACCCTGCAGCAAGCCCAACTGGCCGCTGCCCGGCAGGAATACTTCGATGTTACCCTCGCCGGCAGGCCGCTGACCCTGGGACGCCTCCACCCGGTTACCCAGACCATCCGGGAGATCGGCGCCATCTTCTCCGGCCTCGGATTCCAGGTGGTGGAGGGGCCGGAGGTAGAGTGGGACCGCTACAACTTCGAGGCCCTGAATATCCCCCCCGGCCACCCCGCCCGCGACATGTGGTCCACCTTTTGGATGGACTACAAGACCGAGTCCGGCCAGACGCCCATGCTACTGCGCACCCATACCTCGCCCATGCAGCCGCGTGTCATGGAAAAGACGAAACCACCGGTGCGCGTGGTGGTGCCGGGCAAGGTTTACCGCTACGAGGCCACCGACGCCACCCACGAATCGCAGTTCCACCAGGTGGAGGGGCTGGCTGTGGACGAGGGCATTACCCTGGCCGACCTCAAGGGCACTTTGTACGAGTTCGCCCGCCGCTTCTTCGGCTCGGATAGAAAGGCCCGATTCCGCTGCGACTATTTCCCCTTCGTGGAGCCGGGAGTGGAGATGGCCATCGACTGCTGGGTGTGCAAGGGGGCCGGCTGCCGGCTGTGCGGTAACTCCGGGTGGATAGAGATCCTGGGGGCGGGGATGGTGCACCCCCACGTTCTGGAGCGCGTCGGCTACGACTCCAACAAGTACACCGGCTTCGCCTTCGGCATGGGGGTGGAGCGCATGCCCATGCTCAAATACGGCATCGACGATATCCGGCACTTCTTTGCCAACGATCTGAGGTTTTTGAGGCAGTTCTGATAGTGTTGAAGGGCAGGGTGTGAAATGAAAGTTTACGACTTCAAGGTCATACTCGAACCTGATGAAACCGGCGGCTACGTCGTCTCGTGCCCGTCCTTGCCCGGCTGTTATAGCCAGGGAGATACTGTAGACGAGGCCCTAGATAATATCAAAGAAGCTATTCTCCTGTGTTTGGAGGATATGGAAGCCCAGGGGGAAGAGGTACCTGACCCGTCGAAATCTCTGGTAGCTAGCGTAGTCGTAAGGAGATGACGGGCAAGCTGCCCATTGTCTCGGGGCGCGAAACCGTCGCCGCCATGGAGAAGGCGGGCTACGTGATTGTCAGGCAGAGAGGCAGTCACATTCGGTTGCGGCACACAAGTGATGGAGCGAGAAAGCCACTAACCGTTCCCGCTCATAAGCAGATAAAACAGGGTCTGCTTCGCAAGATAATCAAGGATGCGAATTTGACTGTGGAGGAGTTTTCGAAGCTCCTTAAGAAGTAATGGCGCCGGGTTGGTTTGCCCGCACATAACGCATGCCGATGCTCAAGTATGGCATCGACGACATCCGGCGCTTCTTTGCCAACGACTTGAGGTTCTTGAGGCAGTTCTAGGCTGCTTTGTCATTGCGAGTCCCGGCAAGCCGGGACGAAGCAATCCGTGAGGGGGGGTATGCTTTCCAAGCTCGTAATCAAGAACTTCAAAAGCATCGGCGAAAAGGGCATAGACCTGGAGTTGAAGCCCCTGACTATCCTTGTTGGGCCGAATGGGGCGGGGAAGTCCAGCGTCCTCGAATCCTTGGCATTGCTTGCCGCGAACGTTGGGACAGGGGAATTCCGATTGAATGGCGAGTTAGTTCATTTCAACGCGTATGAGGAAATTGCACATAAGCACCATATTGGTCAGTGGATGGTTTGGGAGATAGGGCTGTCAGGGAATGTGGGCGTCAGGTACGAGCACAGGCCCGATTCCGGCGAAGAAAAAGAGACAGTCCTGATGGAGGGCAAAGAATCCCTCCAGTTCTCGCTGGAGGGACACAGGCTCGAGGGGAAAAGACTCTTCGTTTCATTACCTGGCAAAGACCTCAAGGTGCAGGTGGGGAATAGCTTGGTAAGGCTCGATGGTCGGAAATACAATTCCGCAACAACTCTCCAAGGTTTGGCGGACGCAGGAAGAAGATCCCGGAGAATGAATTTGCCTGTCGAACCCAATGCTGTGCAAGAGAAGCCCTATCCTGAATTGGATGCGGCTGCGAAAGCCCTGGAAAGACTCGGAACGTATCTACAAGAACAGCTTTTTCTGCTTTCTGCTCTCCGCGGGGAGGTGGCCGCACAAAGTACGACAGGTCAGATTCCTCGCTGGTGTGGCCTCCGGGGCGAGGGTTTGCTCACTCTGCTCGCGATGGTCCAGGGATCATCGGTGCAAGAATACGAGGACAAATGGGGCAAAATTCAGTTTTGGGCAAACGAATTCGGCCTGCTCAAGTTGAAAGCTGGCCTCCGAGGAGCGAATGTGCTGGCGGCTGACTTTCTTGACCGCGACCTGAAGACCACTGTAAACCTGGCGTTTGCCGGTCAGGGCTCTCGCCAAATACTGTCGGTTATTACGCAACTTTTCTGGGCCAGACCTGGCAGCTTGATAATGATTGAGGAGCCTGAAATAAGCCTGCACCCGGAAGCCCAAGTGAAGCTGGGAGAAATGTTTGCCGATGCCATACATGAGGGTAAACAAATAATGGCCACCACTCACAGCCATTTCTTGCTCCTGGCCCTGAGCCGTGCCGTGGAGAAAGGCCTCAAAGTAGACGATATTGCCGTCTATCACGTAACCAAAGGCAAGGAGGGAACGGAGGCCAAGCCCGTGCCGTTGAACAAGCGTGGGTACCCTCTAGGCTGGCCGCCGTCCTACGAGAAAGTTGAGAGAGACGTAGCTTTGAACTGGGCCAAGGGCCTGGCCAAAGAATGAGCGTCAGGGTTGTACTCGACAGCGACAATGTTGTTCAGGCCTTAAACGAAGGCGGCGGGGGCATCGTTCATGCAATCGTTGAGATATGCGACCAGATAACCGTCAATGAACTGATACTGCAGGAATATTCTTACAAGCTTAACGTGTCCGCAGTAGTAGCCGAGTTGGCGCGGTTAAACGAGGGTAGACCACGACCGAAATTCATTGAGCCTAACATGGGCCCCGTGCCGCAAATTCAGTCGCCGTCCAGCCATAGGCGCTTGATAATAGGCGCTATCAGGGCGAAGGCAAGCGTGCTTATCACCAACATTGAGCTACGGGGGAGATGGAGCGATCTTGCTGAGACTCTGAAAGCGCAGCACCAATTGTTGGTCCTTTCGCCAGACCAATACCTGTCGGAAAGAGGTCGCCCCAGTTGAAACTTCCCCTTTCCTGGATAAAGGAATACGTTAGTCTAACCCTTCCCGTGGACGAACTGGCCCACCGCATCACCATGGCCGGCACCGAGGTCAGCTCGTCCGAGCGCATCGGCGGGGACTGGCACGATGTGTTCGTCGGCCAGGTGGTGGAGGTCAACCCCCACCCCAACGCCGACCGCCTCCGGCTGGCCACGGTAAACATCGGCAAAGAGACCCAAACGGTGGTCTGCGGCGCCCCCAACGTGGCCGCCGGCCAGAAGGTGGCCTTCGCCAGAGTCGGCGCCGACCTCATCGATGGGCACACCGGCCAGAAGAGCAAGCTCAAACCGGCCAAGATCCGAGGGGTCCTCTCCGAGGGCATGGTGTGCTCCGAGAAGGAACTCGGCATCTCCCAGGAGCACGCCGGAATCGTTGAGCTCCCGGCCGACGCCCCCCTGGGAGCGCCGCTGTCCGATTATCTCGGCGACGTTATCTGGGACCTGAAGGTTACCCCCAACCGCCCCGACCTGCTGTCGGTACTGGGCATCGCCCGCGAGCTGGCGGCGCTGACCGGCCAGCCTCTGAAGCTGCCTCCCCTGGATTACTCCGAGACCCCTGAGCCCGTGACAAAGCTGGCCGCGGTGGAGGTCCTGGACGCCGACCTCTGTACGCGCTACTGCGGCGGCGTGGTGACCGGCATCAAGATGGGGCCGTCGCCGCAGTGGATGCAGAAACGCCTTTTGGCGGCGGGCATGCGGCCCATCAACAACATCGTGGACATCACCAACTACGTGATGCTGGAGTTCGGCCAGCCCCTCCACGCCTTCGACCTGGAGACCTTGCAGGGCAAGCGCATAATCGTGCGGCGGGCGCGGCCGGGCGAGTCCATAACCTCTCTGGACGGCATGAAGCGCGAGCTGAGCGCCTCCATGCTGGCCATCTGCGACGCCAACCGCCCCGTGGCCGTAGCCGGCGTCATGGGCGGGCTGGACACCGAGGTCACCGAGAAGACCACGTCCCTTCTGCTGGAGTCGGCCAACTTCGACTTCACCAACCTGCGCCAGTCGGCGGCGGCGCTCAAGATGCGAACCGAGGCATCGATAAGATTCGAGAAGGGCCTCAACCCGGAATTGCCACCCTATGCCCTGCACCGGGCGATGGCCCTGGTGGTGGAACTGGCCGGGGGTCAGGCCGCCACGGGCATCCTGGACGCCTATCCCGGCAAGAAAGAGGCCAGGCCCGTCGTGGTCACTCTCGAGGGTATCAAACGGGTGCTGGGCGTAGAGATGGACCAGTCGAAAGTCCGGTCCGTGCTGACCTCCCTCGGCTTTGACTGCCGACCAGGGGCGCACACCGGCGAACTGGCGGTCTCCGTCCCCTACTGGCGCTCCGACATCCGCCTCACCGCCGATATCGCCGAAGAGGTGGCCCGCATCACCGGCTATGACCAGATACCCACCACCCTGCTCCACGGCGAGCTGCCGCAGCGCCTGCCGGAGCCGGTCCTCGACTTCCGCGAAAAGGTGCGTGACATTATGTCGAGCTGCGGGCTTGAGGAAGTCATAGCCTACTCGCTGGTCAGCCAGGAAAAGCTCAGCCAGACGGGATCGCCCTCACCCGCGCTCCGCGTCGCCAACCCGCTTTCCCCGGAGCAGGAGTACCTGCGGACCACGTTGCGCCCGGGCTTGCTATCTATCCTGGGCTACAACCAGAGGTACGACGACCGGGCCATGTGCGTGTTCGAGGTGGGTCGGGTGTACCTGCCCCGGCAGACGGACCTGCCCGATGAAAGGGAGACCCTGGGGGTCATCGCCTGTGGCGGCCAGCCTGCCCTTTCCTGGCTCAAGGAGCAACCCCTTTTCACGGCAAAGGCGGGCTTCTTCGACATCAAGGGCATCGCCGAAGCCCTGCTGTGCAGGCTAGGGCTGGCAGTTACGTTTGAGATGGCCAACGACCCCTTCTTCCACCCCGCCCACCAGGCGGAGCTCAGCGTCGGCTCCAGCGTTGTTGGCAAGCTCGGAGAGGTCCACCCCAGGATAGCCGATACATTTTCGATACATGGGCCGGCTTTCTATCTGGAGATAGATATCCATGCCCTGGCGCCGCTGGCCATTGGTTACCGCGTTTTCCAGCCCATAGCCCGCTTCCCGGCGGTGCTGAGGGACATGGCCCTGGTGCTGGACGCCGCCGTCACTGCGGAGAGCGTCGAGAGGATTATCAAGGCCGAGCGGATGGTAACTCAGGTAGCTTTGTTCGACGTGTATAGCGGGGCGCCCATCCCGCCGGGTAAGAAGTCGCTGGCCTACCGCCTGGTGTACCAGTCCCCCGACCGCACCCTCACCGACGAAGAGGTGGACAAGGCCCAAGATCGTATCCTGGGGCGGTTACAAACGGAGTTGGGGGCGGGGCTGAGGACGTAGCCAGCCCTGTCATTCTGAGCCGCAGCGAAGAATCTCCAGTCCCGCCTTCCGTCAAAGTGACTTGTTGGATGCCGAGCCTGCGCAATGGAGGGACAGTCCCGATACGTCGGGATTCAGTCGCTCGCTGTAGGCGAGACTCCATCAGAATGACAGATGGCTACGCTTCCCCTGTCATTCTGGGCCGTAGCGAAGAATCTCCAGTTGCGCCTTTCCGTTGGGTCTCTTCTTGGGGGCAGAATAATGAAGACCAACCAGTACTACGTCTACATCATGTCCAATGTGTCCAAGACCCTGTACATTGGCGTGACCAATGACCTGGAGCGGCGCGTGGACGAGCACAAGCAGAAGCTCACCGAAGGTTTCACTAAGAAATATAACCTCACCATGTTGGTCTATTACGAAGAAACGAATGACATCTATGAGGCGATCACCAGGGAGAAACAACTGAAAGGCTGGCTAAGGAGAAGGAAAATCGCGCTGATAGAGTCTGTCAATCCGGAATGGAAAGATTTGAGCAGTGCGTGGGTTGGTTGACGGGGTGCAAAGCCAACGCAGCAGGCATACTGGAGATTCTTCAGTCGCCCGCCTTTGGCGGACTTCATCAGAATGACAGGGGACCGCACCCTCACCGACGAAGAGGTGGACAAGGCCCAGGCGCGGGTCCTGGGCCGGCTGCAGCGGGAGCTGGGGGCCAGCCTCAGAACCTGACCAGAGACGCAGTCGCCACATTACTGCAGCCAGCGAAACGAAGTGAGATCCCCCTGTCATTCTGAGCCGTAGCGAAGAATCTCCTGTTCCACTTCTTCGTAAGGACGCTTCTCCTGCACGAAGAGGAATCTGACAGTGATTGATAATGAGGCGAGTCCGGCGCAAGGGGCTAGCAGGAGATTCTTCGGTCGCTCGCCTTCGGCGGGACTCCCTCAGAATGACAGGGGTGCTCCATACACCGTCATTCTCAGCCGCAGGCGAAGAATCTCCAGTCCCGCCTTTTCGTGAAGCCCCTTCTTCAAGCCTTCAGCCTCGCCGCAAACTTCTCCCTGAACTTGGCCAGCTTGGGGTTGATGACAACCTGGCAGTATGCCTGCTCGGGGTTCTTGCGGTAGTACCCCTGATGGTACTCCTCGGCGGGGTAGAACGCGGTGAAAGGTTTCACCTCGGTGACGATGGGCCGGCCCCAGACGCCTTCAGCCGCGAGTTTCTTTATCACCTTCCCGGCTTCGGCCTTCTGCTCGGGCGTGTGGTAGAAGATGGCCGAGCGGTACTGCGTCCCAACGTCGGCGCCCTGGCGGTTCAGCGTTGTCGGGTCGTGGACGCTGAAGAAGACCTCAAGGACCTCCCGGTAGGAGATGACTTTGGGGTCGAAGGTGATGCGGACGGTCTCGGCGTGGCCCGTCGTGCCGGAGCAGACCCGCTCGTAGGAGGGGTTGGGGACGTGCCCGCCTGCATAGCCGGAGACCACGCGCTCCACCCCCTGAAGCTGCTCGAATACAGCCTCCAGGCACCAGAAGCAGCCGCCAGCCAGGGTGGCGGTTTCCGTTTTGTCTACCATGCACTCACACTTACCGCTCACCCCCCTCCCCTCTCCACGCAGCGGGGTCCGATACCCGCTCGAACATGGGGCGAGGAGACTATTTGTCGAACCCCAGCCCCTTTTCCTTCAGGCTCACGAACTTCTGCTGTCCGATGACCAGGTGGTCCAGGACATCTATGCCGAGAAGTTGCCCTGCCTTCACCATGTCTGCGGTCACCTTCACGTCATCGGGGCTGGGGGTGGGGTCGCCGGAGGGGTGGTTGTGCGC